>CAZRJT010000001.1:0-61099 GCA_964600585.1 uncultured Bacteroides sp.
CCCCCATCCACTAAAGACAGTGTCTTAAGCGGCAGCTGCCCTCGCGAGAGCTGAAACGTGAACTATCCGCCGTCCGAGTCCCTCACTCCGCGGCGCGACAAGCCCGGTCAGCCAAAAAGGTAGCAAGAGTACATTGAAATCGTTGGTTTTTAGTCCTGTGGCATTCTCCGTCGATTCTGCATAAACGCGTTATGTGCATATAAAAGCTGCGGGCAACATCCATCCCGGATGTTGCCCGCATATATGTCTATTATATGTCTAATTATTTTTTGAAGCGTTTAGCCCATATTTTTGTGGGCTTCTGTATATATGACGCGCAAAGGCCCCGTTTTGTTACACCTTTCGGCAAAAATAGTTTTTTTTAACTAAACAGTGTTTGGCCTGACAGGTAATGGCTGCTACGTTGCTTTTATTTAAAAGCGTCGCACGGTTTCTACGGGTTGCATGTTCTGATTTTATTGCATATCTTTGTAGATGATGATGCATATGATAGTTCATCACCTATTCCGTTAACTCCGATGATTGTATGAGAATCCATGCTCTCCTTGTCTCGCTTATAATGGCTGTTGCACTTAAAGCTGTTGCACAACAGACTTATCGGCAACTTACCAATCTTCCCACTGTTTATATCGAAACCGAGGGGCATCGTCCCGTTTCCGACAAATACAATTATGTGCGGGCCACCTTGCACTATGTCGATGAAAACGGTGTCAGGACATACGATGCTCTTGGCATAAGAGGGCGTGGTAACTCCACATGGAGTATGCCTAAAAAGCCTTATCGCATTAAATTCGATTCAAAAGTCGAATTGCTTGGCCCCGATAGGGCGAAGGCTAAAAGCTGGACTCTTTTGGCAAATTATGCCGACAAAACTCTGATTCGAAATGCGGTCGCTTCTTGTATCGGCTCTTTTGCCGGACAGCCTTTTACGGCCGCCGCCCAGTTTGTCGACTTGGTATTTAATGGTCAATATCAAGGCAACTATCAGATTTCCGATCAGATTGAAGTCCGTAAAAAACGTGTCGAAATCACTGAACAGGATGCTCCTGTGACTGCAACATCGAACATCACTGGTGGTTATCTCCTTGAGGTCGATGGCTTGGCTCCTTATGAGCCTGCTTGGTTTCGCACTTCACGCGGTGTTCCGGTATCAATCAAGTCGCCCGACGATGACATAATTGCTCCTTCGCAGCGTCAATACATAGCGTCTTATTTTCAGAAGTTTGAAGATGCGCTGTTCTCATCTGATTATATGCACCCTCAAAATGGCTATCGTCAGTATGTCGATTCCCTTACATTGGCAAGCTGGTATATTTCCACTGAGCTTACGGCCAATGTCGATGGCTTCTGGAGCACTAATATGTACAAGCAAAAAGACGATTCTAAGCTCTATTGGGGCCCGCTTTGGGACTACGATATCGCCTTCAACAATTGCAATCGCATTGGCGATGTGACACACGCCCTGATGCGCGATTG
The DNA here is from genome assembly GCA_964600585.1 of uncultured Bacteroides sp. Classification (GTDB taxonomy): domain Bacteria; phylum Bacteroidota; class Bacteroidia; order Bacteroidales; family Muribaculaceae; genus Paramuribaculum. Next base: position 1,477 of record CAZRJT010000001.1, read on the forward strand.
GGCCTTCGGCACTGCTGATATGACAGGGCTTTGGGTTGGCCGTATGTGGACCGACCCCTGGTTCGTCAACCTCATAGCGCGGCATTGGAAAGAGTGTATCGACCGGGGTTTCGAATCACATGTAATGTCGTATATCGACAGTATGGCCGTTGCGGTCGACCGTTCGCAGCAGCTCAATTTCTCTATATGGCCTCTATCCGATAGGGTATATAATGAAATAGTCCTGTTCAGCACGTATATGCAAGGTGTCGACTATCTCAAGACGTTCCTACACAACCATTTCGCCTTCCTCAGCTCTGTTTTTGTTGGTGAAGCGCCCCGTGCTGAGTTTGAAGCTGATGAAGCATTCTACTATCGAATTCTGAATAAGGGCAATTCCATCGCCGTCGGAGCCATCGGCGAGAGCTTTGTAGGGCTTAGGTGTAATCCTGACGGCGACGACGAAGTTCGATGGTCCGTCGAGCCATGTTCCGATGCCGGGTATTATCGCATTGTCGATGCCCGGAGCGGCCTTGCCATCACTGACAACGCTCCGAAGGCGGGCTCGTCATTCACCGCCGGCACATCCCTTGGATTGAGCGCGATTGACGATTCCGATATGCGTCAGCAGTGGAGCATTTGTTCCATCAATGCCGACACGGTTTGCGTAGTGGTCAATAGGTTGACCGACCTGGCTTGGAACAACTCCGGAGGTAGCTCTGATGACGCAAATCCTGTAATCTCGTGGAATAACGATTCGGGCAATCTGTCTAAGCCCACTCGTCAGTGGCTATTCATTAAGGACTCGCCTAAACACTCTTCCTCAATAGGCTCGGTAGGGGAGTCTGATGCCGATTATGCCGTTACGTATGATCGCTCTTGTGCCACGTTGCGGTTTATCGCTTATGGTGATGTGCCCCTCGTCGGTTCGGCCGAAATATATTCAGTTGATGGCTCGTTGGTTCTGAACTTTCCCGTTCAGCCGTCGGTCGACGTTTCCTCTTTGGCTGGTGGAATCTATGTGCTCCGCTGGAACATCGGTGGCCGCACGCGTACGGTGAAATTCGTTCGCTGACGGTTCTCCTTTCCGCCCGTTTTCACTCGCTTTTTCAACATCTTTTATTGATGAATTATTTTGGGAAAATTCTAAAATAATTTGCGCAACTAAAAACTTTAGTTTAAATTTGCCTCCGAACTAAAAGTTTTAGTTATGAAGCCACTCACCGATAAAGAAGAAGAATTGATGAATAAGCTCTGGGAAAATGGGCCTATGTATGTGCGCGAATTGGTCGAAAGCTATCCCGACCCGAAGCCGCACTTCAACACCGTTTCTACGTTCATACGACTGTTGGAGCAGAAAGGTTACGTTTCTCACGAAAAGATTGGCGGGAGCTACCGCTATGCTCCGCTCGTCACTCGTAACGATTACTCAGGCCTGACTCTTCGCGGTGTAGTGAAGCGATATTTCAACAATTCATTGTCCGGTGTCATAAGCACTCTCGTGAAAGAGGAGCGTCTGACTGATGCTGAAATTGCCGAGCTTATCGAAATCGTACGCTGCAACAATGCGTCGGATGGCAAAGAATAACTTAATTCTCGAATCAGATGAAGTTGATGCTTATATATTCGATGTTCACGAGCCTCTTGCTGATGATGCTTTGGGCGGTCTACCGCATTGCTTTGGCGCGCACTACCCACTATTCCTTCAATCGTTTTTTGCTGTTGTTCGTTGTCGTCGTATCGGTTGTGGCTCCGGCTTTTCAGCTTATTCGTCACCATTCAGTCGAGACTGTTTCGACAATTCCGCTGGATGTGCATGATGTGGCTTTGCCGAAGGTCGAAGTCCACATCTCCACGCAGTCGGTCGAGACTTTTCGATTTCTTTCGATACTATATGTGGCAGGCATAGCGTTTGTGTTGATAAAGTATGTCGCGTCTTTGAGGCGATTGGCTGCTGTGGTTCGTCGCAGTCGGCCCGTTGAATTTTATGGACGTAGAGTCTACATCCACGACGATTCATCGTTGGGGGCTTTCACTTGGGGCCGATACATAGTGATGTCGCTTAACGACTATGAAAACAATGCTCAGATGATTTTGGCTCACGAAATGGCCCATCTTGACCAAGGTCATTGGATTGATTTGTTGTTGATGCAGTGTGTGTCGGCCTTCACATGGTATAGTCCGTTCTCGTGGCTCATCCGTCGTGAACTTCAACTGCAGCATGAATTCTTGGCCGACTCCCGGGTATTGGCTTCACATAGCGTGCTACGTGTCGATTATCAGATGCTTTTAATAGAAAAAACTGTTGGCTCCAGGTTCCAGTCTATCGCCAACAGTATCAATAATAGTTCAATTAAACTACGTATTAATCAAATGATGAAAAAACGTTCAAAAGGCATCGTCCGTATCAGGGCGCTAGCCTTGGTGCCTGCGATGGCACTCGTGTTTATGGCCTATGGTTCCGACTCCGCTAAGTCGGTTGTCAATGCCATCGTGTCATCCGACTCATTTTCCGACGGCAAAGTTAGTCAAAATTCGGTTGATGGCAAAGAGCCGGTTGTAAGCTCTACTGAATTTGCCGATTCGGTTTATTCAACACCAGATGTTACGCCTGAATTCTCCGGAGGGGTTGCCGGTATGTCGAATTTTTTAAGTGAGAATATGAACTATCCGGCTGAATGTATGGAAAAGAACGAGCAAGGCACGGTAGTGGTGAAATTTGTAGTCTACGCCACCGGTAAGGTAGGCGATGCCGAAGTGATTAAATCGGTTTCTTCGGCACTTGATGCCGAAGCCTTGAGGATTATAGGTAAAATGCCCGATTTCAAGCCCGGACGGAAAGATGGTAAGCCGGTAAACGTATCATATACAATGCCAATAAGATTTAGGTTATGAAACGCTGCATTTCAGTTTTTATCGGTTTGTTCTTTGTCTCTGCAATGGCAATGGACCAGCAATGGCAGTGGCCCGTATCCGGAATGACTCCCGGAAGCAATGTATTGTACTCTCCACAAAACTACATTGATAAAGAGCTGAATTTTAGCGGTCTCTTTATCGGAGGCAAAGAAGGTGACGAAATAGTGGCTCCGTTCGATGGTAAGGTGGACCACATTTTTCTCTCATATTTCGATAATTTGGTTACCGTGCGTTCTTCTGGTGTCGATATGTCCCGCGATTTCTATACGGAGCGTAATGAATTTGCAAAGGGCTCGGTTGGCGATATAAAACCCCAATATGTGTCGCATTCAATCGCTATTAAAGATTCTGATGGCCGGCAGATAATTATATATGGCTTGGAACTTGACCGGCAATTTCGGTCGGGCGAAACCGTTAAGAAAGGCGAAAAGCTCGGCACTATGCGTTACAGCTATAAAAATGTTCCCGAGCCGTCTATTATGGTACAGGTCCAAAATAAAAGTAAAGTCGCCGATCCTATGACGCCGTTTGGTTTGAAATCCACATTTAAGGAGCCCGAGCCGCTGGTGCAGGTGAAATCTCTTTCTCCGGAGCAGGCAAAGGAAGATTTTAATATCATTATGGACGCCATTATCGACTGTTATCCTTCGCTCGATGAACATATGACGCTTGATGAATTTGAGGCATATCGCCGTGAGCAGCTTGAGCTGTTGAAGGATACAATCAGTATGGAGGATTTTATGACCCTTATGAGGCGTACTGATGGTATGGTCCATGACTCGCATATTTCATTTTGGCCGGCATGGCGAATCGGCGACATTGAGTATTGGGATTTTGACATCGGACGTGTAGGCGATGGAATACGTGTGGTTAAGGCCACCGAGGATTTTGCTGACTATCTAAATCGTGAAGTGGTAAGTGTCGATGGCATGAGTGTCGATTCGCTTTTGCATAAAGTGGCTTGCTTCGTTGGCGGCTACGATGCAAATGTTGAAGATTATTTGAAATATCATCAGTTGATATACCTCACGTCTACTTATATTTCCAATACACCCGGTGTCGCTGACGACAGGGGGTATACGGTGACATTCGATAACGGCGACACATTGAGAGTCAACCGGCACAAATGGAACGGCGAACGTGTGGTGCTCAAACCTAATATGTATAATTTTGCGCTTATCAATTATTACCGTGGCAAGAATTTCGATCTTAAGATGTTGAATGATTCCACGGCATATATCGGTTTGTCAACATTCTTCATCGACGATGTATCGATAGATAGCATACGTGATTTTATTCATGAAAATCTGAATACACCTCATCTGATTGTCGACGTACGTAACAATTCTGGAGGTAGTATGGATGTTGCATCAAAGATTCTGTCATATTGTAGCGACAGGCCCTACGCTACACTGCGTCAATTCAATAAAGTTAATCGTCATCGATTCTCTTCGATGTCTCATTCCGATAATTATGCATCGGTGGATGAGGATATCTTTGGCGATGATTATGTTGAGCGAAAGGGGCTTGAAGGGCTATATTCCGAGGAGAATGAGTTCGTGATTATGCCCGATTCGGTCACGGCTTATGGTGGCAAATTATATGTGCTGGTGAATGAACACTCCGCTTCTGCCGCCACGATTTTCCCCGGAAATGTCATGCGTGCCAATAGGGGTGTGGTTATCGGGCGTGAGACCCAGACTGCGTATGGCTATATGACCGCCATTAAATTCATAAACATACGTTTGCCTCATTCGTCGATAATATGGCGTCTTCCGTTTGTTAAGTTCGTTTTCGATGAAACTGAATCTCCGCGTTTGCCTCATAGTCGAGGTGTAGTGCCTGATGTGTATGTTCCTATTTCTTACGAAGAAATTGCGTTTACCGATGGCGATGTCATTCTTAACCGGGCTCTTCAGATGATTGCTGATGGAGAATATCTTGAAGGCAATCCTTTTGAAGAAGAGAGTCTGGGCACTGACAGCGGATTGACTAAGATAATCGTAATATCGGCTTTGGCGTTAGTTCTCGTTGTCGGCGTCATCATAGTCGTCCTACGTCGGCGAAAGTGATATCTTATCCTATCATAAACTAAGAATGGCGACGGGGAATGCATTGAATCAAAACGCATTCCCCGTCAACATTTTTTAGTTTTCCGGACTTTATTGTCCCAAGTAAGTTTTTAGCAACCGGCTTTTCTGTCCCTTAAGTCTGCGGATAGCCTTTTCTTTAATCTGGCGCACACGTTCGCGTGTCAAATCGAATTTGGCGCCAATCTCTTCAAGGGTCATTTCCTGACATCCGATGCCGAAGAACATTTTCAGGATCTCACGTTCGCGTTCGTGGAGTTGGCGTAAAGCGCGGTCCACTTCTTTCGAAAGCGACTCTTGCGTAAGTGTCGAGTCGGCCATTGGGGAGTCGTCGTTCGTCAGCACGTCGAGCAAGCTGTTGTCCTCTCCTTCAACGAATGGAGCGTCCACTGAAATGTGGCGACCTGAGACCTTGAGCGTATCGGCAATCTTATCCACCGGTACGTCAAGTCGTTCGGCAAGCTCTTCGGGCGAAGGGCGTCGTTCATGCTCCTGCTCGAATTTCGACAGTGCCTTACTGATTTTGTTCAGAGAACCCACCTGGTTGAGCGGAAGCCTTACGATGCGCGATTGTTCGGCGAGTGCCTGAAGAATTGATTGGCGAATCCACCATACGGCGTAGGAAATGAATTTGAACCCTCGTGTTTCATCGAATTTTTGCGCTGCTTTAATCAAGCCGAGATTTCCTTCATTGATGAGGTCGGGCAAGCTGAGTCCTTGGTTCTGGTACTGTTTTGCCACTGACACAACGAAGCGAAGATTTGCGCGGGTCAGCTTTTCGAGAGCACGTTGGTCGCCTTGACGAATGCGCTGCGCGAGTTCGACCTCTTCTTCTACCGAAATTAGCTCTTCACGGCCGATTTCCTGGAGGTATTTGTCAAGCGACGCGCTTTCGCGGTTGGTGATTGATTTGGTGATTTTTAATTGTCTCATCTGCGTTATCTGAGATTTAAGCGTGCAAAGATACTAAAATTTATCGTAAAATTCCACGCTTTTAACATTTTAATGATTATAGTAATGTGTTTGACTGCTTTCACAACTGTCTGTATCAAATAACAATCGGCATCGCCAAAAGTTAGCGATGCCGATTGTGGCCTATTCGGTGTTTTGAACTTTATTTGTATCGAGCCCAGCGTATTAGCTCTTTGAACGTAGGCTTTTTGCCGTACATGAATATGCCGACGCGGTATATTTTTGCCGCAACCCATATCATTGCGAAGAACGAAACCACGAGTATTGCGAGCGACAGGCATATTTCCCACGACGGGATGCCGAAAGGTATTCGGGCCATCATCACCATTGGCGATGTGAATGGAATCATCGACATCCAGAATGCGAGTGACGATGTTGGGTCGTTGGCCGATGTCATTCCGAAAATCATTCCGAAGATTATGGGGAATACCACTATCGACTGGAGTTGTCCGGCGTCCTGTATGTTGTCTACCGACGATCCGATGGCCGCATATATTGCCGCATAGAGCATGAATCCGCCAATTAGGAATAGAATGAGCAATCCGAATAACCCCAAGATGTAGTTCACGTTCCCTATTATCGACAGAGCCTGAAGGAAGTCGGTGTCAATTGAAGCTTGTGTCACGTCGAGTTGGCCAGCATTCATTGCTGTTAGGTCGGCTGCGACTTCGGTCGGCAGTATAGCCGGCATGACGAATGCAGCCATTGCAGCCAACAGAATGCCCCATATCACTATCTGGGTGACGGCCACGAGTCCGATGCCGCATATTTTCCCAAGCATCAGTTGCGTAGGCTTGACCGACGACACCACGAGTTCAAGCACTCGGTTGTTCTTTTCTTCGATGATGCTTGTCATCACCATTTGCCCGTAAAGGAGCAGGAACATGTAGAGCAGGAACGTCAGTGCAAACCCCAGCACGTAGCTCAGTCCGGTCGACGAGGCACGTTCGTTGTCGGGATTGTCGCTGTCGTTGCGGAATGTCTGTATCTGCACGTCGCTGTGCACTTCATCAAGAATCTGGTCAAGGTTTTCGATATTATATTTCTTCAGTCGTTCACCTTCGATTATTGAATTTACCTGACGCGAGATGTTCGACTCGAGTGTGAGTGAAGACGCTCCGTTGGAGTAGAATTGGATTTGCTGGGTTCCGTCTGCGATATTTGCCGGCAGATACACTATTGCGTTTGCTTCAGTGTCTTTTAGTGCGGCTTCGAGTGGCTGGTCGGTTACGATGAATTGGGTTTCGTCGTCGCTCTCCATGTTTTTACCGATGAAGCCGGTTTCGTCCACTATGATCACTGACTTTTCGTCGCCTCCGACGAATGTCATTATGAGAGCTGGGGCCGCCATAAGGGCAAGCATCAGTATCGGCATAAGTAATGTGGTAATTATGAAGCTTTTTTTGTTTACGCGCTCCATAAATTCACGGCGTATGATTATTCCTATATTTGATTTCATAGCGGTTTAGCGTTGTTTGTTGTAGTTTTCGACTGTTCGTATGAAAATGTCGTTCATAGAAGCGATGGACTCGTTGACCGAAGCCAATTCCACTTGGTCGTTGGCGATCGCTATTACGTCGCGTAGCTTGGTGTCGGGTGCTATGTGCAGATTAAGGCTCCTGCGTCCGTGAGGGGCATCAGCGGTCGAGAATTCGGAGGCGATGGGCAGCAGTGTCTCCATCAATTTTTGCTCGTCGCCGGTGAAGGTCAGTGTATAGCGCCCATCGCTGTATTGCCGTCGCAGGTCGTCTACTTTGCCCGACAATATGTTGTGGCTATCGTTGATGAGAGTTATGGAGTCGCATATCTCTTCAACTGAGCCCATATTGTGGGTACTGAATAGAACGGTGGCTCCTTCGTCGCGCAAATGCAATATTTCGTCGCGCAGCAGATTGGCATTTATGGGGTCGAAGCCCGAGAATGGCTCATCGAATATGAGCAATTTTGGATGATGAAGCACGGTGACGATGAATTGCACTTTCTGCGCCATGCCTTTTGACAGTTCTTCAACTTTTCGATTCCACCAGCTGCTTATCTCGAAGCGGTCGAACCATTGCTTCAGATTGCGTATGGCCTCGGCTCTCGACATGCCTTTTAGACGGGCAAAGAATATGGCTTGTTCGCCTACTTTCATTTTTTTGTACAGGCCGCGTTCTTCGGGCAGGTAACCCATGAGTGCCACGTCGTTCTGCGTAAGCTGGTGTCCGTTGAACAGCACTCGACCGGAGTCGGGGGCAGTGATATGATTTATGATCCTGATAAGTGTGGTCTTTCCTGCACCGTTCGGCCCAAGAATTCCGTATACTGACCCCTCTGGCACGGCAAGCGACACGTTGTCGAGCGCTACGTGTCCGGTGAATGCTTTAGAAACGTTTTCTACTTGTATGATATCCATTGGTTGATAGGTTTGTTTTATTTATTAGATGCTCGATGTCCTTAAAAATTGCAGCTTTTAAGATGTTTTTTTGATTTTTTTCCCAAAGAAGCGGTCGATTATCGCAGCCAAAGCTCCGTCGCCGGTGACGTTACATGCCGTTCCAAAGCTATCCATAGCTATATAAAGTGCGATCATAAGTGCATTTTGAGTCTCCGAAAAGCCTAATATGGATGTCAGCAGGCCGAGGGAAGCCATTATCGCGCCTCCCGGGATTCCTGGGGCGGCAATGATGGTGACGCCAAGCATGGCTATGAATTGGCTGAACGACCCGATGTCATACGGCATGCCTTGCATTATCATGATGGCGAGTGCACATGCCACAATTTTGAGCGTACTGCCCGACATATGTATGGTGGCGCACAGCGGAATCACGAATCCTGCCACGTCCTCGCTTACGCCCATCTTTATGGCTTGTTTGAGCGTGACCGGTATGGTGGCCGCCGATGATTGGGTGCCGAGTGCCGTGAAATAAGCCGGCATCATTGTGCCGAGCATCTTGAATGGATTGCGACGTGCAAACAGCGATGCGATGCAGTATTGCAGAACTAAAATGAACACATGCAATATGAAGATTATGACTATGATTTTAACGAATGTCGACAATATTATCGCCACTTCGCCTACAATGGTCATATTCACGAATATTCCGAATATGTAGAAGGGCAGTAGCGGTATCACTACGGCGCTTATCGTTTTTTCCACTATCGTGCGGAATTCGTCGGCTCCATTTCGCAGAGCCCGCCCCGAAGGCAGATATGCTATGCCCAATCCAACCATAAAGGCCAGTACGAGTGCGGTCATTACGGGCATCAGAGCCGGTATAGGCATAGAGAAAAATGGCTCAATCACAGTCTTTGCTCCGTTTTCCAGTGCCGATGCTGCCGGTTCGGCTGAAATTAGGGATGGAAACAATGCCGTGCCTGTGAAATATGAGAGATAGCCGGCAAAAAGAGTGGCTCCATAAGCTAACGCAGCCGTGGCCACGAGCATTTTCCCGGCTGATTTGCCTATATCGCCAATGGCAGGAGCTACGAATCCAACTATGATGAGCGGAATTAGAAATCCGAGGAACTGTCCGAATACTTCATTGAATGTTGCGCATATGCGGCCCACCCACATTGGGGCTATGAATCCGATGCCGATACCTAATGCGATGGCAATGAGGATACGTGGGAGTAATCCTAATTTAAATGATGGTTTCATGGGATAAACAAAGGGTGTATTGCTGAAAAATCGTAGGTTAATAAAAATGAAAAGCAGGAAGAAAACCCGGTTTTCCTCCTGCCTGATGTCTTAGAGTATTTTCAAGCTCTAAATTACTCAGCAGCAACAGAGTCAGTAGCAACAGAGTCAGCGGCAACTGAATCAGAAACAGCTACAACTTCTTCTACAACTTCTTCTACAACAGCAGCAGAGTCGTTAGCAGCTTCAGCCTTTTCAGAAGAACCGCAAGAGTAGAGAGATGCGCTGAATACGACAGCGAGTAATAAAACTAACTTTTTCATTTCCTTTTGATTAAATAAATAAAACAATTTTTTAGCTTCAAAAACGCCACAAAGGTAATATAAAAATACAATATGGCAAATAAAAATTATGATTTTTTTTCCAACAAAAAACATATAAGTGAAAATACGATAAAATATGTATTTTTATACACGCTATTTTAACGAATATTTCCTCTGGTATTTATCTTGTTGACAATATTGTTGGCCATAGCTACGGCTTTGGTTATGTGGTCGCATATATGGTCTTCACCTACCAGCCGCTCTATTTGCGCTTGTTCCAGTACTTTATGCACGTTTTCGTTTACGCCTGACAACACCACATGGATACCTTCGGATTGTGATGATTTTATGAGTATCTCCAAGTTATGCACGCCTGTGGCATCTATGAATGGCACTTTGCGCATACGGATTATTCTGACGATAGGTTTGTCGACCATCGAGGTGCGCATGAGCTCGTCGAATTTGGTGGCCACGCCGAAGAAGAACGGGCCGTCGATTTCGTAGACCTCAACACCGCGTTCGACGTTCAGAATTTCATGGGTTGTTGATTCTGAACCTTCGGCCACATCAAGTTGCTGGCTGTATACGCGTATCTGGGTGTTTTCCATAACTCGTTGGAGAAACAGGATTATGGCAAGAAGCAGGCCGATTTCTATGGCGATTGTCAGGTCGAATATCACTGTAAGCAGGAATGTTACGATAAGCACTGATATGTCGCTCTTCGGGTTCTTGAATATTGCTTTTACCGTTCGCCAACCGCTCATATTGTATGACACCATTATCAGTACGGCTGCCAGACATGCCATTGGAACCAGATTGATGAGCGGCATTAGGAATAAGAAAATCAGGAGCAGCACTACGGCATGCACTATGCCGGCCACGGGTGTGCGTCCGCCATTGGTGATGTTGGTCATCGTACGTGCTATGGCCCCGGTTACGGGGATGCCTCCGAAGAATGGCACTATTACGTTGGCTATGCCTTGGCCGATTAACTCCGTATTGCTGTTCGTGCGCGAGCCTGTTACACCGTCGGCCACCGTGGCCGACAGCAATGACTCAATAGCGCCAAGTATGGCGATGGTAAATGCTGATGGCAAGAGGTTGTTTATCGTGGCCATATTGAGGGTGAAGCCGTGAGGTTGCGGGATGTCGGTAGGCATAGAGCCGAACCGGTCGCCGATTGTCTGGATGTGGATGTCGGGCATCAACGTATTCAGAAAATACACTCCGGTAGTGACTATTATTATGGCAATGAGCGCTCCCGGGAGTTTTTTCGATATCTTGGGCGCTACGATTATAATCAGTAGCGACACTATGCCCACAAGGAGTGTAGGCATATCGATGTCTCCGAAATTGCGGATGTAAACCATCCACTTTGACAGGAAGTCGCCTGGGATGTCAGTGATGCCAAGTCCAAAAAAGTCATTTATCTGTGTGGAGAATATGGTCAGGGCAATACCTGCGGTGAAACCAACTACAATTGGATAGGGAATGAATTTTATCACCGTGCCGAGATGAAATACGCCCAACAGCACCAATATCAAACCGGCCATGAACGTGGCTATGGCAAGGCCCTGAAGCCCGTGAGTGGCAATGATGTTGTAGACGATGATGATGAAGGCTCCGGTCGGGCCCCCTATCTGCACAGAGCAACCGCCGAATGCCGATACGAGGAAGCCGCCGATAATGGCGGTGATTAGGCCGATTGTCGGACTTACGCCACTCGCTATGCCGAATGCAATGGCTAATGGCAACGCCACTATGCCTACCACTATACCGGCTATTAAATCATTCTTAAACTTTGAGGCAGAGTAATGTGTGAGTGCCGAAAATAATTTCGGCCTGAAATCGATAGGGCCTGAAAAATTCATAATCTTGCAGGTTAATGTAATACATTATCGGAATAGTCATCCGATTTTTAACGTTTATTAAAATCAAGCTGCAAAGTTACGTAAAAATCCGTTACGGTTGACAACGGATGTCTGAATTTTTGAGGCGACTGTTTTCGTTTGATGTTTATGTTGTTGGACGTCAGAATGCTTTGCGATACTTGTCGGTAGACGACACATCGTCTAATATGCTGAGGTATGAGGCATAACGCGACTGGGCGATGCGATTGTCGATAAGAGCGGCGCGCACGGCACATCCAGGTTCGTGGGTGTGGGTGCAGTCGCCATATCGACACTCCTGAGCCGTCTTGAATATTTCGGGGAAAAAATGCGACACTTCATTTCGGTCGAAATCGATTGTGCCGAATCCTTTCACCCCCGGAGTGTCTATTATCCGTCCGCCACCATCGTCGTCGGGAAGGGCATACATTTCCGAGAATGTGGTTGTGTGCATTCCGGTGTCGTGGATGTCAGATATGGCAGCGGTGCGCAGTTTTGCGTCCGGAATCAAATCGTTTATTATCGATGACTTCCCAACGCCCGAATTTCCTGACAGCAGAGTGATTTTTCCTGAAAGTTCTTTCCGGAGTGGTTCAATGCCCTTACCTGATGCGGCAGACGTGTGAAGCACCTTATAGCCGATTGATTCGTAGAGGTATGTGACGGCTTCAAGATATTCCTTTGACTCTTCGGAGTCGAGAAGGTCAATCTTATTTATAACTATGGTGGCCGGAATTCGATAGGCTTCTGACGTAGCCAGAAAGCGGTCGATGAACGTGGTGGAGGTAGTGGGATGAAACAATGTGACAATCAGGCATACCTGGTCGATATTGGCAGCCAGGATGTGCGCTTCTTTCGACAGATTGCTTGCCCGGCGCACTATATAGTTGCGTCGAGGTGCTATGGCTGTTATGAAAGCTGTGTCGTCGGGGTTGATACGGAGCTCCACCATATCACCTACGGCTACGGGATTAGTGGTCCTTAGGCCCTTTAGTCTGAAGTTCCCTTTGATTTTACAGTTGAATAGGCGTCCGTCATTGTTCTGGACCACATACCAGCTGCCGGTGTTCTTTATTACGATTCCGCTGTCGGTCATATCTATTAAGTGTAGTAGAAAGGCCCGGAAATAGCTCCGAGCCTCAGAGTAGTTTTATATCCATAATATAGCTAAAGCCATATGGTGAATATCAGTCGTTTCAATTAACCTTGAATCAAGCGAATTAGCAATTCTTTATCTTCAGCGCTTTCTTCAAAGCTGATTTTCCCTTCACGTGCCAGCCAACCAAGGGCAGTGTAAAGTTCTTTTTCTTTGAGTTTTGTGATTTTTTTGATCTGCTTACATCCAAGGACGTCTGCTTCATTGAGTGCCTGCCAAACGAGGCCGGCCCAAGAGCCAATACTATCAGTATTCATCTTGAAAAATGTTATTTGTTAGACATTTAAATATATACACGCGTACAAATGTACGAAAAATCCTCAATAATTCGTGTTTAATCTAAACAAATTTGTTGCAATATAAGTTTGATTTGCTTCGAAATGGTTCGATTTTAGCAGGTGTCGTTATAAATCGCCAATCAACGACTTCACTTGGCGTTTGTTGGCGCCAAGCTCTATGGCGCGTTTAGCATCGCGTTTAGCATCGTCAGGACGGAACCGGCGTTGGTTTAATAATGCGCGATAGAGGTATATTTCGGGTAGTGATGGGTCTATCTTCAGTGCCTCGGCAATGTCGGTTGACGCTTCGTTCAGTTGGTCGGTGAGTATGTAGCAAAGGGCTCGTGCGCCATAATATTCAGGCTCTTTTTCTTTTTCAAGTACTTTTGTGAAATAGGGAATTGCTTTTTGATGCTGGTTAGTCGAACTATAAAATGTGGCCAGGCCGATGTGGGTGAGTCGATGGTCGGCATGTTGCCGCTCCAACGCTTTCAAGTCGGCTTCGGCAGTTGCCATATCGGCAGCTCTCATTGCAATCATTGCGTGGTAAAACCGGGGTTCGACTAGAGTGGAATCGAGCTCGATGATTTTAGTGTAGTCGGCGAATGCCTCTTTTTCATATCTGAGGGCCGACAGCACTTGGGCTCTATTGGCCAAAAGCCTTGTCGATGATGGAAACAGTTCAACGGCATCGTTTAGAGTGGCCAGTGCCAATGAGTCGCGGCCGGCATAAAAGCGTATGATGCCGAGGTTCGACAGGAGCATCGCATTGGTCGGGTTGCCTGGGCGCAGTTTTATCGCTTGAGTCAGGAGTCGGTCGGCTGTAGCCCAATCTTCCTTTGCTATCGCTTCGTCGGCTTCGCCCACAAGGTTGATATATGGGTCGTTGTCGTCGTTGTCGCTATTGTCGGCCTGTGCATGGGCATTGCCGTGAATTATCACCAACAATATTATTGCAGTCAGAAGTCTGGAGTATTTGATGAGTTGTAAAGTCATATTCGGTATGTTTATATATGGGGTCATTTTGATAATAATGTTATTTGGTAAATGCTTTGCCGGCCCATTTAAAGCTGTTCCAGCGCTTTACGAATATTATGGCTCTTATATTTTCGTCGAGCGCAAACATCGACCACATTCCGATTATGCCGGCTCCGCATAGAATGCCGACTACGAATCCACCACCGACGGCGATGCTCCACATGACTCCGAGTCCTACGTAGAATGGGAAATTCACATCGCCCGTGGCTCGCAAAGCATTGGTGGCGTATATGTTTATGGCTCGTCCTGTCTCGACGGCGATGTCGATGAATAGAATCGTGGTGCCTAATCTTATTATCTCTTGATTCTGGGTCAGAAGTTCAAATATAATGTGACCGAAGCAGGCAGTTAGAATGGTTAGCGATACGGTGACGATAGTGGCTAGCCGCATCACGTATCGTCCCAAAGAGTAGGCACCTTTCACTTTGCCTTTGCCAACAAGATGGCCTATGCATATGGCACCTCCTTGTGAGACCGCTATGCAGAATAAATAGCAGAACATAACGATGTTCACCGTATAAGTGCGGGTTGCCAATGCTTCTACCCCCAGCATATTTATGAAATAGGTTATCACTATTTGCGATGAACTGTATGAAAGTTGTTCACCTGCCGAGGGCAAACCTATTTTTAATAAATTGCGCAATTCGTGGATGGCTTTACGTACGTTGAGTTTCCATGTCAGGCCTTTGACCACGGTGCGGAACAGTATTATGAAAAGCAGCACCATTGCGATAGTGCGGCTTCCGGCGGTGGCTATGGCTGCGCCTTCTACACCGAGTGCCGGCATTCCGAATTTTCCGAATATGAGTGTGTAGTTGCCAAAGATGTTGATTATATTTACGATTCCTACAACTATCATTGGATAGACGGCTTTGTTGCATGCGCGCAGAGTGGCGGATATGGTCATCGACATAGCTTGTACCCAGGCAGCGATTCCGACGATGCGCATGTATACTGTGCCGTCCGACAGCATCGTGTCGTCAAGACCCATGGCTGTCAATATTGACGAATTGAATGTGTATAGTACTAAACTTATCATTGCTCCCGAAACGAGATTAATGCCCAATGCTACCCATATTACGGTGAACAGCCTGTTTCGCATTCCTGCTCCGATGTATTGCGAGCACAGCACTGACGTTCCGAGGTTTATTACTTCAAACACTAAGAAACACAGCATTATAATCTGATTAACCACGCCTACCGCCGCTACACTTGAGTCGCTGTGTCGGCTGAGCATCACCGTGTCTACCGCCCCAAGTGTCATTATAAGCAACGTCTCGATGAAAATCGGTATGGCCAATGATGCCAATTGCCGTTTCATCGGACTCTTAGTATATGATAGGTGTAGTAAGTGCGTCATTTCGAGTGCAAATTTACTCACAAATGGTGTTACAGAATGCAAATGTAGTATAAAAATGATGCAATTCAGTTGTTAATCCAAGTGTCTGGGAGCGAACATAACAGAGGTTGATTTCGTTCTGTATTTAAAAGGATTTGTACATTTAAATTGAATGATATGATTAGAAAGTTGAATATAGTTTTTCTGGTGGCATTTTTCACTATGATGTTCTCCGGGTGTAGCGATAGCGAGATAACCCAGCTTCCGGGACGGATTCAGACCTTCATAACGACTTATTTTCCCGATGGATATATATCTTCGGTCAGTGAAACTTCATCGGGTTATGTGGCTCAGATTCGCGATGGAGCCACTTTGACTTTTGATAAAGATTGTGCATGGACCGATGTGAATGGAAACGGAGAGGTGCTGCCGGAAGTATTCGTATATGACCAGTTGCCGCAAAAGTTTTATGTTTATCTCCATTCGCTGGAGGAGGCCGGTGGTATATATCGTGTGGCGCGTGATGCCGGACAAGTGAAAGTTTGGCTTAAAAATACCAACATAACATATGACGTGTCGACGGGTGAGGTGCATTATCCTACTGCTGGCGATTGAGGCGTTTTGCCAGTCGGAGAGTAGATTTTAGTGTAGGGAAATTTACTTCAAGAATGGCTTCCTGCGACATTGACGCGTGCATATCGGTTGTATGTTCTTCGAATTTAGAATCCAGCCATACCAAATCATAATGCTCGTCAAATTGAGTCGGAATCAACCGTCCTTTGAGCATTCCAGGTTGCCATTTCGAAGCATTGACTTCGGCCCCCGACAAATATATAATATCGTAAGAGTCGGTAGGGGCGTTTTTCAAAATGGCCACTTCATATCGTCCACCTAATATGGCATGCCGGTCGTCGGTGTCACGGTCGAGATATTTCCAAATGCCTTCAATGGAATCAAGCCGGTCGGCGTTGGCAAGATATTGGTTTATCAATTCAGGAGTCCATGAGGTTGATGTCTTTTGGAGGGGTGAAGGAGTGTATTCAATCACTATGTCATCAATTTCGATGGTTGTGTTGGATTTCGCTTGCAATCCCCATGTGCCCGGCGAAGGATTTTCGGTTTGCAATGACGCTACAAGTTTCAGATATTTATCTCCACAATAAATTTTGGTTTCGCCATTTTGTTGAAGTTCAACCGCGATTGAGTTGTAGCTGCGTCCCGACGCAATTCCGTCGGCTATGCGTTGACTGAACAGTGTCTCGACTTGGGAGCCCTTATGGTGTGTGACGTTCACGTCGAGGGCAGGCGAGTCGAATGCACTTCCGGTATCATTCAGAATTGGCGTTATATCAAGTGAGAAATAGGACGCTATGTCAGGATTTCCCCATATTATTGAAGCTTCGTTATGACGTTTTCCGGCACTTTCTTTGTGCATAGGAAATGAGATGCGCACTTCCATGGCATTTTCGGTTGCCGATGTGTCGATTGGGAAGAGGAGTGTTGAATCAGTCAGTTGCTTTATGTCATTGAAGTATGCACGCACTGATTGTGCGGTGGCTGGGTTATGTGTGAGCCACAAAAACAATATGGATATAATGGGATATAATCGGAGCGTCATTATTGTAATTGTAATTCAGTATGTGTTTGTATGAATTATAGGAGCTGTTTCACTTTGTCCACGAATTCATTGTCAGGCATATCCCATCGTAGCCAGTTGATGTTGAATCCTCTCCGTTCCATCCCTCTGAACCAAGTCATCTGCCTTTTTGCAAACTGATGTATGGCAATTTCAAGTTGTGCAACCATTTCATCGTAAGAGAGCTGCGATGTGAGATAGAGCGTTACGAATTTGTATTCAAGTCCATAGTATATTAAATCGTCGGGCTTGATTCCAGAATCGAGAAGTGCTTTCACTTCGTCGACCATTCCGTCGGCGAGTCGTGAGCGGAGTCGTTGCGAAATGCGTGTGCGCCGAGTTTCACGGTCGATGTCGATTCCTACAATCACCGCATCTGTCACAGGGTGGGGGGTAGCCAATTCGGCCAAATGCGGGTGGTTGGCATAGTATGTTTGTATTTCGATTGCACGAATTGCGCGTTTTGCATTGTCGACATCGGTGGTGTTATGCAGTGTCTTTACCGATGCAAGAATTTCGGTTAGTTCTTCGAGCGATTTAGTGGAGAGCTCGGCTCTTAATTCGGGATTTGGTGGAACCTCCGGGAGTTGCAGACCTCGTAATATGGATTCGACATATAGGCCTGTCCCACCACAAACTATTGGCTTTTTATGGCGACTTTCGATTTCGATGCGAGCACTATTATAGTCGCGCAAGAATTCATACAGATTATATTTGTATCCAGCCGGGCAGATATCAATCAGATGATATGGGACGGAGTCATACTCGTCGAGGTCTTTTCCTGTCCCGATGTCCATACCGGTGTATATCTGTCGGGAATCGGCACTGATGATTTCGCCATCGAGCGCTTTAGCCATAAGCACGGCTTTGGCTGTTTTTCCTGAGGCAGTGGGGCCGGTGATGAACAACTGGCTCATATTATGGGACTGGTTAGAATCTGTTTTTATTGAAATATTTGCGCCAGAATTTATTCAGTTTGAAAAATGGCATATCTTCATTGCATTCGGCCACAAACAACCATTCGGGGTCGTTGTAGTCTACGTCCCATTTATGCACGTCCTGAAGTTTGAACGTCGGGTGGTAGTGCTTTATCTTATAGAGTTTGTGCCCCTCACGGTCGTATGTTTTCCAGGCCATGGCCACAGTGTGCAGCCTGATTATTTCGGCACTGAGCAACGGTTGCGTAAGGCCCATGTTTATTAGATGCTGCACTTGCTGCAATGTGAAGAACTGATAGGATTTGAACTCTTCTTTTATTTTTTCCTGCTCTTCGTTGGTGAGGAAGCATAGGAAATGGAATATGTTGCAGTCGGCATTAGCACTTACATTCGAATACATAAACCTCATTTTCACGCCTGACAGATGTGACATTCCGTTAAAATAGAATTCAGCATCCGTTAGGCTTACGTCCTTACGGTATGGGATATAAAGAGATGCCGGAGTGTCGAATTTGTTGTCGCTCATATCGGATATGAAATCCGGATCAGTCTCCGGCACGCGCAGGCATATTGAATTGTCCGAAATTATCAGGAACCGTATGAGCGATGAAGCTCCATGGCGTTTTGCGCTTCCTTCGATGTTCTGGTCGTAGTATTTCCATATTCCGATATATCGCATGCCGGTGAATATGGCAGCAATGAAAAACATTAGAGTTGGAACTACGAAGAAAAAGAACTTGTCGGGAACGTTGAGGTTCACGTTGATATAAAGCACCAAATAATATATATAGGCTCCAATGCTTATCAATAGCGTCAGGATGAATAGCAACCTGATTTGATATTCACTTTCTTGTTTGAGAAGTATGCCCAGGAATCCTCGTTCGGCCGGTGTGCCGTAGCGTCGACGGCAGTCGCGGCAAAACGAATATTTGTTCCCCCTCCAAGACGTCCACGCTGTAATCACCACTGCCACCGGGTTGATTATTAGCATCGTGATGAACGGAATGTCGGTATTGAGTGTCTCAGGGTCAAATAGCAGGTTAATCAATTCTTTGGCGTATAGGAAGTTGATTATTAGCATTATGACTCCGGAGAAAAATAGGATTCTTACGGTGATGAATGGAATGAGATAGCACACCGGGATGCGCGCGTGTCTGTTGCGCTGCACTAAAAATGAGACGGCAAGCCCTAACGAGAATGCGATGATTGGCATCATCGTAGGTGGTACGACAAGAGATATGATGACGAGAAATGTCAAAGAACCGGTGGCAATGACCCAATTGAGCCATAGCAGCAGCATTCCGTGTCCGTTGTCTAATCGTCGTTGGTGTTCCATAGGCGAATTGTGAATCTGATTTTATCGGTGTTTATTTCATATTTTTATTGAAGTAGTCTAGCATACGTGCGTATACGACACTCGATGAATTGCAGCCATTGATTGAGTGATTCATATTAGGGAATATAAGTAGGTCGCACCACGTACCGGCTGCTTCGAGGGCTGACACATATTGCACCGTATTGAAGTAATGGACATTGTCATCAGCCGTACCGGTCATAACCAGTATTGGGCAACGAACATTCTTAATTAGATTCATAGGAGTGCTAATATTGTATCCTTCATCATTTTCCTGAGGCGTGAGCATATAACGCTCGGTATAGATTGAGTCGTAATAGCGCCAGTTTGTCACGGGGGCCACAGATACGGCGGCTGCATACGGGGCATCGGGTTGAGAGCTGGCCATCAATGTTTCAAATCCGCCATAGCTCCAACCGTGGATGCCGATTCGTGACGGGTCGACGTAGGGGAGCGATGCGGCGTATTTGGCTGCGCTTATCTGGTCGATTGACTCGTAATGGCCCAGGTTTTTGTATACAACGTCCATAAATTCGCGGCCTCGTCCGCCTGTGCCTCGTCCATCGACACATATGATTATATAGCCTTGCGTCGCAAAATAGTAAGTCCAATTTATGCCCCACTGATTTAGGACTTGCTGGGAGCCCGGTCCGCTATATTGATACATAATGACCGGATAGCGTTTCGATTGATTGAAATCAGCCGGTTTTATCATATATCCATTAAGGGTTATGCCGTCGTGTGACATCGTAAAGAATTCTTTTTTAGGCGCATTGGCATATCGGGCGGCGTATGTTGCATTATTTTCGAGAACTTTAATCTCTTTTCCTGCGGCATTATACAATGTATGGACCGGAGGGGTCAACGCAGTGCTGTGGGAAAGCGTGTAATATGCCATGTCGGGGCTGAATCGGGCCGATGCTGTGCCTTCGGTCGGCGACAGGTCAGTGATTTTGCCTTTTTTGTCGATGAAGCTTACCACGCGGTTGATGGCACCTGACACGGTCGATTGGTAGAAGTGGCAATCGCGCTTGCTGTCATAACCATAATAGTCGGTAACGTCGTAGTCGCCAGAGGTAATCTGCTGTTCCAATGCTCCGGCATAAGAATAGCGATAAAGATGGTCGTAGCCCGTACGCGATGAGAAGATGACGAAGAAGGTCGGATAATAGTGGATGTTTTCATAAGTTTTAGGCGACAGCCAAGCCTTGTATTCTTCTACGAGAAGCGATTTTGATACGGTGGATTTGGGATTGACCGAATACATTTCCATACGTGTTTGAGCCCTATTTAGGGTTGTTACGATAAGTCGGTCAGGAGAGAACGCATAAGTTATACGAGGTATGTATTCGATTCGGGAGTCGGGCAAGTCAATCTTCTTGGTCTTGCGGGTTTCCACGTCATAAGAATGTACGGAAACAACCGAATTGTTTTGTCCGGCGACAGGGTATTTGTAAGTGAAAGCTCCGGGATAGAGCGCGTATCGAGTCATAGGATTACAACTTCCTTCGTATAAAGGGAATGAAAACATCGGAACGTCAGACTCATTATATTTAATATAGCAGAGTGTCAGGTTGTCGGGTGCCCATGTCATAGACGATTCTGTGGCAAATTCTTCCTGATAGGTCCAGTCGGGTATTCCGTTTATTATTTTATTCACTTCGCCGTCGGTGGTCACGGGAAGTTCAGTGCCATAATCGAGCTTCTTTAAGTGGATGTTGTTGTCGGCTGCGGCAAATGCCACCATACGGCCGTCGGGTGAAAACAGGGGTGCTTGTTGGCGTTCGAATTCAGTTGACAGTGGCTTGAGTAACCGCGTGCGGATTTCGTAAACATAATATATGGCATCAAATGAATGACGGTATATGTTGCGACGGTTGGTGTAGACCAGTATCTTTGTGCCTTCAGGGCTGAGGGTGTATCCTTCGATTCGCGATATTTTGCTTTCGCGGGTATTGTTGACGTCCATCACGGTTTCGATTTCGTTTCCGGTACGTGTGTCTATTTTCACTATTTTTGTTCCGTTAGCGGCCAATTGCAGATATTGCGAGCCATCCTGGAGATAATTGAATGGGGCCGGTGAGACAGAAGAGCGTACACCTACGTATTTGTCGAGATCGGCAAAATCAGAAACGTTCACAGCTGAGGCTGTTAAGGATATAAGGCTTGACAAAGCCAAAGAAAGAACTGATTTTATTATATGCATATTGGTGGGGTTTGATTGTTTTCAGTAGAGGTTATATTATAAAAGGGCGTCGTTACCATAACGATAGCTGTTTGTCGTCGTCGGGATGCGATTTTCTGATAGGGGCTTTGTAACCGAAGTCGTCGTTCTCTTCATCCTTATCTTTCTTTTTGGGCAGTGGAGGTGCCACAAGCCAGTCGGTGCTGTCAATCATATCGTCGATGGCTGATATTTTCGGCTTCTTGGGGCGTCCGCGTTTACGTTTGGGCTTAGGTTGCAATTCGTTTGCGGCGTATTCCGGTTCGGCCGGTTCGGTCTTGGCCTTTTGTTCGATGACCAAAGGTTGGGCCGGGTCAGATTCCAAGGATTCAGAAGAGTCCGGCGTAGTCTGTTTATTGTCGAGTTGGCGCGTAGCTTCAATCATTTTGCGCAATGTCTCTTCAGATTTCGAGTGTGCTTCAGCCGCTGCTTCCATCGAAGATTTGAGCGATTTTATTTCTGATTGCGCTTCTTCGTATTTTCTTGATGAGTCTGCGGCCTTTTTGCGCCATTCATTCAGCATGGCTTCGGATATTTGGCCTTTGGCCTTTGCCTGGTCTATCGATAATGTCAGCAATTCGATTTTTTTGTCGGCTTCAGACAGGTCTTTCTCCAGTTGTATATTCTTATTGGAGAGAGTTGACATTCTTTCCTCGATTCTGGCATTCGATTGTTTCAGCTCTTCGTTTATTTTTTCAAGCTCGGCATTCTCAGCTTTGAGCTCTGTTACAGTTTTGTTGAGCTCGTCGATTTTTGACGGATCGTAGTCGGAATCGGCGCCCGGAACGGTACCGGTGACGCCTGCGATGCGCAATTTATTGAGCATGCTTCGGTTTTCAAGCTCGTATTGTTCTTTCTCAGCTGCCAGAGTTGCCACTTGATTGTCGAGGTCATGGATTCGTTCGTTCAAGGCGCGGCGTTGACGGTCGGCACTGAGTTTGGCGTTGCGCAATTCTTCCTGCTGGGTCTTCATACGGTTGTACTTCCCCTTTAGCTGATCCATCTCTTGAGCCAATTTTTCACGTTCACCTTCCCATCGTTGCACGCCGATGCGTCCGGCAATTTCAGTAGCTTCTTCAAGTTGCTGTCTGAGCGATGAATCAATGGCATTCATCAGATATTGCTTTTGGGCGTCGGTGTCGAGGCATTGCTTTACGAAATCGGGTTGGAAGTCGTTAAAAAGCTTAATGATGGCAGTGAAGATATTCCCAGATAACGTATTTATGTCGGGTTGGCTAAGTGCTGGTGCAGATGGAGCTTCGGAAGTGGACTCTGCCGAAGCACGTTCGACTTCAGACGATGTGCGAGCCTCGATGACCATATCTTCTTCGATATCATCATCAGGCGAAAAGCCGAATATCTTTTTTATGGATCTAAAGAATGCCATTGTTTAGTCGGTGTTATTCTTCTTGTATAAAGTGTTGATCGGTCATAGGGTCGCTATGCATAGGCTTGGCAACTACCCCCTGGCCTTTACGTCCATTGATGCCTATCGACAATGGAGTGTCGAATTGCACTATTCTTATGAATTCGCTTTCGTATGCAGCGGGGAGGGCGTTCAGATAGTCGACGTCATAGAACCCGTTATTTGACGTCTGGTCGATGGTGAAATATCCTACGCCAAACGAAGTCAGGTTTTGGAAGAAGTGAGTGCCTTGGCTTGGCTCGATGCGGTAATTTCCGATTGAAGACTCTACAATTAGTTTTGCGGATGCTATCTGCGGCCATTTGACCGGGATGCCCAATGCCGTATCGCTGGAGCCCCAGCGTCCAGGGCCGATAAGGATATATTGGATTCCTTCTGCTGTGAATTTGCGGTTGATCTTCTCAATTTCACGGGCAATTAATGAATTGTTCATAGAAGAGAATCGTTCGGGCCTAACGTACACCACCGTACGTATGTTCTCGATTGTCCCATGGCCTAATGCAGTGTTGCTTCGTAAGACGATTTTGTCGTCGGGAAGTTCGAGCAGATGTTCGTCCACAAGCTCTTTGCGGTCAACGATTGGACGTATCTGAAGCCAATAAATGTGGCCTTTTGATTCGGTGCCATGCTCGATGGTTCCTGCGAATTCGATTTCGACCGGACGCGACATATAATGCTGTCCGTTTTTGAGCATAAAGTTAACCGCTTCGGCTAATGGATAAACTTTATGCTTCAATATGTTATTGAATGTCACAACACGCCGCCCCTCGCCAAAGTCGTTGTCGCGAAGCACGTTGTCACGGAAATCATAGGTCGATACCATATATCTCAGCGCCCCGGTCGGAGCGATGTCCTGAATCGATTTCTTTACGATGTTGAATCCATCATCGACTTTGAAGTCTTCGGTGATATTCCGCATATCAAGAGCGTACATGCGTGTCTGTGTGTCGCGCAGAGCCAAAGTGAGTTCCGACGTCTGAAGGGCGCAATCGGGATGAGGCGGCGAGAAGCGTAGCCCTACACCACCGTCGACGATATATTTTCCTAATCCGACTGCTATTTCAGCCACTCCGTCCTCAGGTGTCTCACGTCCGATAGGATAGTAGTTTAGCGACCGTCCGACACCCGAAAATGATGGGAAGTAGTAGTCGCCTGCTTCATTTCCGACGACTTCCTGGATGATTACCGCCATTTTTTCTTGGTCGATTACGTTGCTGGTCGCGGTCATATAGGCTTTGCTGTCGGCGTAGAACACCGATGCGTATACGCCTTTTATGGCATCACTTAGCATTTTGAGCATTTCGTAGCGGTCATCGAGGTGCGGAATCATATACGTAGAATATATTCCGGCAAAAGGCTGGTAGTGCGAGTCCTCCAACAAGCTTGAGCTACGGATGGCCAATGGCTTGTCAATTACCTCGAATAAAGCAAAAAAGTCTTCGATAAGACGTTCGGGCAATCGTGCCTGAAGAAATGTCTGCAATATGGTTTCGTCGGAAGCATCGCTAAGTGCCAGTGGATAGAGGTTGTTAGCCGACATAAATTCATCGAATATGTCGGTGCATAACACCACCGTGCGTGGAATGGAGATGGTGATTCCGTCAAAATTATCGCAAATGGGGTTTTGTTTTATGATTTGGTCAATGAACGCCAGTCCGCGTCCTTTGCCGCCAAGTGAGCCCTCTCCTATGCGTGCAAAGTTGGAATAGTGGTCGAAACGGTCTTTTTGAAAAACTGCCACGACGCCGCGGTTTTTCATTTTGCGGTATTTCACAATCAAATCAAAGAATAGTCGCCTTACTGCCGGTGCTTCTTCGAGATTGGTGAAGCGATGTTCCTTCACGACATTTGCTATCGGGAATAGTGCACGTGAATATAGCCAACGTGATATGTCATTGCCCGACGCATGGTGGAAGAGTGCTTCTGCCGGAATTTCATTCAGGCGATACTGAAGGTCTTTGAGTGAGCGTATTCTGATGATTTCTTCCTTCGTGTCAGGATTGGTCATAACAAAGTCGCCAAATCCGAATTTGTCTTTGATCGCTTCGGCCAAGTCGACAGGGAGCTTCTTTGAGTTTTTGTCGATGAATGTGCAACCTAATTTGTTTACGGCATCTTCGTTTTCAGCTTCTGACGATTCAACGATTATCGGGAGATATGGATTTTGCTCGTGCAGAAATTCGGCGAGACGCAATCCGGCTTTAGGGTCTTTTTCGCCATTCCGTTTAAACGAAACGTCGCTTATCACTCCCAGAATGTTATTGCCATAGCGCTCATATATTTCCATCGCTTCTTCGTAATCGCGAGCGAGCATCACTTTTGACCGGCCGCGCATTCGAAGCATTTGTTCGTGGGCGTTTAGCGCTTCGGTCGATGATTCGTATGATTGCTTGAGCAGGTTTTTGTATATGTGAGGAAGCACTGACGAGTAGAACCTTACGGAGTCCTCGACCAGAAGAATGAGCTGTACGCCGACTTCGTTTATGTCGCGGTCGGCATTCAGTTTATCCTCAAGGAGCTTTATTATTGCCAACAGCAGGTCGACATTTCCAAGCCAACTGAAAACATAGTCAATCGCCGATAGGTCTTCGTTGGACAAGCGTCGGGAGACTTCTTTCGAAAAAGGAGTGAGTACGATTATCGGAATTGCGGGATATTGTTCTTTTATCTTTCGCGCACCGGCGAAAGTCTCGCTTAAATCGACTCCCGGCATAAGAATTATTAGGTCGAAGTTTTTTATGCTGAGTTGCTTTAGCGCGGCTTCTGAATCGGATACTTGGGTGATGCGCGGGGGCGAGCTAAGGTTTAGTGCAACGTATTCAAAATACAATTGCTCTTCTATGCGTCCGTCCTCTTCCATCATAAACGCATCATAGGGTGACGCGACAAGAAGCACGTTGAAAATTCGACGCTGCATAAGGTCGGCAAATGCAGTGTCTTTTAGATACAGTTGGCTCAGTACATCCTCATTCATTATGACGCGGGTTGTCGAATGTCGAAATAATTATTTACAAAGGTACGACATTTCGGCTAATTCCCACCTATATTAAAAGAGAAAAATCTCCGATATATGGCGTGTAGCCATTTTTCGGAGATTTTTAATGGTGTCTTTTCGTCTGTGAATGGCCTTATATGGCCAAATATATCGATTATTCTAATTCAGACAGATAACGTTCGGCATCGAGAGCCGCCTTGCAGCCACTGCCGGCAGCGGTTATGGCCTGACGATAACGATGGTCGGCGACGTCGCCGGCGGCAAAGACGCCGGGAATGTTTGTCAGTGTGGTGTCTGGTTCGGTCTTTATATAGCCTGTGTCGTCAAGTTTTATGTAAGGACGGAACACTTCTGTGTTGGGTTGATGGCCGATGGCAAGGAAGAAGCCATCTATCGTCAAGTCATAGTGGCGTTCGTCGTCAGTGCCAAGGTGCTCTACAAGATGCGCGCCTTCAAGCACTTCGTCGCCGTAAAGTCCGACGGTGTTGGTGTTGAACAGAACCTTTATGTTGGATTTGTCGAGAACTCGCCGCTGCATCACTTTTGAGGCGCGCAAATGACCTTTGCGAACGATAACATATACCTCAGATGCAATGTTGCTTAGATAAAGGGCTTCTTCGCATGCGGTATCGCCGCCGCCAACTACGGCTACGCGTTTCTTCCGATAGAAAAATCCATCGCATGTGGCACAAGCCGACACGCCACGTCCGTTGAACTTTTGTTCATCCGGTAGTCCTAAATATTTGGCTGTGGCTCCGGTAGATATTATTACCGTATCGGCTATAATCTTAGTTCCGTCGTCGGCTATGGCCTCAAGAGGATGTACGTCGAAGTTCACTTGAGTTATGATTCCGGGTCTGATTTCGGCTCCAAATCGTTCGGCCTGCTTTTTAAGGTCGTCCATAAGCTGTGTGCCCGTAATGCCTTCGGTGTATCCAGGGAAATTTTCGACTTCGGTGGTTATAGTCAATTGTCCTCCGGGCTGGTGGCCTTCGTACTGGATTGGATTCAGGTTGGCACGCGATGCATATATGGCAGCTGTGAATCCCGCCGGACCTGACCCGATGATGAGACACTTTGTTCTAACTTCATTCATATTTTATATTGATTTTGGTTATTGGTTGTTCTATGCGGTCATAGGGGTGCTATGCATTGCTCTTATCGCAGATCGTTAACATACACTCCTTTATGGTCGGATTGCTTGAACTTGAAATAGTCGGCGGGCATCGCTTTGCCGACCGAAGCGTTTTCAATGGAGATGAGCGCTTTTCGATTGTCGTTCAATTCCAGCTCGATTGCCGTTGGCAGCGAATTGCCGTCGAGTGTGAGCACTGCCTTGCGTATGCGGGCCTTTGGCTGTTTGGCTGTCAGGAGCACTCGGGTCTTGCCTACGGGAGCTTTTTGGAGTGTGGCCTTGTAGTTGTTGCGAAATGAGTTTATGATAGCGAAAGCATTTATCATTTGCAATTCTTCGGGTGTAGGTTCCGTTACATCTACTTCGTTGGTCTCAGGATTAAATGTCCATTGAGTCGAGCCGTCATACCACACGTCGATATCGGGTGATTCGATTTTGAATCGTTCGTTTGCGGCAGTTATGCGTCCTGACGTGGTCATGCCGTCATTTTGTAGGATATAAGTGGCCGAAATGGACGGAGAAGTGCGAAATTTCTCAGCCGCTTTGTTTAGGGCAGATTCGGCATCATCCATTCCGCTGCATGGGATTATGCTGCAAGCTATTGAAATAAGTAGTGTTAGTAGGGGCTTCATATATCTGGAGTGGTAATTGATTTTTTTATTTATAACAACTGACCGGTTGCTATGGTTTTGCTGTGTCAAAGTGTTGCATCCCTTGTGCTTAGTGCGACTCGAGATAGCGGTCAAACGACAATCGGTCCATAAGCACCTGGCGTGGCTTTCCACCCTGGGCCGGTCCGACAACGCCTGCGGTTTCAAGCTGGTCCATTATTTTCCCTGCTCGGGGATAGCCGATGTTATATTTGCGCT
Organism: uncultured Bacteroides sp.; assembly: GCA_964600585.1. Taxonomy (GTDB): domain Bacteria; phylum Bacteroidota; class Bacteroidia; order Bacteroidales; family Muribaculaceae; genus Paramuribaculum. The sequence goes on from CAZRJT010000001.1 coordinate 29,653, forward strand.
GAAGGTTTGATGTTGAGCCTACGCCCGACTCTATGATGGTTATTGCTGCTCCTTCAAACAATGGGTCACGGTCGGTGAGATTGCCTCCTGACACGGCTCCTTCTGCTGATGCTGGCACATATTCGGGCAATTCGTAGGCTTGATCATATCCAATCTGATCGGCGATGTGCTGGCAAATAGCAGTTACTTCGTCGGTGTCGATGAAAGCGCATTGAACGCGGTCAATTATGCCGTCGCGCGAGAACAGCATATCGCCTCGGCCTATGAGTTGATTGGCTCCCGGACGATCGATGATAGTTCGGGAGTCGACCATTTGTGTGACGCGGAATGCAACTCGTCCAGGGAAGTTGGCTTTTATCACGCCAGTTATCACGTTTGTCGAAGGACGTTGAGTGGCCAGAATCATATGTATACCCACGGCTCTCGCTTTTTGGGCGATGCGCGCAATCGGAGTTTCCACTTCTTTACCTGAAGTCATAATTAGGTCGGCGAACTCGTCGATTATCACTACGATATAGGGCAGATAGCGGTGTTTCTCAGGGTTCAGCCGGCGGGCAGTGAATTTTTCATTATAGCTCTTCAAATCTCTCACACCGGCATCCTTCAAAAGATTGTAACGGTTGTCCATCTCTACGCACAGTGAATTCAGAGTCGGAACCACTTTTGACATATCGGTGATGATTGCCTCTTCTTCGTCGGGCAATTTGGCGAGATAATGGCGTTCAAGCTTGCTGTATAGGCTGAATTCCACCATTTTGGGGTCGACGAGCACGAACTTTAATTCGGCCGGATGCTTTTTGTAGAGCAAAGAGGCTATTATGGTGTTTAGACCGACAGATTTACCCATACCTGTGGCTCCGGCCACAAGTAGATGGGGCATTTTGCATAGGTCGGCCAGATAAACTTCGTTGGAGATTGTGGCGCCCATTGCCATCGGAAGTTCGGCGGTGGTTTCCTGATAGGTTTTCGATGAGAGTATGCTGCGGATCGACACTGTCTGTGATTCCTTATTCGGAACTTCTATGCCGATAGTCCCTTTTCCCGGCATAGGTGCTATGATTCGTATGCCAAGAGCCGAAAGTTTTAATGCAATGTCGTCTTCGAGATTCTTTATTTTATTGACGCGCACTCCTTCTGCCGGAATCACCTCATAGAGTGTTATCGTCGGGCCTACGGTAGCTTCGATATGTGATATCTCTATGCCATAGGTGTTGAGCATTCGGGTGAATTTATCCTTGTTTTCTTCAAGTTCCGACATGTCCACTGTGCCGCCTTTGGCCGGACGCTCGTGCAGAAGGTCGATTGGCGGAAAGCGGAAGCGAGAGAGTTCGGCAGTGGGGTCGTATACGTCATTTGAAATTTCGTTTTCGTCGATTGTGTCGATTGTCGGGGCGTTAACGGTCATTGTCACCTCGTCGGACGTTTCGTTAAGAGTGAGTGATTCATTTACAACCGTATCGGCTATGTCGGCAATTTCGGGCTCGTTCTCAATTGCTTGAGCGGGAGAAGCGTAGTCGACGAATGTTGGCTCCATATCGACTACCGGAATTGGGCCTATTTCATCTATCGGCATAGACCTTGGAGAGGTGGGTTTATGTTCCGCAATGTTGTCGATTGATATTTTGGGTTCGGGTGCTGGCGTTGCCTGAACAGGGGATTGAACTGGCATAGGAGCCTGTGCAGGAGCAGTGGTTGGAGCCGAATCCTTTTTTTCGATGCGTGGATCCATCACAGGGGTGGGGATTGATTGGACCCTACGGCGCTCTTCGGCTTTTCGGCGGCGTTCTTCGGCCAATTCCCGTTCTTGTCTCAGGCGCATATTATGGCTGTGTATCCTTCGGGCAAATATCTGATAGATGTGACGAATTTGTGATAGGAATATGAGCACTACGGCCGAAACCAATATTATGTTCACTCCAATGGCTCCCCACACTCCGGTGGTTTCGATTAAAAGATTATTTATCTGATAACCGTGTTCGCCTCCCCAATAGGTGTATGAAGTGAGGCCATAAGTGGCAAAGCCGGCGAATATTGATACGGTAATGGCTGAAATCAGTGACTTGAATGTCAATGACCAGAACTTTATCTTTATCATTCGTACCAACGAAAGGCCCAATATGGCGAAATAAGCTATGAGTATGAACGAACCAATGCCGAGCCACCGAGATATCAGAAGATTTGATAGGAATGCGCCCAAGGGGCCTCCGGTGTTGCCTATCGATTCTGACGATGCTGCTATGTCGGAAAAGCTATTGTTTTGAACTATGCTTTGGTCCTGTGCACCATGCGAGAAGTATGATATCGACACAATCAGCATATACACTGATGAAATCAGCAACACAATGCCTAAGAATATGCCATATTTTTTGTCGAGCTTGGGTGTGGTGCTTTTTGATTGTGACGGTTTAGTGGCTGCACGTTGCGCAGTCGAGTCGTGGGCGGTATTTGTGTTGACTTGCCGGCGACGATTCGGAGCTTGAGCGTCAGCAGATTCGGCTTGGGTTGCCGAACGCTTTGGCTTTGAAATGATTGTGGGATCGTATGAGTCAGATGAGATTTCAAATGAGTCCATATGCAGAGACCGGTCTTGTTGCTGATGTGTGAATGTGTTAGTTTATATTGACAAAGATACGAAAAACAAAAGGAAAAACAATTTACGACTGTAAACTATTTTCCCCCTTGTGATATTGTTTTACCTAAGTCGCGAGGATTTAGGTTGTAGCCGGAGGGCAAAATGGAAGGCGTGGCATCAGAACAGATATGCTACACGCAGGTTCCAGGTGCGATTTTGAGCACTGAAGTTGGTTAGAATTTTAGCTTTTAGGGCATAAGTGGCTCCGAGATTGAAACCTCCGGTGATTTGCAGGTGTTTGAACAATTCAATGCCGCCTCCAAAATCGAGGCCGACTTCACCTCCGGCATAATCGAGGGCGTTGACCTTGTTATGGGCAGCCAAAAATCCAAACGACGGGCCGATATACAATAGTGGGGCCAGTTTCTCTTCGAGTCCGCTTAATCGGGTGAATTTGAATCGCAAATGGATCGGAAGCACGGCATAATGCAAGTAGGTGCGTGTGCGGCCGTAACCTTGTGATGCCCATAATTCCTTTTCGCCAAGATTGAGGGTGGCGCCACGTTGTTCGTAATACAAGCCTAAATCAATGCCGAATCCGATGCCGGGAAATATCATTTCACCAACCACACCCCCGGAGAAACCAACGCTTTTGTCGAGGTTGATTATGTCGGTTTGCTTTAGATGCAAAGAAGATACGTTGGCACCTATCATCGGTCCGAAACGGAATTGCGCGCTTGCGTTTGTCGCGCTTATTATAGCTACCAGCACTATTAGGCCGGTTAATATTTTACGTATCATAATCGGTTTGGAAAAACTTAACGGGTGCAAAGATACAACATAAAAGTGAGAATTGCTCGAAAAACGCAAGCCGTTAGATGTTAAAAGGCGTATAAAATGGCATAATTGTCGCTGTTCTGCCCGCGTTACGGGCGCGGCATAAAAAATGAGAGCGCTCATCAAAAGCGCTCCCATCAATCAAAATCAACGTCAAAACTATTGTTATTAGTTCCTTTATATTTTTAATACAGAGTCATTATACGCCGGTTCCCGACAACAGTTTATTAGTGGATTTTTGTAGTTCGTAAGCCGTCATTGGGAATCCCCGGTCATACGAATCTGAACTATAACTATTATATTTTATTTGTATAATTATATGATTTTTGTTTGTTAAAGGGTTATTCCAGGTATGTGTCCGACGCACAACTGAGTAATCCAAATCCATAGCGGGCAGAACACCATAAACAATATCACCGATATGGCGAGTGAAGATGTGCCGGTTGCTACGTAAGAGTTGTATTTGTCGGCGATTATGATGCCGGAGAATGCCGGAGGTAGCGCACCTGCAACTACAAGCATTGCCAAATTTTCGGGTGCCATCTTGAATATCAAACCGGCTATCAGTAGCATGCCCGGCATTACGATGAGCTTAAGTATTACGCCAAGTATACCTTGCCAGTTGATGTTTACTTTTACTGCTGAAAGTGTGATACCGGCTGCAAATACGGCCATTGAAGCATTGGCACCTTTTATAAGATCGAACGACGGGCTTGCCCATTTAGGCCAAGGTATTCCGGCGAACGCCCAGATTACAGCGAGTATCGGGGCCCAGGCCACAGGCTGTGAGAGTGCGTGCAGCACGGGTTTCCAGGGGCTTGGCTTTTTGCCGCCATTTTGGGATTCGGTCTTTTCGAGTCCGGCATTGATTAGTGATAGTCCGACAGGAATGCCGATTGCGTTCACAACAATTCCCACGATGGCTACGACCAGCGCAACGTAAGCGTTTGTGCCAAAAATAGGTTCAAGAATGGCGAATCCGAGGAAGCCGATTGTCGGTGATCCGTTAATCAATGCCATTATGGCGGCATCGACCTGTGTGACTCCTTGTTTTCTGAAGCCATATTTATAGATGTAGTAGACCAACATAAAGCAGAACATAATCACTACCAATGAAATCAGTGATAGCTTTAAGTCGGCAACGAGCATCTTACGGTCGGCAGCGACAATTGACACAAACAATGCGGCTGGCAAAGCGAAATCAAGTACTACTTTATTGAATGCTTTGGCATTGTCGTTTGTGAAAACGCCTTTTTTTCCTGATATGTATCCTGCAAGCATCACCACTATGATTGGGACGATTGCATATAGAATTATGTGTGACATTTCGACGTTGAATTAATAGTGATTAATGAGATTGTCTGATAAAGCTTCGCCGGTAGGCCGGATTGATTAGTGTCTGCCGGCGAAGGTTGTGAATCGTTTACATGATCAGAAACATTACACAGTTACGTCAATCAACGTGGCCGGATTGAGGTATCCGATGTGTCCACTCTCTTTGCCCGAGTCAGCGGCAAGCTGTACGTCGATTAGGCATGGTTTCTTCGATGCGATTGCTTCGGTCAATGCCTGTTGAAGTTCAGCCGGAGTGGTGACGTAATAGGTTTGTGCTCCAAATGCGTCGCCGAGCTTATCGTAGCGAGCCTTCACATCGAGGGTGGTCGGGGCAGGGTCGCCATCTTTGCTCAGATTTACACCAACACCATTATATATACCTCCGTTGTTGAATATCACAACTGTTGCAGGAAGATTGAATCGGCAGATTGTGCTGAAATCCATGCCGGAGAATCCAAATGCGCTATCGCCTTCTACTGCCACCACACTCTTGCCGGTGGCTACGGCTGCACCAATGGTCGACCCCATGCCCATACCCATTATGGCCCAGGTGGCGCAGTCGATTCGATGGCGCGGAAGGCTCATGTCTACGGAGTCGCGGGTATCGTCGAGTGTGTTGGCACCTTCATTCACCAATATGACATCGGGATTGGCTTCAAGCACTTTCTTGACGGCGCTTAATGCGCTCCAATGGGTCATTGGTACAGTCTGCGGGGCGAGACGTTCCATGAATTTAGCGTTCTTTTCTTTCGACTGCTGTTGTAATCCTGGAACCCAAGTGGGATCCATTGACATCTTATAGTTCGGAAGTTTTGCCAATATGGCATCGACCGAACTTTCCAGGTCTCCAATCACCGGGGCTGCGATATGGCGGTTGCAGTCAATCTCTTCAGGGTCGATGTCGAGCTGAATGAACTGTCCGTCAGGATTCCACTTGCCCTGGCCGCGCGAAAGTAACCAGTTGAGGCGGGCGCCGACGAGCATCACCACATCGGCTTCTTCCATTATAGTGCTACGGCACGACAATGCACTCAACGGGTGGTTGTCAGGCAGCAGGCCCTTGGCCATTGACATCGGATAATAGGGTATGCCGGTAGTTTCGATGAGCTTTTTGATTTTATCGTCAATCTGTGCATATGCTGCACCCTTACCAAGAAGTATGGCCGGCTTCTTTGCCGATGAAAGCAACTGCAAAGCGCGGTCTACCGATTCGGGTGACGGCAGGATTGACGGACATAAATCGACCGGAGTGTGGAAAAGCTTTTCTGCGTCGGCACGATTCATCACTGCGCCAAGACACGGTGTGGTCACATCGAGATATACGCCGCCAGGACGTCCGGAAATCGCTGCGCGATATGCGCGAGTCACAGCGGTGGGAATATCCTCAGGTTTATTTACTCGATATGCGGCTTTTACTACGGGTTTGGCCACATTGAGCTGGTCGAGACCTTCGTATGTGCCTTGCTCCAGATCAATAGGTTCGCGAACGCTCGATCCGCTTATCTGTATCATCGGGTAGCAGTTGACAGTGGCGTTTGCTGTGGCTGTCAGACCATTCATGAATCCCAAAGACGACACGGTCAGAAGTACGCCTGGCTTTTTTGTGAGATAGCCATGGGTGGCGGCTGCCATACCTGCCTGCTGTTCATGGCGGAAGCTGATGAAACGTATGCCTTCGAGCTGTGCGATGTAAGCAAATTCGGTTACAGGAATGCCCACAAGGCCATACATAGTGTCTATCCCGATATTTTTTAACGCACGAGCCAAAATGTACATACCCGTAACCTGGTCGGGATAGTGGGGCTTTGTGTCGGTGCTGGCCGGCGTTGTTGTGGTAGTGGTTGCCATATCTATATGTTTTAAACGGACTTACGCAATTCCTGCGAGATGGAGCGTTGCGGCATATGCGCAAGTCCGTTGGATTTTAGTGTTTATGAGATTTCTCTTTCGCTATTAGGCATTTATTTTGACGCCGTAGCGGCGGGCATTGGTGCAGTTGTGCCATTCTTAGCGAATTCGGCAATCTGGTCATCGGTATATCCGATTGCCTTCAGCACTTCGGTGGTGTTGCCGCCCAAAGAGGGGCACGGGCCGTAAGAAGGCTGATAGTTCGACATAGTGAACGGAACACCCACGGTTACGAATTCACCGATTTCACCGCCCTGATTTATGCGAACGAGTGTGTTGCCGTCATAAAGGCTTTCGTCGCTCATAATTTCTTTGGTTGAAAGCACCGGACCAACCGGAACGCCTGCAGGGCCAAGGATTGATGTCACTTCGAATTTAGTCTTGTCGGCTGTCCATTGTCCGATACGCTGATAGATTTCTTGTTTGTGACGGTCACGTGCGTCAGCAGTGTTGAAATCAGGATTTGTCAGCCAATCCTCGAAGCCCATAGCTTTACAAGCGGCTTCGAAGTCTTTTGCTCCGCGCTGAAGTATGATGTAGACATAGTTGTTGGCGTCAATTTCTGAATCCATATCGCCGGCGGGCTTACACTTATAAGTCCAACCAAGGACACCACCACCCTCTATGTTGCCTGAACGAGGCACACAATCGCCGAATTTTCCATTAGGGTACTGCGGGAACTGGGTAAGATAACCTATCTTATCGAGTGTCAGCTGGTCGCGGGTCTTTATACGGCACAGATTCAGACATGCATTATGCATCGATTGGTATACGTAAACGCCTTCACCGGTCTTTTCACGTTGAATAAGGGCTGAAAGCAGGCCAATGAGAAGGTGCATACCTGTATTTGAGTCGCCAAGTGCCGCGCCACTCTGTGTTGGCACATTGTCGGGGCCTTCAAACCATCCGGTGGTGGAAGCTGCTGCTGCAGTTACCTGAGCTATCGGTTCGTAAGCTTTGAGGTTTGCATATTTTGATGATGCGGGAAATCCTTTAATTGTACCATAGATGCAGCGAGGATTAAGTGCGTGCACTGCTTCCCAGCTGAATCCTAGCTTATCCATCGCTCCTGGATGAAGGTTTTCAACAAAAATATCAGCCTCCTTAATCAATTTGGTCAGAATTTCTTTGCCGTCAGGAGTTTTGGCATCCAGCGCAAGCGATTTTTTATCACTGTTGAGCTGTAAGAAATAATAACTTGGAAGATTTGGGTCGAATTGGAGTTCTTTGCGTGTTGCGTCGCCAACTCCTGGACGTTCGATTTTTATTACGTCGGCTCCAAGCCAGGCTAAAATCTGTGTACATGAAGGTCCAGATTGAACCTCTGTGAAATCAACTACTTTAATCCCTTGTAGCGGTGCGGTGTTCATAGTGTTATATTTTTTAGTATTAAGTTTCGAATTTTTGGTTCGTTTGACATTAAAACATATTATTGGTAAAAAAAGTTGGGAAGAAAGAGAGAAAAATTTGATAAAAATTACGCGGATGTAAAAAATCAGAGCCGCATAGATGGAATTTATGCGGCTCTGATTTTTTATATGACTCTGAGGCTCTCGATAATATGTGGGTCGGTCGTTGATGTTACTGTCTATTGTGTACGATAACTTGGTTGTTAGATTTGATTGTGGATTTGTCGCTGGATATCTTTTCGATAAGGACTATTTTGTCAGGCTTTATGACGATTGTATATTTGTAATAGATATTTTTGTTTTCAAATCTTAGATTAAAAACTTGGTTGTCGGTTACGTGATATTTTATTGCGTCTTTTCGGTCTTTCTCAATCGCATCAAGTATTGATTGTCTCGCTTTTTTGTCGGACGTGGTGATTATTGTTTTTTGATCTTCCAATTGTTTGGTTTTGGGGTCGCGTGTCTCTGCGTATGTTATGCCATTTGTCTGGCTACTACGCAGCTGCTCAGTAACTTTCGATAGATTCACTTGGGCTGTTGCCGATATGCCGGCAATAGACAGTGCCGCTGACAGGGCGATTAAATGGAGATGTTTCATAAGTTTTTGGGTTTATTGGTTGTCTGAATAAAATTCGGTTATTATGATCTCTCTTATGTCAGGGTCAGGGTATGCCTCGTAAATGCTGTTTAGCACCACTGTATTTTCATTGTCATACTGGCTCAACTTTTCATCGATTTGCTCACACATTATTTCGAGGCGTTGTATTTCAGGTATGACGACTTTGGGATCGGTGATTTTTGTGCCATCGCGCACTATGTAACTTCCATCGTATCGGGCATATAACTCAGCATCATCTGCTTGATTATGCGTCAGACCAATTATGAATGATATGCAGATAGACAAAAGAAGTATAGCTATTGCGGCGACGCTAATCCGGCGGATTAACCGGTGATTTAGCCATACATATTTATTGTGTGATGTCGTGACAGATGATGTTAGGGTGTTTTCATACCATTTAAACATCGGTCGATAGGCCTCGATGTCTTCGGGCAGATTTGTCTGGCGAAAATAGCAGTACAATGCATTTTCTTCGTCGAGCGATGTGTCGGCATCGAGAAAACGGCCTATTAATTCCCTCGCTTGCGAATGGGTTATGCCGGATGGATTATGTCGATGTCTGATCATATTGGAAAATTCGTTTGGTCTTGGGTTTCAAAAAATATGTTTTTTACTCTCTGTCGAGCCCGAGAGAGCAATACTCTAACGTTGCTGTTCGATGTGCCGGTCAGCGATGCGATTTCCTCTAATGTAAAGCCGTCGATATGGCGCATCCTAAGTACGATTTGCTGTGCTTGCGGCAACTGGCTCAATATCTGGTCGATTTCTGCATCGGTTTCGTTGCTTAATATGTTGTTGTCGGCGTCAAAAGTCTCGTCATATATGTGGTTGGCAACTTCGATTGGCTGTGCCTGGTATGGCCGTTTGCGGAGTCGATTTATGGCTTCATTGCGGCCGATAACAATGGCTATGGCTGAAATTGACGTGTAGTCGTTGATTTTGTGGCGTAGGGTCCACAGCTTTAAGAGCGTGTCTTGCGCAACTTCCTCGGCATCGTATTCGTTGGCACAAATCTTTAATGCCATTGAATAGATGTTAGGACGCAAAGCGACTACTTTTATTTCAAATTCATTTTTGTCCATTGTATCTTGTAGACGGAAAAACGAGGAATATGTTACACTGTAAATGTTAAATTATCGATAATTGATAGCTTTTATTCTGTTAAATGGTTTTACGGTGGTTTGATGTGACGGCGCAAAATCATACCTTTGTAAAACTATTACGTTTAGCCAGAGGTATGAATAGGAGGAATTTTTGTCGGTTGTCGGCAATGTCGGTTTTAGGGTTTTGTGGCAATCCCGCTGCTGCGGCAGATGCATTGCTCAACGATTCGGGCTTTTCAGGCAAATGGCATATCACCGTTGTACGTCGAGAATGTTACGAAGATTTCCAGTCGCGTTATCTGTCTGACCCGGAGTCGGGGCCATGTATGCGTTTTGCCAATGGCGATTCTTTTGATGTCAATCGTTCGAACTATGCATCCTTGTCATCCGGCGAGTTCGTATGTCGTCAGGCCTGGAATGCGATTGTAGAGGCTGTGCGGCTGAGAATGACTGACGGTGCCTCTGATAATTGTGCCGAATTGTTGAATGGGTCGGAATTCCTTGTGTCGTGCGGTGATGGAACGCGTCCGGTTATATTTGAGGTGCGCGTGGAGCAATAGCCCAGTGTTGAATCCACCGACCATTCATTATTGCTTCTTCATCATCTTCAGGCGGGCTTTTTTCTTCATTTCGCGGGCCGGTTGCTGGCTGAGAATGGGAAGCGATAAGGAGTATTTCAATGCAAGTATGCGCAATCCTATGACCACCACGGCGCAACTTATCTGCTGGGCCATCGGGCTACCTCCCAATGTCATTATAAGCCAATAGGCAATAGTGCCGGCGAGGCAGGCGGTGGCGTAGATGTCTTTTCGAAAAACGAGAGGTTCCTCATTGATGAGAATGTCGCGCAGCACGCCGCCGAAAGCCCCTGTTACGATGCCCATAGTTGCAGCCACCCACATCGGATAGCCGATGGCAAGACTTTTTTGGATTCCGATTACGCAGAACAATGCTAAACCGATGCTGTCGAATATGAAAAGTATCTTATCCTTGCTCACGAGGATGCTTCGGAATATTACCACAGTGAATAGCGACAGGGCCGTAACGGCAAGATACCACCATCGCTGCATCCAAAAGACAGGTATGTCAAGCAGGACGTCGCGCAGGGTTCCCCCTCCGATTGCAGTGATTAGTCCTACGATATATGCCCCGAACCAGTCGAAATTTTTGGTCGCGGCCAATCGTATGCCGCTGATTGCAGCGGCAATCGTTCCGATAACTTCGATGATGAACAAAAAGGTTTCTTCCATTTGGAGTAGTTGTGGAGGGTATTAAGAAAATTTCGAGGTGCAAAATTACGAAATAAAATCGCTAATTCTGCACCTCGACTATCCTTTTTGTATAATCGGCTACATTTCCTGTCTTACAGCTTGAATCTGTATACGGTGAAGGAGTACGGCGCCACAATCGTAGAATATTTCTGGCCCGATGCGTTCAATTTACGTTCGACCGGTTTCACGAGGTCGGGATTCTCTATGGAATTCTCTGAGTCGAGTGTTGGGGCTGTGAGGGTTATGGAGCGGCCTCCGTTAAGGCTTTTGCCTTTTTTCATCTTGTTGAAATCGATTGTTATGGCCTGGGTGTCGGCCGATGTGTTGGCCACTTTTACAACGTATTCATTCGATTCGTCATCGATTACCGCTGAAGCGAACAATCCGTTTTGTCCTTCATTGCCTGCCGCCGGACGATTGTCAAGCGTAAGAGGCAGTACACGCGAACCCTTATTATTGCCATATAGCTGCTGTACGTAGTAGCTCGATGTTGGGAATGACGACAGATTGTCAAACCAAATCAAGTCAGGGCGCCATTGCCATCCTTCGACGTGGGCGAAAAGCGGGGCGTAGGTGGCCATATGCACAATGTCGGCATTACGTTCAAGTCCGGTCATAAATGCCGCTTCAAGCAGGGCAGGGTAGAAATGGTTATATTTTTTGCCGTTTATGTGGCATGCGTATTCACCTGCGAATACAGCAGGGCCTTTACGGTCATAGTTGTCGTATCGATTGCCCTGCGACAGGAACCATTGGGCCGGACGATAGAAGTGCTCGTCGACGAGGTCGGCTTTCAGATTGCGCATTTCAGGCCACAGATAATCGAAGTCGCGGCCTTCGGATTGCGGGCCTGATGAACCTACTATCATTATCTCCGGATGGGCCTTACGTATTGCTTCGACAAATGGCTTCAGTCGTTGCACATATTCTTCGCCCCATTGTTCGTTGCCTATGGCCAGGAATTTAAGTCCGAATGGTTCGGGATGTCCCATCTCGGCACGCAGACCGCCCCATTGTGTCGATGCATCGCCGTTTGCGAATTCAATTAGGTCTAAAGCGTCCTGAATATAAGGCTGCAACGAGTCGAGCGCCACATGGGCATCGGGTGTGTCGTTCTGGTATTGGCAGGCCAATCCCACATTAAGCACCGGTAGTGGTGCGGCACCAATTTCTTCGGCTAAAAGGAAATATTCGTAAAATCCCAGTCCGTAGCTCTGGAAATAATCGGGATAGAAGCGGTAGGGGAACGTGTAGTGCCAGCGGTTGAAGTTCGTAGGCCTGTTTTCGACCGGTCCTACTGAATTTTTCCACTGATAGCGGTCAGTGATTTCCGTGCCCTCTACGATGCAACCTCCGGGGAAACGGAAAATTCCAGGTTTTATGTCAGCCAGTTTCTGTGCTAAGTCGCGGCGCAGACCGTTTTCATGCCCATTCCAAGTGTCGACAGGGAAAAGCGATATGTGCTCCAGGTCGACTGTGGTTTCGGGTTTGGACAGGAAGATGCGCAATATGGCTTTGGGGTCGGTTGTGTTTGGCTTCAGCATTACGGTATATTTTTTCCACTCTTTCGAGTCCACCGTCAGTTCCTGGGAGGCGATGTCCTGTGTTTCGCCCATTGATGCCGGCTGCACGAGTGCTACGCGCAGTTTTGCAGAGCCGCCATCCGGTGTGCGCGCCCATACGGAGAATCGATATTCATTGCCTTTTTCTACACCTATTCCGAAAAAGCCTTCGTTTTCGAGGCCGGTGTGTTTATGTCCGTGGCTTGCTTGGGCCAGACGCACGTAATGTGGATTGCGCTCGAACGGACCGTCATCTTTCAGCTCGATATTACCATAAGTTTTCCAGCCCATTAGATTCTGCGGGAATTCGAATGAACGGTTTTTGATTTTTTCGGCATAGAGCCCACCATCAGCGGCATAGTTTATGTCTTCGAAGAACAGGCCGTACATCGTGGGGTGAATCTTAGCGCCAGGTTTGTCGGTGGCAACGGTGAAAGTGCTGTGTTTCATCGGCCAGTTATTGATGAGACGGTCGTATTCTTCCTGAGTTATTGCCATAATCGTTCCATGGCGTGGATGGAAGTCCATTGTTACTTCTTCCGATACGGGTTTGAAGTTTACAAGGTCGGTCGACTCGGTGAACTGATATTTGCCGTCCATATACACGTCGTACATAAGGATGTATTTGTCGCTGTCGATGAGTTTGAAAGTGCCGGCTCCTTCTACGGCTGAGCGAGTCTGCTGTTTATATTCCGGGTCTTCAGTCCATTTGCCCGATGTGAGCGATTTTGTTGTGGCTGTCTTTATACCGTTTCCATGGCCTTCAGTTTTGTAGAACATATGATATATGCCGTCCTTTACGATTATATCGCCATCGATGCATGATTTTTTGTCCTGCGGTATGAACAGTGGCTTGGGAGTGTCGATGAGGTCGGTGAAATCGTCATTTGCATATGCATAATATATAATGTCTGGGTCGTCACCGTGCTTCATCGACCAATACACCATTATTTTGTCGGCTTCAGGATCGTATATCGACTGTGGAGCCCACACTCGTTTCAGGTTTTCGTTTCCCGGGAAGCGGTCTTGGATGTTTATGACGCTGGATTTCCAATTGATGAGGTCGTCAGACTTCATCAAAATCATCGCACGGTTCGAATCCCAACCGTTGGCCGACACCATGTCGGTGAGCACCATATAGAATGTTTTTCCATCGGGGCCGCGAAGTATGTGCGGGTCGCGTACACCTCCGGTAGAACTTATGACTTTTGAATCTATTACAGGCTGATTGCCATTTAGAGCGGTGAAATTGAACCCGTCGTTGCTGACGGCATAATGCACTGATTCGTCGGCGATATCGTTGCCGGTGAAGTAGGTGAACAGATAGGCTGTCTCCTTCTGTTTGTCGACCGCACTAACCGACAGTGCAATTGACATAAGCAGAGTCGCTGCTAAAGATTTCATCATTTGTCGTTATTTGTTAAGGATTAAATTCAAGTATGTATACGGGCTGAGGCTCGGATTCGAGCTGTTTTTCGCCATCGCCTTGTAGGGTGGGCTGGACGAATATGTGGAGTTTGCCTGACGTACGCCATAATTCAGTGTCGTATGTAGGTTCCCAGGCGGGCACTTCGAAGTCGGTGAGGTGAGTGACTTTCCATTTGTCGGATTTTCCGCCCTTGTCGGATGAAAGCAGTGTTACCCGGCTTCCTGACTCAGCGTCACGCGTTATGTAGAAAATCTTGTCGCCCTCCACCACCATACGGGGGCGTGCGATTGGAATCATTTTGGTGCCGCCGCCTTTCAATGTGAATGGCGTGGTGCGTTCAGAGACGCATTTCTGGTGCCATGAGGTGCCGTCGTGCCATAACAGTCGATACTGCGGCACGTCGCTGTCGGCATCGCGCCAGTATGTAGCGATATAGGGATTTCCCTTTCGGTCGGTACTCATACTCGTCTGATTGATTAATTCCGAATTTTGCGGTATGATATAGGCATATTCTGCATTGGCCGCAGTAATCGGAAGTTGATATGGCGTGCCGTCCGAGCGCTCCCACGTCTTTCCGAAGTCCGATGAGCGTGCATAGCACATGTCATGATTGGTCTCCACGAGCCACGTTTCGCGCCACACCCATGAGAGGTGTATGATTCCCTGTTGGTCTACGCATAGTTGCCAATAGGCATTTCGTTGGTTGTCACCGTCGATTAAATTAGAGTGGACACGTTGCCATTTCTTCGATTTGAGGTCATATCGGTTCATAACGAGATTGCCACGGCCCGAGGCCCCTGAGCGGTATGCGAACAGTATGTCGCCGTTTGGGAGTGTATAAAATTCAGGATAGGTCACATCGTCTTCATTTTCACCTATCATCGGTTCGAGCGGGCCCAACGTTAGCGATTCAGGCGAAGTGCTGCGGCAATATTTCAATCGATGTCCGTGATGGTCGAATGCTACGTGTAGGTATCCGTCTCCGTCAACGATTAAGCTGATGACGTTGTGGGCGTCTGCCGCATTTCCTCGATACTGCGTGCGGTTTAGTGTCCACTTGTCGGACTCAAGGTTTCTGACGGCTAAGGTGAGATAGCTGTCGTCGTCATAATAACCCACATATTGCCTACCGTTATGCGACGTCACCGAATTGGCTCTGAAAACGGCTGTATTGACCGATGTTCCTCCGAATCCATTGTCGGCGACTTTTACAAGTCTGGGCTTACCGGCAAAGCAGACTCCTGCCGATAAAATCAGCAAAAACACAGCCATCATGGCTGTGCGTCTCATTGTGGCGTATGTCGTTCTGAATGTCATATTCTGGCTGCAATTGTGTTTAATTAATGCAAAGTTATGAATCAAAAGTTCATACAAGGTATGCTAATGATTCAAAAAGGTATTTTATTCGTTCAAAAACTCCTTTAGACGGCGAAGAGAAAAAAACGGAGTTAATGTGCGGGAGTAAATGAAAAAAATAGTATCTTTACGACTCTAAAGTGGAATCCGTTATATATCATGAAAATATTACGAATAATATTCTTGTTTTGCTGTGTGGCTTTTATGTGTAGTGAAGCAGTGTGCGCCAATGACGCATTGTCGGCTACCGTCATACAGTTTCCATTGAAATTTAAGATGCCGTCGAATTCAGTTCGTTGCATCTATCAGGATAAGACCGGGTATATATGGCTGGGCTCGACAGATGGTTTGTGCCGTTATGACGGCTATCGGGTCTTGGTTTACAGGTCCAATCCGGCCAATCGAACTCTTTTGTCAAATAATGACGTGACTTCGTTGTTTGAGACGCGTAGGGGTGATTTGTTGGTGGGCACTGCCCGCGGAATGAACATATTGAATGAAAACCGCACCAAAATTTCAATGGCAGAGATGCCCGAACTGCGCGATTTTGAAATACGCGCGTTTGTTGAGGACGATTCGAGCAATGTGTGGGTTGGCACTTATCAACAGCTTGTGAAGCTATCGCCTGATTATTCGCGAATTACGCTTTTTGAAGAATTGCCCAAAACGAGTGTCAATGACTTGCACTATGATAAAAATGGAAATCTTTGGGTGGCATTTTGGGCAGAAGGCATTTATCGGTATGATTTCCGACGCGGAGAGTTTGTTGCGCTTCCGCCGATAGGGCAGCGAAATAATCCGCGCTGTTTCTATCCGTTGCCAGATGGCTCGTTTATTGTGACTACGTGGGGCGATGGACTTTGGAAAATGTATCCTGACCGGCCGGCCGACCGTATGTTTGAGCCTATAAAGGTCGTGTCGGGTGATGCCGATAAGGTTTCGGTGGCTTTTGGCATCGTACAGGACAAAGACGGATATTTTTGGCTTGTAGGCAATTTAGGCTTGTCGATAGTTTCGATTTCTGGCAAAGAAATGCGTATTGTCGAATCGTCGCAGGTGTCGGATAAGATGAATAATGTGTTTAGTTCTATAATGCTTGACCGTGAGGAGGATATATGGATATCGGCATTTGGGGAAGTCGCATATATGATTCGTCGTGAACGTCCGATGGTGAAGCCATATCCATTGCGTGGAATCAAGGCTCAGACCGGAGGCCTGAGCCCGTTTGTCACGACGATATATAAGGATGGCGACGGTGATATCTGGCTCAACCAGAACCGTTGGGGGCTTGGCATTTACGACGAAGACAATAAGGCAGTCCGATTTTATAACGAGATTGCGCCACTGGCGTCGGCAGAAGGGCTTGAGACAGTGAAGTTTATCAAAGGTTTTGCGGATGAGCCTGATGTGATATATGTGGGTTGTACATATGCCCCGTATGTGTATAAAATCCGTAAATCGGGGGCGTCGATAAAAATAGAGGAGCGTTGGGATCTATCGGATGCCGGTGGAGAAATGCCTCTTGCTATTGATAAGGATAAGTCGGGAAATGTTTGGATCCTGACTCGTGAAAAGGTGATTGTGCGCTTGCCTGACGGTAGATATGTCGAGACGATTAAGGGAGATGACGGTAGTAATTCGAGCGCGTTCAAATGTGATGACAATGGCGATGTGTGGATTGGGTCGGGAGTGTCGGGTATGGTGAAAATAAGCAATTTTTCGGTTGCTTCAGACGGAACGCCCCGTTTTGACGAGACGCGTATATCCGGAATCCCCGGAGAGTCGGTGGTTAAGCTTGACATTGACAATGTGAGTGGAAAAGTATGGGGCGTGAGCGAATATGGCGACGTATTCACTGTCGAAATGGCCACTGGCGCCGTAGCCGACAAATCGGCAAAGATTAATGCCACGATGAATGGAGCCATTCAGAATTTCGTTATAAGCGACAATGGAATACTTTGGCTCACCACCAATAGCAATGTATACAAATATGATCCTCAGACGGGTTCGATGGTGGTTTATACATCTAAGGATGACGAGCATATACAATCGATTATAGGCGATTCGAAATTCTATGACCCCCCTGGCGATTTATATCTTGGGGGAAGCGACGGAATAATATGTTTCCATGCACCATCGCAGTTGTTCAAGGAGATTAGCGAACATTCTCCGCTGTTTACCGATGTCGTTGTCAACGGTCAGTCGTGTTTCCTTTCATCCGACAATGGAATCAAGCTTGATAATGAAGCGCGTGAAATAATACTTCCGTCAAATGCCTCAAACGTAGAGCTGCATTTTTCCACGCTCAATCATTCTTATCCCGAAAACGTTCTTTACAGCTATCGGCTTAAGGGCGTTGACAATGACTGGGTGGAGATGCGCGATGGCAGTTATTATGCATTTTACAATCATTTGCCTAAAGGCGACCACACGTTGCAGATAAGAGCCACTAATTCAGATGGCAAATGGGCTGAAAATGTGGTGTCTTATCGTCTCGTACGGCGTGAGGCCTGGTATGAGACTTGGTGGGCCGAGATTGTGTATGTGCTGTTGGTGGTGGGAATCGCATGGGGTGTGCTGGTGAGGCTGAAACGCCGTATGGAATTGCGTGAGAAATTGCATCAGGCCGAGATGGATAAACGAAACATAGAGGAAATGGCTCAGATGAAATTGCGCTATTTCACCAATATATCCCATGATTTCTTAACGCCGATAACCATAGTGAACTGTCTTATTGATGATTTGGAGATGACCTATGGAAAGGCGGCATCGAGTCTGGATAAAATGCGTTTCAACTTGGCAAAATTGCGCCGGTTGATTCAAGAGGTGCTTGACTATAGGAAGTTTGAAAATGGCAAGATGAGGCTTAATGTGGCGAAGGGCGACATTGTCAGTTTCATTGAAGACGTGTGCCGCAATCATTTCGATCCGTTGATGGCCGCCAAGCATATTAATTTCACCATTAACAATAGCTCGTCTTCGTTGCCGGCATATTTTGACTCCGACAAACTTGAAAAGATTATATTCAATCTCGTGTCGAATGCATATAAATATACCGATGAGGGTGGTGCCGTTGAATTGGTCGTTGGTTCGGAAACCATTGATGGCAAACGCTGGGCCACTATTGCCGTCAAAGACAACGGCCGTGGAATATCGTCCGAGGATTTGCCGCATATATTCGACTTGTTCTACTCGCCTCACGTATCGAGTCAGATTGCTAATTCAAATGGCATAGGCTTGTCGCTTGTAAAGGATTTGGTGGAAATGCACCATGCCGTCATTGAGGTGAAAAGCGCGGTGGGCGTAGGCACTGAATTCACTTTGAAGGTGCCCATTGACCGTGACAGTTATTCTGATGACGAAATGCTCGTCAATCTGCAGCCCGATATAGAGATACGGAATGTCGATGCGGCAGACATTGACTCTGGGCACGTTTCGGAAGTTTCGGCCGACTCCAAGGCTACGATTCTTCTTGTTGAAGATAATGAAGAGCTGTTGGCGTTGATGTCAAAGATATTTATGCGCACCTACAATGTGCTTACGGCGCATAATGGGGTGGAAGCATTGGCATTGGCTCAGTCTAATGACATTGACCTCGTTGTGAGTGATTTGATGATGCCTGAAATGGATGGATTGGAATTTTGCCGAAAAATGAAGTCGGATATAAAGACGAGCCATATACCGCTGATTTTGCTTACGGCAAAAAATCGGACTGAAGACCGCATCAATTGCTATAATGCCGGTGCTGACGGATATATTGCCAAACCGTTTGAACTTAAAGTGCTGCAAGCCCGAATCGATAATTTCTTGTCTAATCGAAACAGCACTCAGGCCGAGTTCCGCGAGTCGCAGCAGATGGACACCGGGGTGCTTGAAATGTCGGCGATAGATAAGGAATTCATGGAGCGTGCGGTTAAATTGGTAAAAGATCATATAGACGATTCTAATCTCGACATCGATATGATGACTCGTGAGCTGTGTGTGTCGCGAGCCTCGCTCTATCGAAAAATTAAGGCACTCACCGGCCTGTCGCCAGTCGAGCTGGTAAGGAATCTCCGTCTCAAGCATAGCTACGAATTGCTCAAGGAGGGCACTATGAGTATAGCTTCCGTGGCCTATGCTTCGGGCTTTTCGAATCCCAAATACTATTCAACGTGTTTTAAGGAACAATTCGGCATTTCGCCCCGTGACGTGCAGAGAGATTGACTATTACCGGTCATTTGATACGTAGTCAAACCACATTGAGTCATATTTGAACCAATGCTTTGGCAAATACTGATACCTTTGCGTAAATTAAAGTATTTTCTGATGTATCATATGATGTTTTTTAAGAGCGAAAATCGTAAGTCTGCCATTGTACCGGCAATGGTGTTAGGATTGGTTATGTTTGTTCAGTTGATGTCAGGTTGCCACTTGGCATCCGACAATACGCCTGCCACTCCACTCTTGCAGGGGGAGCTTTGGGTTGACACCGACAGTAATCAGATAAATGCTCATGGTGGAGGCATATTATATTATGACGGAGTGTATTATTGGTATGGCGAACAGCGTCCCGGCGCTACGTCTGACCGCAAGACTCAGGATGGCGTCAATTGCTATTCGTCAACTAATTTATCTAATTGGAAATTCGAAGGGCTTGTCCTGTCGGTTGACGATGTTGAAGGGAGTGACATCGAACGCGGTTGCATAATAGAGCGTCCCAAAGTGATATACAACGATTCGACCGGCAATTTTGTCATGTGGTTCCATCTCGAGCTTAAAGGTCAGGGCTATGGAGCTGCCAGGGCGGCAGTGGCCGTCAGCAAAAGTCCGACCGGCCCGTTCAAATTAGTCAATTCGGGCCGAGTTAATGCTGGATACTGGCCCGTAAATCTTTCGGATGAGGATCGGGTGGTCGAATATGACACCGAAAAACTTGAGTGGTGGACTCCCGAGTGGCGTGAAGCTGTGAATAAAGGTCTGTTTACAAAGCGCGATTTTGATGGCGGTCAGATGTCGCGCGACATGACTCTGTTTGTCGATGACGATGGTAAGGCTTATCATATCTATTCGTCAGAAGAAAATCTCACATTGCATATTGCCGAATTGACCGACGATTATCTGTCACATACCGGTCGTTATGCTCGTGTTGCACCCGGTGGCCATAACGAAGCTCCTGCGATAATGAAACGTGACGGACGCTATTGGATGATAACTTCAGGCTGTACGGGTTGGAATCCAAATGAGGCACGAATGCACACCGCTACCAATATATTTGGCCCGTGGGAGCAATTGCCTAATCCCTGCCGTGGGCCCGAATACGAATTGACGTTCGGTGGCCAGAGCACATTCATCTTGCCGCTTCATGGAAACGACGGCGCATATATGATTATGTTCGACCGTTGGCGTCCTGACAACCTGCTCGACTCGCGTTATGTATGGCTGCCCGTCGATTTTGACCAGAACGGGGTGCCGGTGATTGACTGGATTGAGTCGTGGACTCCCTCTACATATTGGAATTAAGCTCAAAATTAAGAATAAGATGCTCGAAGAATTAAAAGAAAGAGTTTTCAAGGCGAATCTCGACCTCGTTAAGCACGGATTGGTGATATTCACCTGGGGAAATGTGTCAGGTATAGACAGAGAGAGCGGCTTGGTGGTGATAAAGCCAAGCGGTGTCGATTATGATAAAATGAAGGTCTCTGATATGGTGGTGGTCGATTTGGCCACTGGGAATGTAGTGGAAGGCGATTTGCGTCCGTCATCCGATACCCCAACCCATATAGCCCTCTATAAGGCATTTCCTGAAATCGGCGGTGTAGTGCACACTCATTCCACCTATGCCACTGCCTGGGCGCAAGCCGGCAAGGACATACCTAACATAGGAACCACGCATGCCGATTATTTTCATAACGACGTGCCTTGCACAGCCGATATGACAGCCGAAGAAGTGGAAGGCGATTATGAATATCAGACCGGAAACGTGATAGTGAAACGTTTCGAAGGCATAAATCCCGTGCATACCCCTGGGGTGCTCGTGAAAAACCACGGCCCGTTCACGTGGGGTAAGACACCGGCCGAAGCTGTGCATAATGCAGTGGTGCTTGAGCAAGTGGCCAAGATGGCATTCATAGCATTTGGCGTTAATCCTAATCTAACGATGAATCCACTTCTCATCGAGAAGCATTTCAATCGTAAGCACGGCCCCAATGCCTATTATGGCCAAATAAAAAAGTGATGAACGAAATAATACCTTAATATATTTATAACCAATAACTAATTAAACTCTATTAAACATGAATGCATTTGAAAATTGCGAAGTATGGTGGGTAACTGGTGCGCAGCTCCTTTATGGTGGAGATGCAGTGATTGCAGTTGATGCTCACTCGAAAGAAATGGTTGAAGGCCTTAACAATTCTGGAAATCTACCTGTAAAAATAGTTTATAAAGGAACTGCCAATTCATCGAAGGAAGTAACTGATGTGATGAAGGCTGCAAACAACGATCCCCGTTGTGTCGGCATAATCACTTGGATGCACACTTTCTCGCCTGCAAAAATGTGGATTCATGGCTTGCAGCAGTTGCACAAACCGTTGCTCCACTTCCACACTCAGTTCAATGCCGAAATTCCCTGGGAAACAATGGATATGGACTTTATGAACCTGAATCAGAGTGCCCATGGCGACCGCGAATTCGGTCATATATGCAGCCGTATGCGTATCCGCCGTAAAGTTGTGGCCGGACACTGGACCGATCCTAACACCCAGAAACGCATCGCCGTTTGGCAGCGCGTGGCAGCAGCTTGGGCCGATGCTCAGGATATGCTGATCTTGCGATTTGGCGACCAGATGAACAATGTTGCCGTTACCGACGGTGATAAGGTGGAAGCTGAAGTGCGTCTCGGATATCACGTTGATTATACGCCCGTCAGCGAATTGATGGAATATTATAAAAAGGTGGACGAAGGTGCTGTTGATGCTCTTGTCGACGAATATTTCCGTCTGTATGCTCACGATGCTTCTTTGGAAGACAAGTCGACAGAAGGCTACGAAAAAGTGCGCAATTCAGCTCGTGCCGAACTTGCAATCCGTGCAATCCTCGTTGAAAAGGGAGCAAAAGGCTTTACCACTAACTTTGACGACCTCGGAACTAACGACATTGATGATCCCAAGTTCGTTGGTTTCGACCAGATTCCTGGTTTGGCTTCGCAGCGTCTTATGGCCGAAGGCTATGGCTTCGGCGCCGAAGGAGACTGGAAGAGTGCCGCTCTCTACCGCACGGTATGGTATATGTCGCAGGGCCTTCCCAAAGGCTGCTCGTTCCTCGAAGATTACACTCTCAACTTCGATGGCAAGAATAGTGCAATTCTCCAGGCTCACATGTTGGAAATCTGCCCGCTCATCGCTGAGGAACGTCCCCGTCTCGAAGTTCACTTCCTTGGCATAGGTATCCGCAAGAGCCAGACTGCCCGTCTTGTATTCACCTCTAAGCCCGACAACGGCATCACCGCCACAATCGTTGACCTTGGCAACCGCTTCCGATTGATTGTAAACGATGTAGAATGCATCAAATCTAAGCCGCTGCCTAAGCTCCCCGTTGCGTCAGCACTCTGGATTCCGATGCCTAACTTCGAAGTTGGTGCTGAAGCGTGGATTCTTGCCGGTGGAACGCATCATTCTTGCTTCTCTTACGACCTCACTCCCGAATATTGGGAAGATTATGCCGAAATGGCTGGTATCGAAATGCTTCATATCGACAAGACTACCACTATCGAGAACTTTAAGGACAAACTGCGTCTCGGCGAAGTGTACTATGCCCTTAACCGCTCATTCTATCTCTAAGTCATGGATGTAGAAGCAAAAAAAATCATAGAAGAGGGTAAAGCCATTCTCGGTATCGAGCTTGGCTCTACCCGAATTAAATCTGTTTTGATTGACGGTGCCAATCGTCCGATTGCCCAAGGTGCCCACCAGTGGGAAAATCATCTGGAGAACGGAATCTGGACGTACAGCATTGACGACATCTGGAATGGTCTCCAGCATAGCTACGCTGATTTGGTCGATAATGTGCATGCTCTTTACGGTCTCACGGTTGACATCAAAAGCCTTGCCGCAATAGGCGTTAGCGCAATGATGCATGGCTATATGGCCTTCAATAAAGAAGGTGATATACTCGTACCTTTCCGCACCTGGCGTAACACCAATACAGCTGTTGCTGCCGAAGAACTCAGCAAGCTCTTCAACTTCAATGTGCCTATCCGTTGGAGCATCTCACATCTTTACCAAGCCATCCTTAATGGTGAAGAGCATGTGTCGCAAATCGACTCGATGAATACCCTTGCCGGCTATATACACTGGAAACTTACGGGCAAGAAGGTGCTGGGCATTGGCGATGCATCGGGTATGATGCCAATCGACACCGCCACCAAGACTTACTCTCAGCGTATGGCCGATGAATTTGACAAGCTGACGGCTTCTAAGGGATTCGACAAGAAGGTGCTCGATATTTTCCCGTCGATACTTCTCGCTGGCGAATGTGCCGGATGTCTCACCGAGGAAGGCGCGAAATTGTTGGATGTTTCGGGCATGCTTCAGCCTGGGGTGCCCTTCTGTCCTCCGGAGGGCGATGCCGGTACGGGTATGGTGGCCACAAATGCAGTGGCTTCCCGCACCGGAAATGTGTCGGCCGGCACTTCATCGTTCTCGATGATTGTGCTCGAAAAAGATCTCTCGCGCCCTTACGAAGAAATCGACATCGTGACCACTCCTGTTGGCGATCCGGTTGCGATGGTGCATTGCAACAATTGCACCTCCGACCTGAACGACTGGGTAAATATCTTTGCCGAATTCCAGGAACTGATGGGCCTGAAAGTTGACACCGGCTTGCTCTATGGTATGCTGTACAACAACGCCCTCAACGGCGATGCCGACTGCGGTGGCCTGCTGGCTTATAACTTCGTGTCGGGCGAACCCGTGGTGAAGTTGGCCGAAGGCCGTCCGATGGTTGTCCGTTCGCCTCGCGACAAGTTCAACCTGGCAAACTTCTTCCGTTCCCAACTATATGCCACTGTCGCAGTGCTTAAGATTGGCAATGATATTTTGTTTAACAAAGAGAAAGTTGCTGTCGACCGTATCACTGGTCACGGTGGTTTATTTAAGACCAAGGGTGTAGGACAGCGTGTGCTGGCAGCCGCTCTTAACTCACCCATTTCCGTTATGGACACTGCCGGTGAAGGTGGTGCCTGGGGCATAGCTCTCCTTGCGGCATATATGGTGAACAAAGCCGAAGGTATGACGCTTGGCGAATATCTCAACGACGAAGTGTTTGCCGGCGATAAGGGAACCGAAATAGCTCCGGTGGCTGCCGATGTCGAAGGATTCAACGCCTACATCGAAACGTATATGAAGGCTCTGCCGGTAGAATCACTCGCTGTTCAGCTCATCTGAAGAGATTGATTCTATTTCCCGTTTAACAAAGCTGTCCCTGCTCCCAAACCGGAGCGGGGACAGTCGTTTTTAAAGGGTGACATAATTGAATTAAAAAATCCGACGAACAATCGCCGGATTTTTTAATATACATCTTTGATTTCAGATGCACTTTGTATCACAAATTACAATATCCTTTCCCTAAAACAATCCATAAAAAACTATGCAACACTAAACCTTAAATATTAACTTGGAGAATCATAAAGTGAATTCTTGATGATGCAAAGTTAGCGTTATTATTTGCTTTTATGGTTTAGTGATGAATCAAACAATTCAATTATTCGTTCAATTGTGATGCCTAAAAGTCCTGTTTGCTTCATTTACTTGAGCGACAGCACCCGTTGAGACAAAATCAAACTTAAATGATATAATATTAAACCCATCGGCATAGCATCTGGAGTAACTTTGTGTTCAAACATTAACCACATAATAATTATCCATGAATTTAGCATTTAGAGTTTGGGGGGTGGCTGCTTTGATGGCTGTGTCGCTGTCAAGTGTTGCCGAGACTCCGAATGAGAAAGAAGCAAAGAAAGTCAGAGGCATCATAGAAAAAGTCAATGATGCATGGCAGGCGTCACATTCGCCTGAAGGCACTCCCTTCTGGCATAACGCGGCCTATCACACCGGAAATATGGAAGCCTATTTCCTCACCGGTAATGAAGCCTATAAGGACTATTCCGAAAAGTGGGCTCAGCATAATCAATGGAAGGGCGCGAAGAGTGACGACAGAAGTAAATGGAAATATAATTACGGTGAGACGGATGAACACGTGCTGTTCGGTGACTGGCAGATTTGTTTTCAGACTTATGCCGATTTATATAATCTGCTGCCCGATGACAACCGTATTCGTCGAGCCCGTGAGGTGATGGAATATGAGATGTCGACCGGAAAAAACGATTATTGGTGGTGGGCCGACGGACTCTATATGGTGATGCCCGTAATGACCAAGCTTTATCGAATCACTGGAAATCAGCAATATCTCGATAAACTATATGAGTATGTGCTTTATAGTGACAGCATAATGTTCGATAAGGATGAAAATCTATATTATAGAGATGCAAAATACCCCTATCCGCAGCACCAGACGGTCAATGGAAAGAAGGATTTCTGGGCACGTGGTGATGGATGGGTGTTGGCCGGACTTGCAAAGGTCCTCAAAGATTTGCCGGCCGACTATGCCAACAGGCCATTTTTTGAAGACAAGTTCCGCAATATGGCCGAAGCAGTTGTGGCTCTCCAGAGACCTGAGGGATATTGGTCGCGTTCGATGATGGACGAAGAATTTGCTCCCGGATATGAAACGAGCGGCACTGCGTTTTTCACATATGCTCTGCTTTGGGGCATAAACAACGGATATCTCACCGAGCCAAAGTATGTTGATGCCGCATTGAAGGGATGGAATTATTTGAGCAAAATCGCGCTTCAGAAGGATGGTAAAATAGGATACGTGCAGCCTATCGGCGAAAAAGCGATTCCGGGTCAGGTCGTCGATGCGAACTCTACTGCCGATTTCGGAGTAGGAGCTTTCCTGCTGGCTGCGTGCGAGTATGTTAGATTCCTTGAAAAAGATTTGCTGACCACCGACCGTGCTTATTGGACCGATTTGGCTTATAAAATGGCCTATCCGGTGTTGAGCAATATGGCCGAAGGCAATCTTCAGAAAAATATGTTGGTTGAAGTTAGTCCCAATTGGGATGGTCGCAGCAAAAAAGTGACTTATATGGAAACATTCGGTCGCTTGATGGCCGGCATCGCTCCATGGCTGTCGTTGCCCGATGACGATACCCCCGAAGGTGCCAAACGCAAGGAATTGCGCGAAATGGCGCTTAAAAGTTATGCAAATGCCGTCGACCCCGAAAGTCCCGACTATTTGGCATGGCGTGGACATGGACAGGCTTTGGTGGATGCCGCTTACGTTGCCGAGAGTTTCCTGCGTGGATATGATTCGCTTTGGGTGCCGCTTGACGACGTGACCAAGAAGCGTTATTTCGAGGAATTCACTCAGCTGCGCAGAGTCGACCCTCCTTACACCAACTGGTTGCTTTTCTCGTCAACTATTGAAAGTTTCTTGGCTAAGGCTGGAGCCGAATATGACGAATACCGCATAAATTCGGCTATCCGTAAGGTTGAGGAATGGTACACTGGCGACGGTTGGTATGCTGATGGCCCTGAATTCGCATTTGATTATTATAGCAGCTATGTATTCCATCCGATGTATCTTGAAACGCTTGCGGCTATGAGGGATGCCAAGGCTTACACACGCATACACTATCCGCGATATTATGGCCGCGCGTTGCGCCGCACCCAAAAATACGGCATAGTTCTGGAACGCCTAATATCGCCTGAAGGCACGTTCCCGGTGTTTGGCCGTTCAATTCCTTACCGCATGGCGGCAATGCAGCCGTTGGCTCTGTTGGCCTGGTATGAGAAATTGCCTGCCGGTCTTACCGACGGACAGGTGCGTGGTGCACTCACGGCCGTGATGCATCGTATGTTCGACGATAAAGACAATTTCAATGAAGGCGGCTTCTTGACGATTGGATTTGCCGGACGTCAGCCGAATGTCGCCGACTGGTACACCAATAACGGTAGCCTCTATATGACTTCGTTGGCATTCCTGCCTCTCGGATTGCCGGCTTCACATCCGTTCTGGACCGATGCCGCATTGCCTTGGACAAGCAAGAAGGCATGGGGTGGGGTGCCGTTCCCCAAAGATCATCACTGGGGCGAAACCGAACGTTTCAGAGATTTATTCTAACACTAAAGATATAACGATATGAATACAAGTAGCGAGGTGCTTAAATCTTTTTCTCTCGAAGGGAAAGTGGCCTTGGTCACCGGTGCAGCTTATGGTATCGGATTGGCAATAGCAAAATCATTGGCTTTAGCCGGAGCCAAAATCGTGTATAATTGTTCGCGACAGGAGACTCTCGACCGCGGGGCAGCGGCATATTCAGAGCTGGGCATAGACGCTAAGGGTTATCTATGCGATGTCACTGATGAAAATGCGGTTAGTGAAATGGTGGCCGATATTGAACGTACGGTAGGCGTGATTGACATACTGGTTAATAATGCCGGTATAATAAAGCGCATTCCTATGGACGAAATGTCGGGTAACGATTTCCGCCGTGTGATTGACGTGGATTTGGTCGGGCCGTTTATATGTGCCAAAGCGGTCATACCTGGTATGATTAAGAAGGGTCATGGCAAGATCATCAACATATGCTCCATGATGAGCGAACTTGGCCGTGAGACCGTTTCGGCTTATGCTGCCGCAAAGGGTGGATTGAAGATGCTCACTCGCAACATAGCGTCTGAATATGGCGAATATAATATACAGTGTAATGGCATAGGCCCAGGTTATATTGCCACCGAGCAGACTGCTCCGTTGCGTGAATTGCAGCCCGACGGGAGTCGCCATCCGTTCGATGCATTCATTATTTCTAAAACTCCGGCAGCGCGTTGGGGCACTCCCGACGATTTGATGGGGCCGGCATTGTTCCTTGCCTCGGATGCAAGTAATTTCGTAAATGGCCATGTGCTTTATGTTGACGGCGGCATTCTTGCCTATATCGGCAAGCAACCGAAGTAATTGACGCATTGCGATGAAAAATATGACTTTGAAAAACATATCGATTCTGACTGTTGGCATTCTGATGGCTTCGTGTGGCACACGCACGAATGTCAGGTTGACCAATGAATTGCCCGTGGCTCGCGAAGGTGAACTGGTAGAGATTGCGGTCGCTGACCTGCCTCCGTACCAGTTTAAGGTGCTTGATGACGATGGTCGTGAAGTGCCCTATCAGCTTACCTATGACGGGAAATTGGTGTTCCCGGCCAACATTCCGGCTGAGGCAAGTGTGGTGTATGTACTGGAAAAGGGCACTCCCGCACCGGTCGACACCGTAACCTATGGACGTTTGTTCCCAGAGCGTCTCGATGACTTCGCGTGGGAAAACGATAAGGCCGCTTACCGAGCTTATGGCCCGGCTCTGCAGGCGTCGGGTGAACAGGCTTTTGGTTATGATGTTTGGACTAAATCGACCTCTGTCCCCGTGCTTGAAAAACGTTATGATGGAGAGTGCAACAAAGGCATCTCGTATCATCAGGACCATGGCGAAGGGATGGACGTATATGCCGTCGGCCCCACGTTGGGAGGCGGAACCGCCGCTTTGCTCGATTCGATAGGGGAGTTGATCTATCCCTATTGCTTTACTTCATGTGAAGTGCTTGATGGAGGCCCGCTTCGGTTCACGTTCAAGCTCGTATACGATGGCGATTCGATTGCTGAAACGCGTATAATCTCACTTGATAAAGGTTCGCATCTGAACCGCACATCTGTTAAGTTCGATAACGTTGGCGATTCCAAGGTTGCTGCTGGTATAGTAGTTCACAAGCCGGCAGTCGACGACTATGTATTTGGTGAAAATTATATGGCTTATGCCGACCCTACGCAAAATCCTGATGGCTCCAACGGCACTATATATATAGGCGTTTTGACTCCTGTCGATGGTGCGGTGTCAGAGTTTCGGGCGTTTGAATACGAACGTGGGGATGCCATTGGGCACATCCTGTCGGTGATGCCCTATCGTCCTGGCTCTGAGCTGGTATATTACTGGGGCTCCGGATGGAGTAAGGGCGGTGTGGAGTCAATGGATGTATGGACTCGATATCTAAGCGATTATTCGTCAAAATTGGCTAAGCCAATCAAGGTTGAAATAGAAAAGTAACGATTATGGAGGCAGTGTTTAAATACATCATTGGGCTTGGCGCCGCAGTGATGATGCCGATTATCTTCACTGTATTGGGCTTGTGTATCGGCATTAAATTTGGTGATGCCTTGAAGTCGGGTTTACGCGTCGGCGTGGGCTTTGTTGGTCTGTCTGTAATCACGGCTCTGCTGACTTCGAGTCTTGGGCCGGCTCTTGACTCTGTGGTTAATATTTATGATTTGCAGCTCCATGTGTTCGATATGGGCTGGCCTGCCGCAGCGGCGGTGGCCTATAATACGGCAGTTGGAGCTTTGATAATACCTGTGTGTTTAGGTGTTAATCTGCTTATGCTTTTCACTAAGACCACGCGTACGGTCAACATCGATTTATGGAACTATTGGCATTTTGCTTTCATTGGCGGATTGATATATTTCGCTTCCGATTCGCTCATATGGGGATTTTTCGGTGCCATTATCTGCTATGTGATTACTCTCGTGCTTGCCGATATGACGGCAAAGCGATTTCAGCATTTTTATAAGGATATGGATGGTATTTCCATTCCCCAGCCATTTTGTGCCGGATTTGCACCGTTTGCCTACGTGATAAACAATTTTCTCGACCGCATTCCGGGAATGAATAAGCTCAACATCGATGCTGAAGGAATGAAGAGGAAATTTGGTGTGCTTGGCGAGCCTTTGTTCCTTGGTGTGATAGTGGGTGTCGGTATCGGTTGCCTCACCTGCCAGTCATGGGCTGAGATTTCCGACCGCGTGCCCTACATCCTCGGGCTCGGAATAAAGATGGGAGCAGTTATGGAACTTATACCCCGTGTCACGGTGTTGTTCATCGAAGGGTTGAAGCCTATAAGCGACGCCACCCGTTCGCTGATTGCGCGTAAATTCAAGGGTGCGGAGGGCCTGAACATCGGTATGAGTCCGGCTTTGGTCATCGGACACCCCACGACGTTGGTCGTATCGTTGCTGCTGATTCCGTTCACATTGATTTTGGCCGTTTTGCTCCCTGATAACCAGTTCCTTCCGTTAGCCTCTTTGGCCGGGATGTTCTATGTGTTTCCATTAGTATTGCCATACACTAACGGAAATGTGTTGAAAACATTTATTGTCGGCATAGTTATGATGACTTTGGGCCTGTATCTGGTCACCAATTTGGCTCCATGGTTTACATTGGCGGCAAAAGATGTCTACGCTGCTACCGGCGATGGTGCCGTGGCCATACCGGATGGCTTCGAAGGTGGAAGTCTTGACTTTGCATCCAGTCCGTTGGCATGGATTATATTCAAATGCACATATTCGTTTAAATGGATCGGCACATGCATACTTGTGTTGCTCACGATGGGTATGGTGTGGTGGAATAGATTGCAAATCACAAAGAAACAGGTTGAGATGGGCGTGTTTAGGGCCGGTGCTGCTGACGAAAATGACTAAATAGTTTACATATATTGATATGAGCAAGATTATAACTCTTGGAGAGATAATGCTGCGACTCTCGCCTTCCGGGTCGGCACGCTTTGTGCAGTCCGATTCGTTCGAGGTGATATGGGGTGGTGGTGAAGCCAATGTGGCTGTGAGTTGTGCAAACTATGGACACGATGCTTTCTTCGTGTCGAAGTTGCCTAAACATGAAATAGGGCAGTCGGCCCTTAATGCGCTTCGCAGATACGGGGTGAGGACCGAATATATAGCGCGTGGCGGTAATCGAGTAGGAATATATTACTGTGAAACCGGTGCATCGATGCGCCCGTCTAAGGTAATTTACGATCGTGCCGGGTCGGCTATATCGGAGGCTGACCCCGAAGATTTTGATTTCGACAAAATTATGGAGGGTGCCGATTGGTTTCACTGGAGCG
>CAZRJT010000002.1:0-46832 GCA_964600585.1 uncultured Bacteroides sp.
CTGACTTGTATGTTCGTAGTGAGATTACGGGCGTTATTTTAGTTGCGCGAGTGCTACGGCTATGCGTCGCATAGCTTCGCGAATGTTGTCGTCGGAAGTGGCGTAGCTCAGGCGGATGTATCCGGGCAGGCAGAAGGCACCTCCATCGACAGTGGCAACGTGGCCGATTTCAAGAAGATACATAGCAAGGTCGGATGCGTCGTTTATTACGCGATCGCCATATTTTTTGCCGAAATAGCTTGACACTTCGGGGAAGAGATAGAATGCGCCCTGGGGCTCGTTGACTTTGATTCCGGGAATTTCGCGTGCGAGCGACACGACAAGGTTGCGGCGGCGTTCGAATGCCTGTCGCATCTCTTCAACGCATTCCTGCGGTCCGGTGTAAGCGGCTTCGGCAGCTTTCTGGGCGGTTGATGAGGTTCCGGAGGTGTATTGGCTCTGGAGCTTTGTCGTGGCTTTTGCAACCCATAGGGGGGCTGCGATAAATCCGATGCGCCATCCGGTCATTGCATATGCTTTTGACACGCCGTTTACTACAATGACTCTATCGGCGATTTCGGGGAATGCACCAAGAGAGGTGAAGCTTCCGGTGAAGTTGATGTGCTGGTATATTTCGTCGGCAAGCACCATTATGTCGGGGTAGTCCTTTATGACATCGACGAGTGCCTGGAGTTCGGCATGGGAATATACGCTTCCGGTTGGATTGGAAGGCGTGCATATCAGTATCAGCCTGGTTTTTGGAGTGATGGCATCGCGCAATTGTTGAGGCGTAATCTTGAAGTCTTGTTCGATTCCGGCGGGAATCAGGACATTTTTGCCTTCGGCGAGTTTCACCATCTCTACGTAGCTTACCCAGGCCGGAGTGGGTATAATCACTTCGTCGCCTGGATTGACTAGAGATAGGATTACGTTGCAGAGCGATTGTTTTGCACCGCCGGACACTACGATTTGTTCGGGAGCGTAATCAACGCCGTTTACGTCTTTTAGGTTTGCCGCAATGGCTTTGCGAAGCGACATATATCCCGGAACGGGGGTGTAGAAAGTGAAGTTTTCGTCGATGGCACGTTTGGCGGCTTCTTTAATGTGGTGAGGTGTATTGAAGTCGGGTTCGCCTACCGAAAGATTTATGACGTCGACGCCTTGAGCTTTGAGCTCGTTGCTTTTTTGAGACATAGCCAAGGTCTGTGACGGCGACAGAGATTCGATTCGATTTGAGATTTGACCCATATGCGTTAAGTTGTTTATAATTGAAATTCTGCGCAAATATACGGCAAACGCCTGACATAATAAAGCGAATGGGCATAAAATGTTTGCGATTATTAAGCGCTTATTGAAGATAAATTGATGTATGTTTGTGTGCAATTCAAATAAGTGTTATCTTTATGACCGATAATCAATATTTGAAGAAATGCATGATACGTCGATTAATTATGGGCCTGAGCAGGAAGTGAAGATTGGCCAGCATGTGACATGGGTTGGTTTCTGGACTAACGCCGTCCTTGCAGTGCTGAAAATCGGCGCCGGAGTGATAGGCCGGTCGGGGGCTATGGTGGCCGACGGTGTACATTCGGTGTCTGATTTTGTTACCGATGTCGTGGTGCTGACTATGATAAAGATTTCGCGCAAAGGCGCGAACAAACATTATGCCTATGGACATGGGAAATATGAGACTTTTGCCACAATGGTGATAGCCGCAGCATTGGCCGTGGTGGCCGTAGGACTTTTTTACAACAGCTTAAAGGGCGTTCTGGATGCCGTGAGAGGCGATTTGCTGCCGAGGCCTGGCATAGTGGCTATGATAATGGCTATAATATCCATAGCGGCCAAGGAGGTGTTGTTTCATTATACGACATATTGGGGCAGGCGAATAAAGTCGTCGTCGGTTGTGGCCAATGCGTGGCATCATCGCAGTGATGCAATAACGTCGGTGGCCACGTTGCTTGGCATATCAGGGTCGATGTTCCTTGGCGAGAAATGGAGGGTGCTTGACCCGGTGGCGGCACTGGTGGTGAGTGTGTTCATATTCGTCGTTGCCGTGAAGATCGGATTGCCGGCGGTCAAGGAATTGCTTGAGGCCTCGCTGCCTAAGGATTTGACAACGCAGATGGTGAAGGTGATTCATCAGACCCCTGGCGTGTTGGCTTTCCATAAATTCAGGACTCGCAGAAACGGAAACCGGATGATATTGGATTTTCATATCAAGGTGAATCCGGATATCAAGGTGGTGGAAGCTCATGACATTGCGTCGGACGTGGAGCGGAGATTGAAGGAGCGGTTTGGAAACGACGTGATATGCAACATACACATAGAGCCCTATGAATATGCAAACGAGTGAAGACAGAGGCTAAAGATGAATTATCAAATCAATAAATATATGGATATGAAAATGAAATTTTTTAGAAACATCGCATTGCTGTTGGTGATATGCGGCATTGTGGTTGTGAGTTCGTGTTCAAAAACTGATGAATTGTTGTCGACCGTGCCTGTGGACGGCGTGCGTGGCGTTGCGAAGATAGATGTGGAGAAGGTGATGAAGGCATTCGACTGCAAAGTGGAGAATGGCGAGCTGGTGCTTCCAAAAGAATTGACGAAGTATTCGGGTAAATTGCTTTCCAATAGCGATAGGAGCTTGTTGAATGATTTTGTGATGCTTGCTCCGTCGGTTGATGTGCATAGCGTTATTGCTTTTGCCTATGATGCCGATGAATTCGTTACGGTGAAACTGACCAATAAGGCGGAGTTTGAGGCTGTGCTTGCCGGAAGTTATGAAAATAGCCAGTCGGCGGGTTTCGACGTTTATGCCGGAGCAGATTCGTCGGTGTGGTTGGTGTCGGAGAATCAGGCGTGGTTTTCAACCAAAGGAGTGTCGGTGGCTGAGACCCTTGCCGAAATCCTGAAGAAGGCATCGTCGGAAAATTACAGCGATCTGCGTGGCGTTGCGGAGTATCTGACGACGTCGAGCGATATGGTGGCATATGCAATGAAGATGCCTACGGATTCGAAGTTCTTGTGTGGAAAGGCCGATACGGAAGGTAATATGCTTTCAATGCAGTCGGTGAATATGGAGTCGGATGGCAAGGTGGTGAAAGTGCCTGAGCTGTCGGAAATAAATACGGATTTTCTTCGTTATGTGCCCGGCACGTACAATGTGGCATTTGCGGTTGGCCTTAATGATGTTGACTGGGATTCGGCAAGTGAGTATCTGAGCCTGGTCAATAACACTACGGCCCGAATGGTTTTGGCAACGATTATGCCTTATCTCAAGAAGATTGACGGCACAGTGTCGTTTGCTGCCAAAATCGACAAGGAAGAGGATTTTTCGAATATCGAAAATATTGATGCTATGGCAATGGTGCATATGCCTCAGAAATCGATTGACGAGATTGTGACATTGCTAAACCGCAGTTTCAAATCGTCGAAAGAGGAGCCCAAGGATGGCATTGTGGAAATGAAGCTTTCGGAAAGCCTGACACTATATGCTGGAAATGTCGATGGATATTTCGGAGTGTCGACGCAGCCATTCAACTCGAACGAGAGCAATTCGCTTGCCACGACATTCCAGGGAAAGACGGCTGCGCTGAGCGTGGAGATGCCTGAAGGGTGCAAGTTGCTTAACGGAGTGCCTTATGGCTTTAAACTTACAATAGGCGCAGGCACGGAACAGTATGACTTGAAATTGTCGGTTACAGGGTCAAATAGTCCTGTTCTTGTGACGTTGTTGTCGCTTATGTATTCGATGCAATGATTGATGCGATAAGGCTATCGGGCGTTAGACCGATGGTGTTCGCGGGCGATGAGTTCAGAGAGCGCATTGAACAATCGGAGGTGTGGTGTTCGGACGTGACATTCGAGAAAGGCCGCACATATCTTGTGTCGGCTGAGTCGGGTGCCGGCAAATCGTCGCTTTGCTGTTACATATATGGATTGCGTCGCGATTTTGAAGGCTTGATAGAGATGGATGGCCGCGACGTTAGATGCTTTACGATCGAGGATTGGTGTGAATTGAGAATGCGCCATCTTGCATATCTGCCGCAGGAACTCAAATTGTTTCCGGAATTAACCGTGGTGGAAAATATAGGCATTAAAAATGCCTTGACAGGCTATGCTTCGGACGATTGGATTGAAGCTGCGTTGGAACGTCTCGGTATCGCCGATAAGGCCGGCTCTTTAGCCGGCCAATTGTCGGTTGGTCAGCAGCAGAGGGTGGCTATCGTACGGGCATTATGTCAGCCTTTTGACTTTTTGCTTATAGATGAACCGGTGAGTCATCTTGATGCGCGAAATAATGAGGCTATGGCGTCGTTCATCGTAGAGGAGGCGTCGTTGCGTGGAGCCGGAATTGTGGCCACGTCGGTGGGAAATGACATCGATTTGAAATTTGACGAGGTGTTTAAGTTATGATTGATATGGGGAGCCGCGTTGTGTGGCGGTTGTTGCGGCGCAATGTGAGTGTAGGGCAGTTCGGGGGCTATGCCGTGGCTAATTTTGTGGGTCTGGCGATAGTCCTTACGGCCATGCAGTTTTATCGCGATGTCGAAAAGGTGTTTGGTGGCGATGATTCGTTTATGTCGCGTGACTACGTGATTATATCGAAAAAGGTTGAAGGGTTGGGGTCGATCTTAGGTGGAGGCACGACTTTTTCGCCTCAGGAGATATCAGACATAGAGGCACAGCCGTGGTTGAAGAAGGTCGGTGCGTTCACTGCATCGGATTTTAATGTGTCGGCATCGCTTGAATTCGGAGGCCGTGGAATGTCGACCGCACTCTTTCTGGAATCGATACCGAAGGATTTTTTTGATGTGCTGCCTAAGGAATGGACTTATCGTCCGGGAGAATCGGAGTTTGTGCCGATAATGCTAAATAAGGATTATCTGTCGCTGTATAATTTTGGATTTGCGACTTCACATGGGATGCCTCAGGTGAGCGAATCGATGATAGGGATGTTTCCGATACGGCTCACATTGGGCGGAAATGGCCGTTTACAGAGTGTGCCGGGCAGGATAGTTGGGTTTTCGTCGCGACTGAATACGATAGCCGTTCCGGAGGAATTTATGGCATGGGCCAATTCGGAATTCGGCGATGGCAGCGTGTCGGAACCTTCGCGCCTGATATTGGAAGTGAATAGTCCCGGGAATCCAGATATTGAAAAGTATCTGTCGGATAATGGATATGAGAGTGCAGGAGATAGGACTGACAGTGGCAAAGCGTCGTATTTTCTTTCGGTGCTGGCGGCTGTGGTGATATCAGTTGGCGTGTTAATCAGTCTATTGTCATTTTTCATATTGTTCCTGAGTGTGAATTTGCTGTTGCAGAAGAGCGAGGACAAGTTGTCGGCGTTGATGTCGTTGGGCTATTCGCCTCTGAAGGTGGCGCGTTATTATAATAGAATCGTGGTTTGTGTGAATGTGCCGGTGTTTGTTGGTGCGGTGTCGGTTATGCTTGTTGGTGCGGGTTATTGGCGCAACGCGCTGTCGGCTCTTGGTGCCGAGGGCACTAGTGTACTGCCGTCGGTGGCAGTGGGCGTGGTGTTGGTGGCGTTGATTAGCATCGTGAATGCTTGTGTCGTTAACCGAATGGTAAAGAAGAGTTTTTTCAAGAGTTGACCTTTAGAGGCTCAGATTGGATGAATTAAGGCGGCGTCGATGTGTGGTGCCGCCTTTTTAGTGCCTGTATATTAACTAATTTACTTAAATTTTAAATTTATTTGTTTTGGTGGGCAACTAAATTTCACGTATCTTTGCATCGAAAATATGAAGCACACACAACAATCCTTTTTTATAGAAACAGTTTAAGTCGGAGCTGCATATTTGATTGAAATGCAGTCCGGCTAATGTGCGTTTGCACGCGTGTCCTGTTCGTTGGGGATGTGTGCTGACACAGGATATTCATAATCTAATCCCTTCATAAAAACGCTGCGAGGCTGCGCTGTGATAGCGTAGCCTCGTATTTTATTCAGCGTTTGTATTGGCAATTATCAATATCCGATGTAGCTATGCGGCGAAAGTTTGTGCAATTCGGCTTTTACAGCATCTGAAACATTCAGCGTGTCAATGAATTGGGCGATGCTTTCGGCTGTCACCGTGGAGTTTACGCGCGTGAGCTCTTTAAGAGTTTCGTAGGGATGCGGGTAGCCTTCGCGACGGAGTATGGTCTGTATGCCTTCGGCAACGACATTCCACATATTGTCGAGGTCGGCGTTGATGGCGTCTTCATTGAGGATGAGTTTATTTAGACCTTTCATCGTGCTGCTCAGCGCAATCAGTATGTGGGCCAAAGGTACGCCGACATTGCGCAGTACGGTAGAGTCGGTGAGGTCGCGCTGGAGGCGTGAAATCGGGAGTTTTGTTGACAGGTGTCCCAGAATGGCATTGGCAATGCCCAGATTGCCTTCGGAATTTTCGAAGTCGATTGGATTTACTTTATGTGGCATTGCAGAGGATCCAACTTCGCCGGCTTTAATTTTCTGTTTGAAATATTCCATCGATATGTATTGCCACATATCTCGGTCGAGGTCAATCATAATGGTGTTTATGCGGCGCAATGCATCGAATAGGGCGGCAAAATTATCGTAGTTTGAAATTTGGGTGGTGTATGATTCGCGTTCGATTCCTAACTTGTCGCGTAGGAATGCCGCAGCAAAATCGCGCCAGTCGATTTCGGGGTAGGCAGTGTGATGTGCATTGAAGTTGCCTGTGGCACCGCCGAATTTTCCGCTAATAGTGACGGCTTTCAGAGCGTCGACCTGTGTGCGGAGTCGATAAGCGAATACTTTAATCTCTTTGCCAAGTCGAGTGGGAGATGCTGGTTGTCCATGGGTTTTGGCGAGCATCGGAATGTCGTACCATTCATCGGCTTTTGTTTCGAGGAATGCAATGACTTCGTTTATGAGGGGCATATAAACCTCTTCGATTGCTTCGCGCACCGACATAGGCACCGAGGTGTTGTTTATGTCCTGTGACGTGAGACCGAAATGAATGAATTCTTTGTATTTCGCTAAATCGAGTTCGTCGAAGCGTTCCTTTAGAAAGTATTCGACGGCTTTTACGTCATGGTTTGTAACGGATTCGATTTCCTTGATGCGTTGTGCGTCGGCAATGGAGAAGTCGGTGTATATTTTGCGCAGAGCTTCGAATTTTCCGCTATCAATGTCGGAGAGCTGCGGAAGCGGAATCTCGCAAAGTGCTATGAAGTATTCTACTTCTACGCGGACACGATAACGAATCAGGGCATATTCAGAAAAATACATGTCGAGTGTTTCGCATTTGCTGCGATAACGACCATCGACCGGAGAGATTGCGGTTAGTGGGGTCAATTGCATGTTGTGTGATAATTTATTGAATTTGGTGCAAAATTACGAATCTTTTTTGAGATATGAGGTATTCGCCATTGATTAGCTATGGGCGGACGACGTCAGTTGATGAATCAGATGCCATCATCATGTCTGATGATGGTCATTAGTTCGTCGGCCGAAGATACGATGTGGTCGGCATAATTGTCGGCCAATTCTTTTTCGGGTCGGAATCCCCATGTGACACCCACTGACTCGATGCATGCGCGTCGGGCTGTTTCCATGTCGACTCCGGAGTCGCCGACATAAAGAGTTTGGGCTTTTGGCGTGGGAATCTTTGAGAGAATGTCGAATACTATCGACGGATCTGGTTTTCGAGGATAGTCGGCTTTTTCGCCTTCGATTGTGCCCCAATCAATGTTGGGGAAGTAATGGTGTATGAGCTTTTCGACGGCCGATTGATACTTATTAGAGGCTACCGCGAGTTTCACTCCAAGTTGATTGAGCTGTTCGAGAAGTTGGGGGATTCCCGGATATGGTCTGGTCGAGTCGGTGTTGTGCTCGTCGTAATATTCTTTGAAATGTCGTCTTAAATTGTCAACATTGGCGGCTGAACGTTCGTCTTCGGGTAGAACGCGTTCGAGGAGTCGGGTGATACCATTTCCTACGAAGAATGGATAGGCGGCCAGGGCATGTTGCGGATAACCGCATTTCTGGAGGGCAAAGTTGGCTGCATTGCCCAAATCGTCGATTGTATTGAGAAGCGTTCCGTCGAGGTCGAATATTACTAATTGTTTCATCGGTGTAATAATTATGCGTTATTATAGTAATAACAATCGAAATTGAATTTAGAATGGGTAGCCCACCGAAAAATGGAGAGTCAGGTCGCGTCCCCAGCGGGGGTGTATTATTGGCCATTGCTCCTGGTTTTGGGCGGGATTGTGGGCTTTTACACCCAAGTCGAATCGAAGGATGAAGTATTCGAAATCGAGGCGCAGGCCCAATCCGTAGGATGCTGCAATCTGTTTCCAGAAAGTCGAGAAATGGAACATTCCACCGGGCTGATTTTCATAGTTGTGTATCGTCCAGATGTTTCCGGCATCGGCAAAAAAAGCGCCTTCAAAAACCCAGAATAGTTTCATTCGGTATTCGGCACTTAAAATCATGGAGATGTCGCCACATTGGTTGATGAAGTTGGTGACGGAATTACGTGAATCGTACGAGCCTGGCCCTAATGTGCGCACTCCCCAGCCTCTCACTCCGTTGGCTCCACCGGCGTAGAAACGTTTTTCGAATGGCAGCACACGGGAGTTGCCATATGGCACGCCTATGCCACCACCTATTCTGAATGCCCAGGAATGTTTGTCGTCGAAATTACGGGTGTGGCTATATTCGAATTCGCCTTTAACGTATTGTGAGTATTGTATCCCCAGGAAATGGTAGACATCGCCTTTGCGTTGCTGTCCGGAAATGCGTGACAGTGCGTATAGGGCATTACCGGCGGTTTCGCCTCCGATGCGGAAGGTGTAGATGGACGGCTGGATGAAGTTGCGCCGGAAGTTGGCTGTTGAAATGCGTTTGTTGGTTTTGTAATATGTGTAGCCCATCCGCATGATGAGGTGGTCTTCGTAGCTGTACCGCAGCAACGGATTGGTGGGTGCAATCTGATTTATGAAATCGATTGTGCTCTCAGGGAGATACACGTAGTTTATGTCGATGAGGTCGAAAGTGCGTCGTTCGAGATTGTTGGGGTTGGCCCATTTGTATTTCCAGGCGGTGCCGGCTATTATGCGTGTGTATTCGGGGCGTTCCTGATAGTTGAACGATACGGCGCATTCGGTAGATGCCTTTATGCGTCGTTTGAAGTCGCGTGAAATGAATGGGAATTCAAATTTCGGGAAAGTGATGCTGACTTCCGAACCATATTCGGTATAGCGATCGTTGATGAGTCCGGAGAAGTTTCCTGACAAGCTTTCATAATTCGTGCGCAGTTTAGCCGTGAACAGATTCGACATCTTTGCCAGATTACGATGCATATAGGTTAGCCCCACGCCAAAACCGAGGTCGCCTTCGGAGTTTGTTCCACCCAATTCCAGGTTTATGCCTTGCTTTTTATTGCGCGATATGTGAATGTATGCATCGAGCCATTCGTCGGCTCCTATGCGGCCTACGGGGACCATTTCGATATTTATGGATTTCAGAATGCCAAGTTGGCTCAATGCTTCATAAGTACGGTCGATTTCGCTTGCGCGGTATAATGAGCCTGGTATTATGAAGTTTTTTTCTTCGAGTGCTGCCGGCTTTATGTACCGGTCGCCGTCGTATAGGACGGTGATGTCCTTATAGCGTACGGTGTCCGAGGGTTGTATCCGGCTATTGTCACTTGCGTTTTGAGCATCGGCGATGAAGTAGACGTTTCGTATGAAATATCGCAGGTGGGACACGGTGTCGACCATAGCGGCCGTTACGGTGGTTTGACGTCGGGGAGGTCGGACGTTCACCGTAAGATTAACGTCGAAGGAGTTTTCGGCGGTATCGGCATAGAATGTGATGTATTCCTTTGTAAAGGCGTAGTAGCCTTTGTTGCGCAGGCGTTCGGTGATGCGAGTTCGTTCGGCATCGATGTCGTTACGGTCGAACAGGTCGCCGGGATTTATACCTGAAAATATAGTGTCGGATAGGATTATGCGTGCTATCGCGGTGTCGGGGATGTTATAGTCGATTGTCGATATTCGATGTGGTGTGCCCGTGTTGACGTGGTAGGTGACGTCTATTTTCTTTTTTGCAGGACGAATGACCGTGTCTACGGTCACGTCTGCATTCATATATCCTTTGTTAACGAGAGCTTTAATTAGTTGATTGCGCGATGCTTCGGTGAGCGACTGGTCATATATGGCCGGTGGCTGTCCGACTCGTCTGAACCATCGGTTGTACCACTTGGTGGTGTCTGCACCTGACAGGTTGTAGGTCGCAAGCTGTATTTTGGCGAAACCAAGGACTTTGTGGTTGGGAGTCTGTCGGAGGTAGTTTATCAGGTCTAGCGATTTTATGTCGTTGTTGTCCTCGATGACTATATCGACATTGTCGACTAGATATTCACCTCCAGGCACATGTTTAGTGGCGCTGCATCCGCAAAATAATGAAACAGCCACAATTGCCAGCAATTTTATATGGAAATGCCACTTGCTCATAAATGTGAGTACAAAGTTAACCTTAGTAGCTCAAAAATGAAAGCATAAAAGATTAAAAATAGCGACTCTTTTGATGAAAGTGTGGTTTTGTTGGGGGCATATTTTCATAAAAAGCGGCACGAACGCAATCAGACACCTGACCGTAAGGTTTCGGGTCAGGTGTCTGATTGCGGCTAC
This sequence comes from uncultured Bacteroides sp., assembly GCA_964600585.1. Classification (GTDB taxonomy): domain Bacteria; phylum Bacteroidota; class Bacteroidia; order Bacteroidales; family Muribaculaceae; genus Paramuribaculum. Next base: position 10,657 of record CAZRJT010000002.1, read on the forward strand.
ATAATATTTCCGCGATGTTATTTCGCTTATTTTCGTGGCGAATGAGAGAAGTTGTAAGCTATACGTAGCATGTAGTAGGCGGGAATGGTGTTGACGGTGGTTTCCACTCGGCCATTGGCATTGATGCTCACGGATGTGTTACGCACCTGACGCAGGATGTCGAATGCGTCGAATTTGACAATTACAGACCCGTTTAAAAACGGCTTGCTCAATGTGGCGTTCCAAACGAGCGAATTGTAATTGGCGTTGGAGTCGGCATAGCCTCGTTTTGAATGTATGAAAATATCGGTGCTTAACTGGAATTCGCGTGGCATTGTGACGAGTCCGTTTAAGCCGTAATTATAGCTCCAGATGTCCATTGCATCGAATCCGGCATACGATCCGTTGATGTGATTGTAGTTGAGTTCGCCTTTGGCTTTGACGCGGTGAGACCCGAATTTATATTCGAGCGATAATATATCCCATGTCGAATGGTTGAATACGGTGGTCTTTTCGGATTGTTCGTAGCCTGATTCGGATATCATATCGACGTTTTCGGAATATTCGTAATAGATGGTTGCGCCGATGTTGAGATTGCGGTTTCGCGTCAGTGGAAACGATATGTCGGAACGGGCATGGGCGTTCCAGTTGCCATTTATGTTTATGGGCGTTATGGTTTTGATGCCTGTCAGACGGTCGTAAGCCGTGGCCATAGCAATGGCGTTATGAGTGTTGTTGTATTCTATCTGGGCCGAAATCATAGTCCCTTTTTGGTATAATCCGTCTGCGCGATAGTTCGCTTGGAAACGCTGCGTAGAATAGGTTTTGAGATTCGGGTTGCCACTTCGGGTGATTAGAGGGTCGTAGGTGAAGGTTAAGTCGACGAGATTTGTTACGGATGGATTGTAAGTGTTCATATCGTACTTAAAGTCGAAATAGTGGAAGTTTCTATGGGTTTTTAAAGCTAATATGGCATTTATGCTCGGCAGTTTGAAGTCTTTCACTATGTGTAAGCGTTTGACTCCGTCATAATTCAGCACAGAGTGGAGAGTCTTGAATGTGGGGTGGAGACTGAATTGGATGTATCCATCGTCTTCGCCGTCGATGGTGCGATTGTGATTGTAAAAGAAATTGATGCCCGATGATGTGCCGGTGTTATGAAGATTGGTGTGGTAGCTGTTTTCAGGATCCAATTGGCGTAGGATTTCCTCTGCTTCCGATTGGGTGTGTGCCGTGCGGTCTGTTATGAACCAATCGTTAATGGAGTTACTTACGCTATAATCCGTGTAGAACTGAGGCGTAACCTGAATGTGGCTGTTTGGACACCATGCATAAAATATGTCGGCGTTAAATGTGTGGGCTTTGGTGTCGGTGGCATTGAGCCGGTCGGTGAATTTATTGAGTTCTTTACCATAATACAGTTGGTAAGTGTCAGGGCTATCGTTATCGGACGAATTGCCGCTTGCTCCGGCACCGAAGCCGAAGAAATCGTCACGGCCTTTTATGCCAAAAAGTCCGCTGGTGTACAACTTACCATATAATGTGTGTGCATTGTTGCGAGTTTCGCTCAACATACGGTTGACGGCCGAGTTGGCCAGGAGTCCGCCAGTCATCAGGCTGTCGCGTATGGATTCGGCTTCAGGGTTCTGATTGAATGTAGCTTCGATGTAAGATCCATTTGTGCGCATTTTTTGGTATTGTCCTTGTGCGTTGGCTTTCAGGTAGCTGAGGTTTATGGAATCGGTGTGCAGTAAGAATGAATGGTAAGTGTAAATATTAAAGTTGCGTTGGAAGTTGTTGTTGAAAGCCGGACGGTATGTGTCGCCATCGGGAAGGAAATTTTGCGTGAAGGAATTAGTGGTGCGGTCAACGTCGTCAACGGCTACATTGGCATTGCCTTCAATCGTATATTTATTTGAAGCTCCGTATATGCCGTAGTCGAATCCGGCTTCGCGGATGATTTGTTGTCCGCTATTGGAGCGTCCTTCGTCCCAGTTGCCATTGCGTCCGGGGGTGCGATATTCGTTAGTGTTGTTTATTTTGGCAAAAGCCGAAAAGCGTGTGTGGTCGGAAAATAGTAATCCGAATGCGCGGGCTGTGTAGCGCCCATGAGTGCCGATTCCGGCTTCGGCATTGGCTATTACGCTTTTTGAAAATTCTTTTTTCAGTATTATGTCCATTGTGAAAGTTTCTCTTCCTTGTATGCCTTTCAGTGCGTCATCTTCGTTGGTGTAATCGAAAACTTTCACGTTTTTCACGGTATATGCTGGTAGATTTTCGAGCATTATGCCACGGTTGCCTTTGAAAAAGTCCTTGCCATTCAGCAATAGTGATTCCACTGGTTTGCCATTTACTTTTATCACCCCGTTAGCATCAAGCTCAACACCTGGAAGCTGGTCGATTAGGGCGTCGAGCATTGAACCTTCTGCCAGATTGAACGCATCGGCATTAAACACCAGCGTGTCGCCTTTATGGAAAAATTTCACTTTCGTGGCAACGACTGCCACTTCATCAAGTTCAAGTTCTTTTTCGGCCAGTGTGAGTTTTCGGATGGGCAAACTCCCAAGCATCATTCGGTGTTGTTTTTTTGTCAATTTTAGCGGGAATTCAGCAGTGGCATAATCGGGGGAGGAGAGCACGAGTTTACAATCGCCACCGCCGTCCTGGTCGATGGCAATATAGAAGCTTGTTTGTCCGCCTTTGGTGGGCACGGCGAGCGTGTGTTTGGCCTTTAGACTGTCAGACGAAATAATGGAGACTTTTATCGTGTCGGGTACGTTGTGTTGCGTAACGGCATTGATGACGTTTCCAATAACAATCCATTCAGAGGCGTTTTTGCGTTTTTGTGCGGCAGCCTCGAACATAAATAACGAAGCGATGAGCAGAATGAGATTAAGTTTCATAACATTTGATTTTTGTGAAATTTTGATGATGCAAAATTACGTTGCAGCATCGTAGGTGGCGCCAAAAATCAGTGGTTAATCGTAGGACAAATTTGTGTGTAACTTGGTTATAATTAATGGCTTAATGAGCTGTCTCGTGAGACGCGTTTGGACGACGCTGTAAATCAATTGGTTACGCGGGATGTGTCTTTCGATTGGATGTAGTTGATTTATAGTGGGTTATGTTTAGAGGCATTTTGTAGACTATCTCGAATAATGTGTGTACTAATAATGGGATGATTAGAATAGTCACTAATGCAGTCGGGTTCAATTTCCCATTTCGTCGATGAAGCGTTGGCGAGACGGAGCGTCGGAAGCGGAGATTCGCGCCTTTATGCGTCGACGACGCATGTAATAATTGTCTTTTGATATACCCATAAACACGCATACAGCCCGAGCTGCGAATCCGGCATAAATATAAGTCAGAAAACTAATTTCGGATTCTTTGAGCTGTGGTAATTCCTGGCGTAGGGAGGAAACGAGATTGTCCTTGCACTCGTTTACCATCTGCTCTATTTCGGAGAGAGAATCGGAGGTGGCGAGATTCGTCATTTTATCTTCGAATTCACGATAGAATATAGACTTTGCCCGCTCTCCGATGTCGCGTGTGTTATAATATGTATCGCACAATTCATTTATTTCCGATAATCGCTGGGTGAATAATTTGTTCGTTAGCGCTTGTAAGCGCTGGCTGTTGTTTTTGTCGATTATGGAGCTTGTTTCTATTTCTTTGTGGAGGGCACGAACTTCGTCGATGCGAGCAGAAAATTCATCTTCTTTACGCGCTATTCGGCGTCGGTGATACCAGATGCCGAAACCTGACAGGAGAATTAGCACGACGATGCATGCGATTGTAGTGTGTAAAGTATTCCGCTTTAAATCGTGGGCTGTCTTGATTTCCTGTTGCTCGATGATGAAAGTGCGCTGAGCTTGCACCACGTCGGGGAAAATTTGTATTTGAGCCGGATGCTTTATGTTAAATGTGTCGATGCCGACAGCGTTGAGCTGAATCAGCAATGAGTCGATTGATTCAGGGTGGTTAAGCACTGCGTTATAGTAGTCGCGTTCTAACCTGAGTACATCGTCATTTTCAATTATGTCTCGAGTAATCGGGTTTGAAGCAAGCAAATCAAAGATGTCGGTCACTTGATTGTAGTCGACGGTGGGTAGCGTGCGCACTATGCTGTGGTAAGCCCATACTAAATATAACATATCCTTGTGGGGAGTATGGTGTCTATCGTCAAGGAAATAAGGAAGGTTTTCCTGGAATATTATCATGGCACTGTCGGGGTATTCGGCTTCGAGCCATCCGGAGATGGCATTCAACATAAAATGTGTATAATTGCCGTCGCCGGAGTTTGGGTTGATATGATAGTATTTCAGGCCTTTGGTATATGCTCTCGCTTTTTCCAGATAATTGCCGACTTTTAGAAAGCAGGAGCCCAGCAAATCGTAGTAGCGTGTAAGATACAATGAGTCGGCGAGTTGGTCGGCATATGGAAACATATGTAGGGCATAATATACGGCATCGGCATAACGTTCGCGGTCAAAGTTGGAACAGGCACGGAAATACCAGGCCATCATGGCACGGCGAGGCTCGCGCCCGTCGGCATAAAAGTCGGCGGCCAGAGCGATGATGGAGTCGGCTGGAGGTGCGTTATTCAATGAACGCTTAATGTTGGCATAAGCCAATAGCGAATAAAGCGCTGAATCGGCTTTCGTGCTCAGACTGCTCATATCTACGTCTTCTATTTGGGGGCAAGACGTATTCCAATTATTTGAATCCATTTTATTCGCAAGCTTTTCAAGCGTGGAATCATATTGGATTGACGTATGCTGCCTACATCCAAACAGTGCCGCAACCATCATTAAGACGACTAATATGTGCTGGGCTTTTATCATCTTTGCAAAGATAAGCATAAATGTTAAACCCGAAGATATTATGTCGTAAAAATCATAGCTTGTAGGTGAGTTTTACCGTTTGGCTGATGGCGTTGGATTTCACGTCGGGATAATCACGATAGTGTGTGGACCGGAAATAGTGAGATATGCCAAGGCTGATATAGAGTTTCTTCCATGCCTTTATGTCGACTTGGAAGTCGGTTACGCCGAATGCCGCCACCGAGCGGTCGCCTTGCACGTTTAGCGTGTGATAGTCGACTGTGCGCAGGTTTGTGCCGTTGGAATAACCTTTCCATGTGAACAGTCGATAGTACTCGTGCGATATTGAAGCCGAAAAACGGTCATGTCCGAATACGACGTGTGCTCCTGCCATGAGCGAATATCCGCTGGCCAGATTATAGTTTCGTTCGTCAACGTTGTAGTGGTCGGAAAGGATAGCTCCAAGGAACACTCCGTTGGCATGGGCATAAGCGTCGAACACCCATCCGCGTCGTTCGATGTCACGGAACAGAATTCCGATTCCGGCCGATGCGGGCACGCCGAGTTTGTAAGGGCATTTGGCTACGCGTTCCGATATGGTGTCGGAGTCGTAATAGTTGAAATGCTGATACATGCCGACACTCAGAAATTGTTTTTTGCTTTCGAGGAACTCTCGGGATATCAGACGTCCCTTTATGTTGAATTCCGACAGAGCGGGCTGGGTGTTGATGATGTTGAGCTCGGCATTCACGGTGAAGAAGTCGTAAGGTTGTTTGCTCTCGCCTTCGAAACGATCGCCATACTCCATATTCAGACTCATTGAGAACCCAGATTTGGATATACCTGCATTGCGGTTTTTGAATGAAAGGATTTTGAATCCAGACGAAATCTCTACACCGATTGGCGGAATTCCGAACAGGCGTCCTGATGTGGGGCGTTTACGCCACATGTCGCCATTAATCAGGCGTGTGATGCCGCGCATAGGCGATATGATGAATGCTCCGGCTTCGCGAAGGCCGCGTTCGGCACCTGTCGACCGATCGTCGAGAATGATGTCGGACATTCGGTAGCATACTTCGCCTATGGCCATACCGCCGATTGGCGTGGCGATGATGTCGTTGGTCGATGGATATTCCCGTTCCATGAACAGTTCCCACATAGCGCTTCCGCCTACGGCAAAAATTCCGGACTGCCAATAGTTGAAACCGTTAGAACGGGCGGCATTAAAAAATAAGTTGCCGTTGTAAGGGTGGAGAAACATATTTGTGCCCATATGGTCGTTGTCCCACAGGAAGCCATGCTTGAAGTTGTCCTTAATGGTGTTGATGGATATGTAGGAATAGTCGCCATGCTGGATGTAGCGATCGTAAGCCCATAGGCTCATATTCATGCCGAACACCGTGCCGGCGGCTTGCCAGAAGTGCTTCTTGCCGTAATAGGCCAAATCGGCGGTGTCGGGTTCGGCTTGCGGATGCACATTGAACTTTATGGGCATTTGCGCATTAACCCCGGGTATGGACAAAATCCACACGAGGCAGATGGATAATATGAAGTTGAAACGTGTCATAGAATTCTGATATATCCTTTAAACAACAATAGTGGTGTAAAATATCGATTTAAAGTGTTGAAAAATGTTGAAGAAGCATGCTTTTTTGATCTGAGAGATATTAGGGCCTATTAAAAATAATTGCATCAAAATGTCGCTTAACAATTGTCAGTTCATAGGAAAAGTCGTACCTTTGTGCCTTGAAAATTAAGTGAATGATGCAACACGCATTAAAACAGGACTTTATTTATTAACCGAAAATTATGGACATTTCTTGGCTGATTAAACTCTTAGGGCCCGGCAATATGGAACTGGCGAGCACGATAGTGCTTTACTCGTTCGTGATAGCATTGGGCGTTTTTCTTGGGAAAATCAAGGTGGCAGGTGTTTCGTTAGGCGTTACATTCGTGTTGTTTGTAGGCATTCTGATGGGACATTTCGGTTATGTGGTGAATCCGGAAGTGCTCAAATTCATCAGGGAGTTCGGCTTGATTTTGTTTATATTCTCTATCGGCATTCAGGTGGGGCCGGCATTCTTCTCGTCGTTCAAGAAGGGCGGTATGCGACTGAATGGCTTGGCCGCATTGGGTATAGCGCTGAATGTGCTGATAGTGTTGATAATATATTATGTCGACGGTGGTACGGGCATCGATGCGCTAGTGGGGGTGATGTCGGGTGCGGTGACCAATACTCCGGGCTTGGCTGCGGCTCAGCAGACGGCCGGTACGACCGAGGCTATAAACACTATGGCAATGGGTTATGCGGCAGCATATCCGCTTGGCGTATTGGGTATCATAGGCGCTATGTTTTTGATAAAGGCTATTTTCGGAATTAAAACCGAAAATGAAATAAAGGCTATCGAAGAGGAGCATTCGAATGCACAGCTCAAGCCTAACATCATAACAGTGGAGGTGAAAAATCCCCAGATTGACGGTAAGTCGCTGCGTCAGCTGCACAGCATTATACAATGTGATTTCGTGATTTCGCGAATGACTGGCGCCGATGGCGAAATCATCATACCGACATCGGCATCGCAAGTGCATGTGGGCGAGAAGCTGTACGTGGTTATTTCGGCTCAGGACGTAGAACGCTTCCAGTCGATAATAGGGCCGGAAGCCGAAATGGATTGGGAGGCTGCAACGCCAAGTCGAGTGGTGTCGCGTCGCATAGTCATAACCAGAAGCCAATATAATGGGGTGGAACTTGGCGCATTGCGTTTGCATACGGCATATCAGTTGAATGCCACTCGTGTGAACCGTGCAGGAGTTGACCTGTTGGCATCGCCTAACCTCAGATTGCAAATCGGCGACCGAATAACGGTAGTTGGTGACATTAACGACATTGATCGCTTAGCCGAGAAACTTGGAAACTCGATGAAGCGTCTGAATGAGCCGAATATGATAACTATATTTGCCGGCATACTTTTCGGTATTGTAGTGGGCTCGATTAACGTGGGGTTTGGAATGAAACTTGGTCTGGCCGGTGGCCCGCTCGTTGTGGCGATATTGCTCAGCCGATTCGGATATAAATTCAAATTGGTGACATATACATCGTCATCGGCATCGTTGCTGATGCGAGAGTTGGGCATATGCCTGTTCCTTGCCTCGGTGGGCATATCGTCGGGTGCGGGTTTTGCCGACACGGTGTTTAACACCACCGGTATGTGGTGGGTAATCTGGGGCTTTATGATAACGTTCATACCGCTCGTAATTGTGGGCCTGATTGCACGCGGGGTTTACAAGATAAATTTCCTGACGATAATGGGTCTGTTCTCGGGCGGATACACCGATCCCCCGGCGTTGGCTTATGCCGGCGGTAGCACTTCGAGCGACGCTCCGGCGGTTGCATATTCGACGGTCTACCCGTTAACTATGTTCCTGCGCATAGTGGCAGCTCAAGGATTGATATTGATATTTATGTAAGTATAAACTTAGGGTATAGATTAGAAAAGCGCGATTCTGTGTTTCACAGAATCGCGCTTTTTGATTAATGTTAAATTACGTGTTATTCGTCGGATTTGGTGGGTATGTGTTCAATGAGCTTGGCTTCAAGAGCATCGGCCTGATGAACCCCATATCCGCGCCATACGGCACGTCCGTCCTTGAATAGAATCAGAGTGGGCACGGATTGTATTGAATATTGTTCGGAGAGTTGGGGATTCTGGTCAACGTCGATTTTTATTATATTTACTTTGTCGCCAAGACGACTTTTCACTTGCTCAAGTATCGGGCCTTGAACTTTGCAAGGGCCACACCAAGTGGCGAAGAAATCAACAAGAGTGGGTTTCTGTTGTTGAATCATGTCGGTGAATTCGCTCATAATAGATTATTTTAAAGATTATTTTTAAGTTATTTGAGAATCGTATTTTGTTTACTATCATAACGCGTCATAATGGATAAATGTTCGGTGGCATAGTGAAAATGCGAGATGTGTGATGTCGGATGTTGTGTATGGCGTTTGTTATGAAAGTTAATATTCGATGGAGCATGGTTGTAATTAAAAATATTTTGTATATTTGTTGCAATAATTAGGAACCTTAATTTTTACCAGATTAAAAAGTATGTTACAAAAGAGATTGCGATTTCTTGGACTGGGAGCAGTGTTGTTTGCCGCATTGGCAACGTCGGTTTCCGCCGAGCATCTATCGCCTGATGCGGCTTTGGCCAGGCTGATGGGTGGAGAACAATTGAGCACTCTTGGCCTTAAGGGTGCGGTTAAGCCAACATTAGTGTATTCGGCAAAAGCCGACAAAGCAACCGACCCAGGCTGCTATGTTTTTTCGAGAGGGGAGAACGGAGGCTTTATCGTGGTGTGTGCCGAGGATGAATTGCCGTTGTTGTTGGGATATAGCGATTCGGGGACATTCGACTATGAAAGTTCGGCACCTGCATTTAAATGGTGGATAGAAGATTATGCACGTCAGATAGAATGTTATAGATCGAATTCCTCCGGAGCCGTTCCGGGCGATGAAACCATAAAGATGGCCAAACAGCCGATAGCTCCGATTTTGGGCAAAACACAGTGGAATCAAGGTGCCCCATATAATTATATGTGTCCTAAGGACAATAGCGGGCCGAGTGTGACTGGATGTGTGGCCACTGCGATGGCGCAGGTGATACGTCGTTGGGAGTATCCTGAACGTGGAACAGGCGTTTACACGTTTGATACGCGGAGTTACGACAATGGCAAGGTCACCGATGAAAAATACGGCGAATTGGAGTTTGACTATGGTTCGACGGAATTCAAGTGGGATAAGATGCTTGACAATTACGAAAAAGAGTTGCCTCCGAATACAAACAACGAAAACACTGACGCTGTGGCCACGTTGATGCTTGGTTGTGGAATTGGTGTGAGGATGGGATATTCGTCGAGCGGCAGCGGTGCCTATTCGAATGGTGTGGCCCGAGCTCTTGTTGAAAATTTCGGTTATGACCCGGGTGCGCGTCTGTGCATACGTGACCACTATTCGAAAACGGCATGGGAAAATCTAATCTATCTTGAGGTGGAAGCCGGCCGACCGGTTTTAATAAGTGGTGCGACACAGGATGGCAAAAGTGCGCACGAATTCGTGTGCGACGGTGCTGACGGAAATGGTTGCTACCACATTAATTGGGGTTGGGGCGGCTCAAGCGACGGCTATTTCGTGCTTACGGCTCTTGACCCGGCAAAGCAAGGCATTGGCGGGTCGTCGTCGGGTGCTGGTTTCAGTGCCGGTGGCGACGCTTTGATAGGTATACAGCCTCCTACGGGGCGCACTCCGCGCTATTATCTTCCCGTGACCATCGGAACGAGTTTCTACGGCGAAGGGGCGGCCGGCAACGATAACTATAATTTCGCTTGGAGGGGTTTTCTTACCGTCCAGACGCAGGTTGGGAATGTCGATAAGGGAGAAGGTGCGTCTTTTACTTTGGGCGTTAGAGTTTGCGACAAGAATGGCGATTCTCAGAATTTCGCATCGACATGGGAGGTGAGAAATTTGCGTGCAAGCTGGGGCTGGAGCGACAATAAAATGTCGGTCAACATACCGAAGGGAGCTCTTGAGCCAGGGGATTACAGCGTATTCCCGGCATTCCGATATCCAGACGGCACATGGCAAGACATATCACTTCCTTACGATAAACAATCGTATAGCAAAATGATAGTATATTCTGACGGCTCGATTCGTTTCACATCTTCTAGTATTGAAAAACTGGCCGATATTGTGTTCACCGGATTCGAAGCCAAGTCGCCGTTTGCTCTCGACAACAATGGACAATCGATGGCGGAAATTACCATAGAAAATACAGGCGATAAGGCTTACACCGGCTTGATAGGATTTAAACTGTTGGCACCGGACGGCACTGATTTGGGCTATACCGGCGAAAAGATGGAGGTTTCGATTGAGCCCGGCTCTTCAATTACGAAGCCACACAACTTCAATATAGATGTGACTCCCGGTGTAGGGACGTATTATGTTTCGCTTGTAGATAAATTGGGTCGACCGTTGCTTGGTGAACGTACGATTGACGTGGTGGCGTCAAGTGGCATCAACGATGTTGAAACGGATGACGTAACGGTGAAGAATGCCGGCGGTGACATACTGGTCAGCGGTGCTTCGGAAGGCGTTGACATTGCTGTTTACGATATGAAAGGTGTGCAGGTAAAAGTCGTGAAGTCGACCGGCGATGACATCTTGATATCGGTTGCCCATGACAATGCTTATATAGTGAAGGTTGGTGGCAAATCATTTAAAATACTTCTCTGATAACGTTTGTTAGGAGTGCAAAGCTCAGAAATGGCTCCGGCGTGATTGCGTCGGAGCCATTGTTTTTCAAAGCCAGAAGAAATTTAGCATGGTTGCCGGTGCGCTTGAGCGTAATTTTGCGTAAAAAACGCAAAAATGAAGAAAATGAAAATTTTAATTATGATTGTAGTCCTGTTGTGGGTATCGGCATGTCGAACAAGCAGAGTAGCGCATACGGATGTTGAAACGCAAATGTCGATTGAACATCAGGGCAGAGAGCAAATGCGGATAGAACACGGTATGGCGGAATACGTGATTTCAGAATGGCACATTGATAGTTTACGGCTTGATATCCCGTTGGATTGTAGCGATTCGATGAGGATAGGTCGAATTAATCTAACGGCCATAGGGGTATCTGCTCGGCAAGGATATATGGAAGTTATGGAAGCATCCACTGATGTAAACCGGGTCGATTCGACGTCGGTCGATAGCAGGCTTGCGTTGGAGTCGAATGAATGGCATACCGTCGGCGTTGAGAGTTTGACGGCTAATGTAAGGTGCTATATCTTAACATTATGTGTGGTGATAGCCACAGCACTGTGCGTGGCTTATAAAAATAAACGCCGTCATGATTGACGGCGTTTTGTGTGTGTTATAGTATTTTAGACTAAGATATCATTAATTGCTCATAATTATTAACATTCGTGATTAAAACACGTGTAATGTGAATTTGGTTCGATTATATGGGTTAAAAAAAGTAACTTTCAGATTAAGATTCTGACAGGAAAATACTAAATTTGCAGTATTCAACAGGGTAGGACATACCAAAGGCCAAATATTATGCAAAAAGTAAAGCCTAAAAAAGCATTGGGTCAGCATTTTCTGACAGATATGTCGGTTGCGGAGCGCATATCCGCCACCTTGAATGACTATAAAGGATTGCCGGTGATAGAGGTCGGCCCTGGCATGGGTATGCTCACTCAATTTTTACTTTCGGCGGGCTATGATGTGAAGGTGGTTGAAATAGATGGTGAGAGCGTCGAATATCTGAAGGCGAATTATCCGGCTCTTGACGGTAGGATATTAGAATGCGATTTTTTGAAAACCGATTTATCCCAATTGTATTCGGTTGGACAGAAATTCTGCGTTATCGGTAATTATCCGTATAACATATCGTCACAGATATTTTTTCATGTGCTGGAATATAAGGATAGTGTGGTGTGTTGCTCGGGGATGTTGCAGCGGGAAGTTGCAGAGCGCCTGGCTGCGCCTCCCGGCACCAAGGCCCGTGGAATACTCAGCGTGTTGCTTCAGGCTTGGTATGACGTTGAATACCTTTTCACAGTAAGCGAAAATGTATTTTCGCCGCCTCCCAAAGTGAAAAGCGGAGTTATAAAGATGGTGAGAAATGAAGTGGCCGAACTCGGCTGTGACGAGCGTCTGTTCAAGACTGTGGTCAAGACTTCATTTGGCCAACGCCGAAAGACATTGCGCAATTCCATTAAAGGCTTGTTTGCTCCAGGAACGGCTATTCCAGACGATGAGCTTATGTCAAAACGACCGGAACAGTTGAGCGTGGATGATTTCATACGTCTGACCAACCTGATTTCGCAAACAAGAAATGCTATTGAATGATGAAAGAAAATACTCCGGAATATCTTGAACATATAAGATCGATAATAGATGGCAGAGATGAAGAATCGGCACGTAAGGAGCTTGATGATCTTCATCCGGCCGACATCGCCGAACTGTATCAGGAACTTGATCTTGAAGAGGCCGAATTTCTATATAAGCTTCTTGACGATGATGTGGCCGCCGATGTGTTGATGGAGCTTGACGAGGATGACCGTAGAAAGCTGTTGAGCAATATGCCTGCCGAGGAGATTGCAAAACAATTCATCGACCACCTTGACACTGACGATGCCGTCGACATAATACAGGAGCTTGACGAGGAAGACCGTGACAAGATATTGTCGCACATCGATGATGTGGAGCAGGCCGGTGATATCATCGACCTTTTGAAATATGACGAAGATACGGCCGGCGGTCTGATGGGCACCGAAATGATCGTGGTGAACGAAAACTGGAGTATGCCCGAATGCATCAAGCAGATGCGTATGCAAGCCGAAGACATGGACGAGATATATTACGTGTATGTCGTCGACAATGATTACAGGCTGCGTGGAATTTTGCCGCTTAAGACACTCATCACACATCCGTCGGTGTCGAAGATAAAGCATGTGATGGAGGAAGACCCGACTTCGGTCAAAGCCGACACTCCGATTGACGAGGTTGCTCTCGATTTCGAGAAGTATGACCTTGTGGCGATGCCGGTAGTGGATTCCATCGGTCGATTGGTGGGCCGGATTACGGTGGACGACGTAATGGATCAGGTGAGAGAGTCGACGGAGCGCGATTATCAGTTGGCTTCAGGTCTGTCGAGCGATGTGGAAACTGACGACACTCTGTTCACCCAGACTAAAGCTCGCTTGCCGTGGCTTCTGATAGGAATGGTGGGCGGATTGAGCAATTCAGTAATATTGGGAAATTTTGAGGCAGGATTGATGGCTGATCCCACATTGGCACTGTTTATTCCTCTGATAGGTGGTACGGGTGGAAATGTCGGCACACAGTCGTCGGCAATTGTGGTTCAGGGATTGGCAAACGGCTCTCTGGACATAAAAAATTCGGCAAAGCAGCTCCTGAAAGAAATGGGGGTTGGCCTGATAAACGGTAGCATAATCTCGTTGCTTGTGTTTGCATACAACTTCCTGAAGTTTGGCGCGGCACATCAAGTTGTCACAATCGCCGTGTCGCTGTCGTTGTTGTCGGTCGTTTTGTTCGCTTCGGTTTTCGGCACGTTCGTGCCTCTTACGCTTGAACGTTTGAAAATCGATCCGGCACTTGCAACTGGCCCGTTCATCTCCATAACCAACGATATCATAGGCATGGTGATATATATGGCCATAAGCATGTCGTTGATTTCGGCGTTTGCCTGATAGGGTTTATGACAGCATTTTCGAAGCTCTCACTCCAGGAGTGTTTCTGAAATATAGGGCGGCAATGTTTTCGGATGAATCATTGCGAAAGGTCAGGTGGTAACGTTCGGCCCCAAGAAAGTCGATGATGAACGACGATTTTTTCATTGTCGGGTGTCCGGCTAAGATGTCGGGTGTGTATGACATCCGTTCTTCGACCGTTATGTCAAATCCTATTACGGTGATGAAATAATTGGCTATCGGCAAGCCGTTGGCAGTGTCAATCCCATAACGTATAAAGTCGATGGTTCCGTCATCGTTGCATATTATGTCAATTGATGACATTTTTTGTATGCCATCATCTGAGATGTCGCCTGATAGTAGAAATGTTTTTGCCTCGCCTTTCGTTTCGGGCCGAACGCACAGACCAATTATGGCTGCTGCCGTCACCACTGCTATTACATAAAATTCAACAGAGTTGAAAAAACTAAGCGTAATCATATGTGCAAAATTAATTTTTTTCACAGGAAAATGCTACGGTTGTGGAAGATTTTCGCTACTTTCGTTGAATAAATTGAAAAGAGCATCGCTATGGATAAAATAAAAGTGAAAATAGTAAACAAATCAAAGCATGAACTCCCTGCATATGAAACGCCGTCATCGGCCGGGATGGACGTAAGAGCCTTTTTGGAGCATCCGGTGACTCTTAATCCGCTTGAACGCGCTTTGATTCCTACCGGGCTTCGCATTCAGCTGCCTCAAGGATATGAATGCCAGATAAGGCCCCGTAGCGGCCTGGCGTTGAAGCATGGCATTTCGCTGGTTAATACTCCCGGTACGGTCGATGCTGATTATAGAGGCGAGATAGGAGTGATTGTAATCAACCTTTCTAACGAACCTTTTGTTATTAATGACGGAGAACGAATTTGCCAGATGGTGATAACAAACTACACACATGTGGAGTGGGAGCCGGCAGAGCGGCTTGACGAAACGGTGAGAGGCGATGGCGGATTCGGTCATACCGGAGTAGATTAATAATTTTAGCATTAAAAAAGGTGAACATTCTATCGCGACAATTTACGATATTAGCCATAGCGACGGTAGGCATTGGCCTTAGCGCGTTTTCGGCTAACGATAAGTATTCTGATTGGAACAAGGAGGCCGATCGGCGCAAGGCAGACTACATATATCTTGAAGGAGTGCGTCAGCATCACGGAGGTAAGAACGATGCGTATTATGAGCTTATAAAACGTTCGTTCGGGTTGAATGATCAGGATAAATACGTGGGCTTCGAATATGGCTTCCATTCAATGGCATTGTTGCGTGGAGATAGTGTGGAGATGCAAAAAGGATATAATCTGATAAAAGATTATGCCGAAAGCGCACCCGAAGATTTTTACAGCAATGCGATGTTCGCATCGATAGCTGCCGATTTGGGAAATGAAGAAGAGGCAGTGTCGGTGTGGGAACGGTTGCATAGAAATAATCCGACGAGGAGCGAAGTTACGTTCAACTATGCCAATATGCTCGCAAAAACCGGACGAGAACAGAATATCGATAAGGCCATAGCGTTATACGATACGCTCGAAGTTGTTGAAGGACGCAGTATTCCGCTTTCTTCCCAGAAAATAAAATTATACATGCAAAAAGATGACACGATGGCTGTTATGAATGAAGCGCGGTCGCTACTGGCATCGTCACCGAATACAGTAGAGTATAATATTTTTGCCGGGGATATGTATTCAATTTTCGGCGATGGAGATTCGGCATTGGTGTTCTATGATAAAGCTGTTGAATTGGATCCGTCAAGCGGCGTGGCTTATTATTCCCGGGCTAATTACTATCGTTCGGTTGGCGATAGCGTAGCTTACGACAGAGAGGTGTTTCAGGCCTTGGGACAGGACGATATGGATCTCGAACCTAAACTTGAAATACTTAAGGATTATGTGTCGGCATTGTATTCCGACACATTGCAGCGTACGCGTATCACCAATATGTTTCAGCAGCTCATCGAACAGCATCCCCATGAAGCTGCAATCCACAATCTATACCGCGATTATTTGATTGCTATTCAGGATTATGCAGGGGCTGCTGAGCAATCGAGCTATGCGCTTGATGTTGACCCTTCGGATGAACGGCAATGGCTTGCGTTGTCGACCCTGTATCTTCAGATTCGTGATTTTGAACGTTCGCTGGATGCCGCAAGACGCGGATTGCATTATTTCCCTTCGAATCCGGATTTATATATGCTGGCAGCTACAAATCTTACTCAAACAGACCGATATGCCGAAGCGTTGGACTTTTTGACAAAGGGGATTGGCCTGGTGAAAGAAAGTGACCTTAAAACACTGTCGGAGTTTAACACAGGAATAGGTGATACATATTATGCGGCCGGGGATAAGGACAGTGCATTTGTATATTATGAGAAAGCAATTGAACTCGAGCCCCTTAACCTCACTGCACTTAATAACTGCGCGTATTATTTGGCTTGCGAAGACCAAAATCTTGACAAGGCAGAAGAAATGATATTGCTTGTAATCGGAGAGCGTCCTGATGATTCGACGTCGCTTGACACATATGCCTGGGTTCTGTTCAAGAAAAAGGATTATGCCAAAGCAAAGGAAGTGATTGAAAAAGCACTTGAAAACGATGATGAACCGTCGAGCGACCTCTATGACCATGCAGGAGACATAATGTTTATGAATCAAGAACCTCAACAAGCTTTGGATTTTTGGGAAAAGGCATTGAAGCTTGACCCGGACAATGAGTTGTTACAGCGAAAAGTAAAACATAAAACGTATTTTTATAAATGAACATCATAAGTAGACCGACCGGTTGGGGTAATGTGGCGATATCAATTGTCGCTGCATTGCTGTTATTGGCGATTGGTTCGTGCAAAAGCTCAAAAAATGCAATAGTTGCCGATACGTCAAATGTTTCGATTACTAAAAATGGTTTGCATGATGCTTTCAGGCATCTGGCGAGCGATTATGGCGAATGGGAGCGTTTGCGGGTTCCGGTTACATTGCGTCTGTCATCACCTAAAAAAATGTCAGTCTCTGGAACGGCAACATTGATTAGAGGCAAAAGCGTGCATATGTCAATGAGGGTGTTTGGAATGGAAGTGGCCACATTGTATCTGACCAACGACTCAGTTGTGTTTGTTGAAAAGTTCAGTAAATATTATGTTGCCGAGCGACTGGACCATCTATTGTCCGGATTCCCGGTGACAATAGACAATGTGGAGGATTTGCTTATCGGTAGGGCATTTGTCCTTGGCGAAAATAGGTTGAGGCCAACGATGGTCGATAAGGTGAAACTTATGAGTGACGGCAACACGGGTGGGTGGATAATGCAGCCACCAACGGTGTCATCGATTGGTGCTTATAGTTTCAGATTCACTGGCGGAAATACGTTGGACGAATTGAGAATTAAATATGGCTATGAAGATAATGATGTTATGATAAGATATTCTGGCAGCCAATCCACGCCGTATGGTCCGATGTCGGAGGATATGAGTGTGGCGGCGCGTCCGGGTAACATATTATTGGAGGCATCGATGTCATTTAATTTCGGAAAGGCTCGGTGGAACGGTGATGTTGAAGAACGGTCAGTGAACATACCGCGTGGATATACACGAGTCAATTCACAAAATTTATTAAAGCAATTGAAATCGCTTTGATGTAATAAAAGTAGGCAGGAGAAAAAGTAAGATTATGAAACGTTTGCGTGTAGTGACATTATTGCTCTTATGTGCATTTGCGGTGGTTGTGGCCGTGAACCCGCGCGATATTGACAAGGTGAAGAAAGAACGAGAAGCCGCTAAACGTGAAATTCGTGAAACAACAAAAAAATTAACCGCTACCGAACGAGAAACACAGAAGGGGCTTAATCGATTGAATTCGTTGCGCGCTGAAATATCTAATAAAAATGCCGAAATCGGTGTGATTCAGTCGGGCATTGACTCTATTGACAAATGCGTTAAGATTGTGACTGATTCCATAAGCGTGCTTGAGGCTCAACGGGCTAAACTCCGTGATAAATATGCTGAGTCATTAAGGAAAACACAATCGAGTCTGTCGTCGGTCAATGCGCTTTCGTTCCTATTCTCGGTTGAATCATTCGGTCAAGCCTATCAGCGAATGCGCTACATACGCCAGTTTGCCGATTGGCGTAAACGTAAGGCTGACGAAATCCAGCAGGTGACGGATAGCTTAGAGTTTCAGCATTCTCGGTTGGACTCGTTGCAACTCCAGCGCCAAAAGGATTTGACAAAATTGAGCATAGCGAAAAGGCAATTGCAGAGCAATCAGTCAGAAACAAACAAACTTGTTGCCAACTTGAAAAAGGAGAGTGGCACGCTGCGCTCGATTTTGAAACAGAAGGAACAAAAGGCAAAGGCTCTTGACCGGGAGGTGGAGCGATTGATAGCTGCGCAGCAAAACAGCAATTCATCGTCGGGAGCGACTAAAAATGCCGCCGGTTCAAAGGGTCGGAACGGAAAGGCTGCCAACAATAATGTAGTGGCTGGTAATGCGGCAGCTGACAGGGCCCTGAGTGGAAGTTTTGAAAGCAACAAAGGGAACCTGCTGTTCCCGGTCAGTGGCAAGTATAAGATAGTTAGAGGTTTCGGACGTCAGCGCCATCCCGACCTTGAACATGTTGAAACTGAAAATAGTGGCATCGATATAGAAGTCGGTGCAGGTGCTGTGGCCCGTTCGATATTCAAGGGTAAGGTGTCGGCCATATTTGAGCAACCGGGCTATAATAAAATCGTGATGGTGCGTCATGGGAATTATCTGTCGATATATGCCAATCTATCGTCGATTAATGTGAAAATGGGCGATGACGTGTCGGCAAATCAGCCTATCGGCAGCATATATGTCGACCCGGAAGACGATAATAGGGCCATATTGCACTTTGAGTTGCGTAAGGAACGCACCAAGCTCAATCCGATGCAATGGGTGAAATAGGTGGCTGATGGCTGAGAAAATCCAAAATTCCTATCGGTCTATTTTTAAATCGACATCTGTTTTTGGCGGGGTGGAAGTGCTCCGGGTGCTTATGAATTTGGTAAGAGGGAAATTCATATCATCATTGTTGGGCCCAGAAGGAATGGGTGTTGCGGCGATTTTCGGTTCCACTCTGTCGGCAATGCAGCAGATGACGGTTTTCGGCACGGATATGGCAATAGTGAAGGAGATTGGAACAGAGAGTGCCGTTGATAAAAAACTTATTCTTAGTTCTGCGCGACGTCTTATGCTATGCCTCGCTGTCGTTGGATGTGTTTTGTGTGCGGCATTTTCTACTTGGTTAAGCTTGTTTTCGTTTGGTAGCGACGAGTTTGGGTGGCAGTTCGTTATGCTTGGGTTGGCATTGGCATTTGGCGTCCTGGCATCGGGAGACCGAGCGATTCTTCAAGGTTTTCATGATGTTAAACGTTTGTCGCGAAGTTCATTGGTCGGAGCTGCCAGCGGATTATGCATTGGAGTGCCGTTCTATTGGTTGTGGGGATGTTCCGGAATCGTTCCGGCGATATTGGTAGCTTCAATTTTATCATATTTGTTTTATAGGATTGCCCTAAGAGGAATAGAGAAGCAAGAGTCTGCGAACTGTTCTATCGGTAGGGCTGATCGGCTGATTGTGATTAAGCGACTTGTTTCATGCGGGTCGGTGGTGGTCCTGTCGGGTGCGATGGTATCATTGGTCGCTTATTTGTTTAATGTCGTGATTAGGTCGAATGGTACAATAGAGGACGTTGGACTCTATCAGGCAGCAAGTTCCGTTACCAATCAATGTGTAGGTATGGTGTTCTCTGCAATGTCGTTGGATTATTTCCCTCGATTGATGAGGACTATGGATGATGGTGTGGAGATGAATCTTCTCATTTCCCGCCAGACTGAAATAGCATCAATGGTGCTCTCACTTTTGTCGATTGCGGTGATTCTGTTTGCTCCTATGATAATTAGGATTTTGTTTACTGATGATTTTCTTACCATAGTCCCCCTATTATGTTGGATGGCATTTGGCTCAGTTGTTAAGGGCGTGGGATATCCTCTTGGATATGTGGCTTTTGCAAAAAATAATCGAAAAGTATTCATTTTAATGGAATGTGTTGGCGCAAATATGCTGGACTTCACGTGTATGTGTGTCGGTTATTTAATGTGGGGATTAGCCGGAATCGGTATCGGTTTTTGTATGGCATGTATAGCAACGTTTGTGATGTATTGCTTGGTTAATTACAGGTTGTACAATGTGCGATTCGACAGAGGGGTGGTGCGCCCGATAATTTGCGCGGTTATTTTTGCCGGAGCGGCATTGGCGTTGTCAATTTTTACGTCAGGAATTTTTGCGTATGTGGGCGAAGCATCAATTTTGGCGTTGGCGAGTCTGTTTGTGTGGAAGAGATTACGAAATAGAGTTTTTTAATTGCCGTTTCATATGTGAGATGTGTGAATAATTTATTAAATTTACCATCGTATAAAAATACTGCAATGAAGATACATAAAACGATGACGACTATAACCGGATGCGTTATGTCCGGAGCAGCTGCATTTGCAGCCGGCCAGCATCCGAATATATTGTACATAATGTGCGATGATATGGGTTATGGGGATCTTGGGTGCTATGGGCAGCCTTATATCTCAACACCGTGTATCGATTCGCTTGCCAACGGAGGTATGAGATTTACGCAGGCATATGCCGGAAGTCCGGTGAGTGCGCCATCGAGGGCATCGCTTATGACCGGTCAGCATACCGGCCATTGTGAAGTAAGGGGGAATAAAGAATATTGGAGAAATGTAGGAACGGTGGATTATGGCCCAAATAAAGATTTTGCAGTCGTAGGCCAACATCCGTATGACCCCAATCATATTATTTTGCCGGAAATTATGAAAAAGAATGGATATCGCACCGGAATGTTCGGAAAATGGGCTGGTGGATATGAAGGGTCGGTGTCGACTCCTGACAAGCGTGGCATCGATGAGTTCTATGGTTATATATGTCAGTTCCAGGCTCATTTGTATTATCCTAATTTCTTGAATAGATATCGTCCGGAGCTCGGCGATACGGGAGTGGTCAGAGTGGTTTTGGAAGAAAACATAAAATATCCGATGTATGGTGATGATTATACGAAGCGGCCACAGTACTCGGCTGATATGATACATCATGAAGCTATGGATTGGCTCGACCGTCAAGATGGTTCCACCCCGTTTTTCGGAGTTATGACCTATACGCTTCCGCATGCTGAGCTCGTCCAGCCCAATGATTCATTGCTCATAAAATATAAAAAGAAGTTCTTCAACGATAGGACGTGGGGCGGTCAGGAGTCGTCGCGTTATAATGCGACGGAACACACCCACGCGCAGTTTGCCGCTATGATATCGCGTCTTGACGCATATATCGGCGAAATAATGGAAAAACTCGAAGAAAAAGGATTGGCCGATAATACAATAGTGATATTTACAAGTGATAACGGCCCGCATGAAGAAGGAGGTGCCGATCCTACTTTTTTTGGCCGCGACGGAAAGCTGAAAGGTTTGAAACGCTCATGTCACGAAGGCGGAATCAGGATTCCGTTTATAGTCAGATGGCCCGGAAAGGTGAAGGGAGGGAGCGTTAATGATCATCAGTTGGCTTTTTACGATGTTATGCCTACATTCTGCGAACTATTGGGAACTAAAGTTGAAAAGTTTGCGAACGGAAAGGACGATGTGTTCGATGGCATATCGTTTTTGCCCACCTTGTTGGGGAATGATGATAAACAGAAGCTTCACGAGTTTCTTTATTGGGAATTTGACGAAACCGACCAGATTGGCGTGAGATGTGGCAATTGGAAATTAGTGGTGAAAAAAGGAGTTCCGGAGTTATATAATCTCGCCGAAGACATTCATGAAGACAATGATTTGGCTTCGGAGCATCCTGAGATTGTTGCGAAAATGGTGGGTATTGTAAGAAAGGAGCATAAGCCTAATCCGCATTTTTCGGTGACGGTTCCCTGAACATTGCAGTTGCCAGAGCGGCCCCTCCGTGCCGGAAGATTCGTATGGAGAGATTTATGAGTCGTAGAATCATTGCCTCACGTATGGTTGTGGCGTCTGTTAATGTTTCGGAGATTAAGCGCTGTGAATCAGAATGCATTCCGGCTAAGTGGTATTCAGCCGCAAGCATCATCCGACGTGATGCGAGCCATTTTTTAGGTGCAATTCGGTCAGATGTATTTAAGTGGTGTTCGATTGTCTTTAAGGCCAGCTCTTTTTGATGGCCGTTCATCGTTATAGGTACGGATGAAATTGAATCGGGATGTGTCTTGACGAAAACCCTTGGCTCGCCCGGAAGTTTCTGTGGGTTAGACGCGTTTAGCACTAATCTTATGCCATATTCCAAATCGTTCCACACTGGGAGTTCGGGGTTCCATAGTCCCGTTCGTTTGATGAGTTCGGTTGACGCTACAAATCTTGTCGTGGCCAATGCGGAATGCAGAATGTGGGCTCTGAGCAGATTGGTGTCATTCACTGATTTCACGGTCATCCACCCATCGTCGTCGATAGACGCTATGTCAAAATATAGCAAATCGATTGATGTGTCGTTCGTAAGTCTCAGAGATATGCGTTGTATGTGGTCGTATTTCATTTCATCGTCTGAATCGAAAAACATCACATAGTCGGAGTCGACCTCCTGGAGTCCGCGGTTGCGCGCATTCGAAACTCCGATTGCATTCTCTCGCACCACTTTAATATTTACGCCATCCAATCGATTATGCTCAATCCATTCGTTGATGTGTGACAGAGTGTCGTCTGACGAAGCATTGTCTACGATAATTATGTTTTTAGGCAATACGGTCTGTGTTGCTATGGACGACAGCGTTCGTGTTATGATATGCGCCCTGTTACGCACCGGAATGATGACTGATAAGGAAAATGCATTTTGCATAATCATTTATGTTGACAGATGATTGATATTGATTAAACGAAATGTTAGTGTTAATATTGTGTTTTTGTTGGCCGTATTTTCTTATCGTCAAACCAGTATTTACGTTTGGGCGAATGGAAAAATATTTTTAACTTGCATAAAAATATAGAATATGCCAGCGACATTGATTTTAGTTACTGAATCGTATCCTTATGGAGGATTGACAGAAAGTGTTTTTATTGAATCGGAGCTTGGCTTTTTGTCGCGGATGTGGACTAAGGTGCTGCTGCTTCCATGCGTGAAAAGAGGCCAATCGGCTAATCTCACTAAATATCCAAATGTAGAGGTGTGCGACGATTGGTTAAATTGGCATGCTCGTCGGAGTCGTTTCCGCAGGCTGCGTTATGTCTCACATCCCGATGTATGGCGTGAATTTTTGGCCGATAGAGGCTATGTCGATGTTACATATGCGTTAAGTGCCTTGGATTTTGGACGTTTTATCTGCCGGTTTATGTCGCGAAGAGGCCTTACGGCCAATGATACGCTGCTATATAGCTTTTGGCTTGATTATCCTACAACTGGTGCAGTATTGTATGGTGGAGGTGTGAATGTTGTGTCGCGTGCGCATGGCTATGATGTGAAGATGACGCGTGCCGCGTATTTGAGAAGCCTGATGATGGCTAAAATCAACAAAGTTTATGCAGCAAGCGAGTCATCGGCCCAAGAGCTTTGTCAAAGATTTCCGACTGCCGTATCTAATATTACGTATCGCTATCTCGGAAGTCGTGAGCCATCGGGGCAGGCTTGCTGGCATTCAAGATCTGAGCGAAAACTTATGTTCTTATCCTGTTCAAGGGTGGTTGAATCGAAACGGGTAGATATGAATTTTGAAATGATAATGGCTTTAGCAGTCGCTCGGCCCGACACTATGATTAGTTGGGTCCATATTGGCTCGGGGGAGATGATGGAGCATCTGCGTCGAAAGGTGTCAGATGAAATATTTCCATCTAATCTGACTGTGGAGCTGTTGGGCGAATTAAGCAACGATGAAGTGCATAAAGTATACGTGCAGAATAAGATTGACTGGTTTGTCTTGTTGAGTTCATATGAGGGCGGATGTCCGATTTCGGTTTGTGAGGCGATGTCGTATGGTATACCGGTTATTGCAACGGATGCCGGTGGATTGTCGGAGATTGTAGATGACGATTCAGGCATATTGATGGCGTTGAATCCGGAAAGAGAAGAGTTTGTTAGGGGCATAGTGCCTTATCTTGACAGTGAATATAGATACGAATCGTTACGTAAGGGTGCGTATGAACGATGGTGCAAAAATTTTTCGGCAATGCGGCTCCGACCTGATTTTGCTGCTGAATTAACGTCTTACGTCAATTGATATGGTATGTCACCGGAAGTATCAGTCATAGTATTGGCATATAATCAGGAGGCCACAATCGCTCGTGCGCTTGAGTCTATTCTGTCGCAGAAATGTGAGTTTGCCTATGAAGTTATAATAGGCGAGGACGCTTCGACAGATGGAACTCGCAGCATTTGTCAGCAATATGTTGATCGATATGAAGGTTTGATTAAGCTTATGCCCAGGACGCGTAACAAGGGAATTGTGAAAAATTATTTTGATTGTTTTGCAGTGGCGCAAGGACGCTACATTGCCGACTGTACCGGTGGTGACTATTGGACTTCTGAATATAAATTGGCTCGGCAATATGAGGAATTAGAGCGTTCAAAAAACGTGGCGATAGTTCATTCTGGATGGAACGGACACATCGAGAAACTGGAACATATTGTTCCTGGCCGGGAAATGCTTGAAATGGTTTTGGGGCATAACCGCGGTGCTACGATACATTTATCCACGGCTCTTTATCGGGCCGACATACTGAGGGAATCTATGGCAATTGATGAAGATGTCGTTTGTAATGAATCGTTCGGTTGTGAGGATTTGCCCATATTGTCAAGCCTGTTAAGTAGGGGAGACGCTGTCTATATAGCTGAGTCGGTGTTAGCTTACGACGATGTTGGCGAAGGAGTGTCCCATAGCAGTGATTTGAAGCGGTCGGCCGAGTTCGCTTGCAAGACGGCTTATGCAACATATCAGTTGGCACTTTATTATAAGGTCGACGTGCCCGAAATTCGGCAGTATCTTAAACGTCGGATTTCGTATGCTATGTCTCTCGCCTTTCAGCTTAAGGACGAATCTTTGGCGTCGGAAGTGGAGCGATTGCGAATGTCCATAGGGGTGCCTTATACCATAAAAGCCCGAATTTATCGGGCTTCTATGAATATTGATGTTGTTTGGCATATGGCCAAAGCAATGAGAGTTGTCAAGCAATCACTCTCAGAGGTGTTTCGCAATTTTAGATGAAAGAGTGGTTAGATCGGTCACCCTGTCCTTTATTTCGCCATTGCTTATGATATACGTTGTGGGAAGATTTACGATATTGTAGTTCGTTAGATTGGTGTTCCCGTCAGTTTGTGAGTTATATACGGTAATCCATGGGAGATTCTTGGCAGTCTGTTTCCAAAGGTATTCATCTGCATCCAATGACACCTGATATATTTCCAGCCCGGAATTATGATAACGTTCGTATAGCTTGTTAAGCTCGATGTTGAATGCCGGAGAGTCTTCGTGGGAGTAGACAGTGAAGTTCAATATCACCACCTTGTTTTTTTCTGCCGCATCGGTTAGCAACTGCTGTTTACCCGTATTATCATATAAATCTATTTCGAAAAACGGAACTTCTGTAGCCACGATGGTGTCAGTCGCACCGGCAGATCCATTGCGAACCGTTCTGTTGCCAAGAAATAGGGCTTTTAGATAAGGGGTGCGGGGGTCATTTGGACGATTGATGTCAAAAGCATTGGCTATTGCGCCGATGACACGAAGGTCGGTCTTATTTTCAGGATTGAAAACCGGAACCCCACCAATTTTTTTGTTGATTATATAGTATGATATTATTCCCGATGGATTTCCCAGCAACATGCCGCTTAATTCACGTTTGAGCAATGAGTCGGAAGATACGTTCTGCACTCCTTTCGATTTTGCAACATCGGCAATCTTGCGGTCGACGTACATAAGCATTTCAGCCGATTTCGAGCCGGTCATATTATTGTCCGAATCAAACGCATCGGCTGTTGATGTGATAGATATGGTTTCGATGCTGTCGATTGGAAAGTATATTGTTTTGCCATTCAATCTCAGACGGTAAATGTCGGGATATCCGGCTGCCGGATTTGAAAATGAAAATTTTCCGGAATCCGATAGTTTGACGGAGTCCATTGGATACCATCGGCCGTTTGATGAAGCTTCAAGGGTCAGCGTGTTTCCTTCAGCTCCGTTTACAGAGCCTTTTACTGTCCATTTATTGTTGTCGGAGCAGGAATTTAGAGATATCGCTGCAACGCATCCAATACCGCAACTGGCAATATAACGTAAAATAGAATTCATAATGCAATAAAATGAAATGTTATAGGCTGCAAATTTAATGAAAAATCCTCATAAAGGATAATATGAGTTTTAAAGTTTAAAGTTTTTTGAGTAAATTTGCACGTTATAAGCTAATTAGTTAATATGGAATTTGATTATACTCAGCAGGATTTGAGCGTTGAGGATGCCAATGAAAAAAACGATGCCGTAAGATATAGCGAGGATGATATCGTAACTCTTGACTGGAAGGAACATATCAGACGACGTCCAGGTATGTACATAGGCAAACTTGGCGACGGGTCGAATTCTGACGATGGAATATACGTCCTTCTAAAAGAGGTGCTTGACAATACCATTGATGAATATATGATGGGTTTTGGCAAGCAGATTGTCATAAATGTTGATGATACGGCTGTTAGTGTCCGAGATTATGGCCGTGGCATTCCGTTGGGCAAGCTCGTTGAGGCTTCGTCGAAAATGAACACCGGTGGTAAGTATGACTCTAAGGCCTTTAAGAAGTCCGTAGGGCTTAATGGCGTTGGCCTTAAGGCTGTAAATGCGTTGTCGACCGAATTTTTGATAGAGAGCGTGCGCGACGGTCAGAAAAAACAAGTGGTGTTCAGCTGTGGAAACATCATAAGCGAAAGTGATGTGATGGATACTGATGAACCCAATGGCACTCTGGTGAGATTTAGACCCGATGAAACGATATTCCGAAATTTCCACTATCGTGATGAGTTCATAGAACCGTTGATAAATAATTTTACATACTTGAATACCGGACTGGTGTTCAATTACAACGGGCGTAAACTCGTATCGCGAAATGGATTGCTCGATTTGTTGAATGCGCGTATGACAGATAAATCGTTGTACCCGATAATTCATCTTAAGGGCGATGACATAGAAGTTGCATTGACTCATACAAACCAATACGGCGAAGAATACTATTCATTTGTAAACGGTCAGTACACATCGCAAGGCGGCACGCATCTTACGGCTTTTAAAGAGGCGATTTCCCGTACGATGAAAGACTTCTACGGCAAGCCTAACTTCGAATACTCCGATTTTAGAAATGGGATAGTGGCAGCCGTGTCGGTGAAAGTTGAAGAGCCGGTGTTTGAGTCGCAGACCAAAACGAAGCTTGGCTCTCGCGACGTAGGGCCTGATGGGCCTACGGTGGCCAAATTCGTGGGCGATTTCATAAAGAAAGAGCTTGACAATTATTTGCATAAGGAGCCGGAGGTGGCCGATGCCATATTGAAAAAGGTGCAGGAAAATGAGCGCGACCGTAAAGCAATGGCAGGCGTGACCAAGCGTGCGCGCGAACAGGCTAAGAAAATCAACTTGCACAATAAAAAATTGCTCGATTGTAGGGTGCATCTTAACGATCCGAAAGGCGATGAAGATAAAAAGCTCGAGTCGTCGATATTTATCACCGAGGGCGATTCGGCTGCCGGTTCGATAACGAAAATACGCAATGTTGAGACTCAAGCTGTGTTTTCGCTTCGCGGCAAGCCTAAAAACACCTATGGTAAAACTAAGAAAATGGTGTATGAAAACGAGGAATTCAATTTGCTCCAGGCGGCTCTGAACATAGAAGACAGTATCGACAATCTGCGTTATAATAAAGTGATAATCGCCACAGATGCCGATGTCGATGGAATGCACATTCGGTTGCTGTTGCTAACGTTCTTTTTACAATTTTTCCCTGACATGATAAAACGAGGCCACATCTATATACTTCAGACGCCACTTTTCAGGGTTAGAAATAAAAAAACGGCGAAGCGCACAGGACGCAAACATAATGCCGAAGCTGATGAAACATATTATTGCTATTCCGATGAGGAGCGTTTCGAGGCAATAAATAAACTTGGTGCAAATGCCGAAATTACACGTTTCAAAGGCCTGGGCGAAATTTCACCTGAAGAATTCAGAGGATTTATCGGTGCAGACATGCGTGCCGATAGAGTGACGATGCATAAAGAAGATGGCGTAGGTGAAATGTTGCGCTTCTATATGGGTAAAAACACAATCGAACGACAGAACTTTATAATAGAAAATCTGGTAGTAGAAGATGATAGCCAAATTTCGTGAGGAAGTCGCCTCTGGCCGTAAGATTGCAATATTTCCCGGTTCGTTCAATCCGTTCACCACTGGGCATATGTCGATTTTGCTGCGCGGTCTCCAGTTGTTCGATAGGGTGGTGGTGGCCATTGGTTATAATGACCGTAAAAACGCCGAATCAGAATTAGACGAGCGTAAGGCGCATATCGAACGCGTTGTCAGCGGGCTTACGCGCGTGGATGTGATTGCATATGGCGGATTGACTGTCGAAGCCGCAAAAAGTGTTGGGGCGCGTTTTATATTGCGGGGGATTCGCAATGTGTCTGATTTTGAATACGAACGAAATCTGGCAGACGTTAATCGTTCGATTTCAGGAATTGAAACTGTACTGCTCTATGCTTTGCCCGAATTGGCAATGGTCAGCTCGTCGATGGTGAGGGAGTTAAACCATTATGGATATGACACGTCAAAATATGAAGTTGATGAAGAGTATGTCAAGAAATAACATTGAAAATTTGAATAATATGAAGAACATAAGATTTATAATAATGATTGTGGCTGTGGTTTTGGCCGCAATGTCGGTTAGAGCCCAAAACGCGCAAAAGGTGCCCCCTGAGCAAAAATTGCGCTTTGTCGAGCAGATAATCGAACGATTTTATGTCGATTCGGTTGACGCTGAGCATGTGGTTGAAGAGGGTATAATAGCTATGTTAAAAACGCTTGATCCGCATTCGTTGTATTCAAACCCCGAAGAAACCAAAGCGCTTACCGAGCCTTTACAAGGAAATTTCAGCGGCATAGGCATACAGTTTAATATGGCCACGGATACGCTTTATGTCATACAGACGGTGGCTGGTGGGCCATCGGAAAAGGTGGGTATAGTGGCTGGCGACAGGATAATAACGGCAAACGATACTCTGATTTCAGGCGTGAAGATGAATACGGCTGACGTTATGAAGCATCTGCGAGGCCCAAAAGGCTCAGTTGTGAATTTGGGCGTATTGCGTCACGGTGCTCCCGAGATTATAACCTTTAAAGTGGTTCGTGACGACATCCCCTTATATAGTGTCGACGCTTCGTATATGGTTGACGATAAGACGGGTTATATACGTGTGTCTAAATTTGCTGAAACTACTGTCGATGAGGTGAAGAAGGCTATGGCCGATTTGCAGAAAAAAGGTATGAAAAATGTCATAATCGACCTGGAAAATAATGGTGGCGGATATCTTAATGCGGCCTATGAATTTGCAAATATCTTTCTTGACAAGGATGCATTGGTGGTGTATACTGACGGCACAAAGCTGAAGCCGTCATATTATCGTAATGAGGCCGATGGAACTTTTAGGGACGGAAAAGTCGTGGTGATGGTCAATCAATATTCCGCGTCTGCAAGCGAGATTCTTGCAGGGGCATTGCAGGATAATGATAGAGGCGTTGTCGTAGGCCGGCGTACGTTTGGTAAGGGATTGGTGCAGCGGCCTTTCCCTTTGCCTGATGGCTCAATGGTGCGTCTTACGACGGCACGTTACTACACACCTTCAGGACGTTCCATTCAAAAACCATATACAGCTGGTGATCAGGACGCTTATGATGCCGATATGTTGAAACGTTATAAATCGGGCGAATTTATGAGTGCCGACAGCGTGCATTTTGCCGACTCGCTTCGTTATCAGACATTGAAACTTGGTAGGCCCGTTTATGGTGGCGGAGGAATTATGCCTGACCATTTTGTTGCGGTGGATACCACATATTATAGTGACTATTATCGCGATTTGGTGGCTAAAGGCATAATTAATCGTTACAGTCTCGACTTCCTTGACGAAAACCGTCAGTCGCTAAAATCGAAATATCCGACTGAAGATGCGTTTGTTAGCAAATTCGTTGTTACGCCGGAAATGATGTCGCGTCTTGTTGAGCTTGGTCAGAAGGAAGGTGTCGAATTAAATCAACAGCAGTACGACACAAGCCGTCACGTCATCGAAACTATATTGAAAGCATTGATAGGACGCGATTTGTTTGATATGTCTGCATATTATAGAGTGGTTAATCCACTCAACGAAACCTACAACGAGGCTGTAAGGCTGATAGGTTCGGATGCAGAGTACGAAAAATTGTTGCCGTCAACGAAATGATAAGTGGCTCGTTGATGTTATTTGGCGCTATTTGGTAAGCGAATATTCCATATCGGTTGCATTATGTTGGAATTTATTTGTTAAATTTGCACTTTTGAAAAGAGACCCTTTGATTGGGGTTCCAATGTTTATTATTTTGTTTATAAAAATGAAAATAGCAATTGTTGGTGCCAGTGGCGCCGTTGGACAAGAGTTTTTGAGAGTGCTCGAAGAGCAGAATTTCCCTATTGACGAATTGTTGCTCTTTGGCTCAAAACGTAGTGCTGGGCGCAGTTACAAGTTTCGTGGTAAGGATGTAGTGGTAAAGGAATTGTGCCATAACGACGATTTCAAGGGCGTTGACATTGCCTTTACATCGGCCGGAGCTTCTACGTCAAAAGAATATG
This sequence comes from uncultured Bacteroides sp., assembly GCA_964600585.1. Taxonomy (GTDB): domain Bacteria; phylum Bacteroidota; class Bacteroidia; order Bacteroidales; family Muribaculaceae; genus Paramuribaculum. The sequence goes on from CAZRJT010000002.1 coordinate 41,637, forward strand.
CCTCGACTATAACTAAATATGGCGCTATAATGATAGATAACTCAAGTGCGTTTCGAATGGACGATGATGTTCCGTTGGTGGTGCCTGAAGTGAATGGCGACGATGCGTTCAATACGCCGCGTAATATAATAGCAAATCCCAACTGCACTACCATACAGATGGTGGTAGCGCTTAAACCTCTTAACGACATCAATCCGATAAAGCGTGTACACGTATCCACCTACCAGGCCGCAAGTGGAGCCGGGGCTGCTGCGATGGATGAATTGGTTAATCAGTATGCCGAACTGCAGCGAGGTGAGAAACCTACGATTGAAAAATTTGCCTATCAGTTGGCCTATAATGTGATTCCTCACGTAGATGTGTTTATGGATAATGGCTACACTAAGGAAGAGATGAAGATGTATAATGAAACTAAGAAAATTATGCACGCTCCATCGCTTGACGTTAGTGCCACTTGTGTTCGTGTCCCGGTGATGCGCGCTCATTCCGAGTCTATATGGGTGGAAATGGAGCGTCCAATGACTGTGCAGGAGGCAAAGGATGCATTTGAAAAGGCTGAAGGGCTGGTGGTCTTCGACGATCCGGCCAATAAGAAATATCCTATGCCGCTCGATATCGCCGATAAAGATCCGGTGTACGTAGGTCGTATTCGTCAGGACCTTACGCATCCATGCGGTCTATCGTTTTGGGTCGTAGGTGATCAAATAAAGAAAGGCGCAGCACTTAATGCGGTGCAGATTGCGCAGTATATGTTAGCTCACGGAAAGAAATTTTAGTGGAATTTGCATTTGCCATACATGCTACTGCACCGGTGATAACCTCGCCGGTGCCTATATTTTTGGTCGTTCTGCTCATAATTTTGTTCGCGCCCATACTGCTCGCAAAGCTTAAAATACCCCATGTCATAGGGCTGATATTGGCTGGAGTTGTGGTCGGGCCTTACGGCGTTAATTTGCTGGCCAGAGATATGAGCTTTGAGGTGTTTGGTCAGGTGGGCATATTATATCTTATGTTCCTTGCCGGAATCGAGATAGATATGTATCATCTCAAGAAAAACCTCAAAAAGGGCATAGTGTTTGGCTTATACACATTTTTCATCCCATTATTGTTTGGAGCCGTTGCATCGTCGGTGTTTCTCCATCTCGATGCTCTCACGTCGGTGTTGTTGGCTTCGATGTTTGCCGCTCATACACTGATAGCCTATCCTATTGTATCGCGATTCGGGTTGAATAAATCTCCGGCTGTCATAATCGTGATAGCCGGCACTATTTTCACTGTCCTGGGATCGCTCATGGTGCTTGCCGGCGCAGTTGGCGTTTTTAAAGAAGGGGAGTTCCGTGTGTTGAACAGCTTGCGCCTTTTTGGTGGGCTGTTGCTATATGTGATGGCTGTGACATACGTTTATCCTCGAATCACGCGCTGGTTCTTTAAACGCTATAACGACAACATAACGCAGTTCATTTATGTCCTTTCAATGGTGTTTCTTGCTGCTCAAGTCGCCATCCTGATAGGAATCGAAGGCGTTTTCGGGGCGTTTTTTGCCGGTCTGGTGTTGAATCGCTACATTCCTTCAAGGTCGGCTCTTATGACCCGAATCGAATTTGTTGGAAATGCCATCTTTATTCCATATTTTCTGATAGGAGTAGGAATGCTGATAAATATCAGGGTTGTTGCATCAGATTGGAACACAATATATGTGGCTGGTGTGATGTCAGTCACGTCTATGATATGTAAATGGCTGGCGGCCTATGCCACGCAGCGGTCATTCAAGCTTTCGACTGTCGATAGGTCGATTCTATACCAATTGTCAAATGCGCACACGGCGGTGGCACTTGCGGTTGTGATGATAGGATTCGATATGGGGATTTTTGATGAAGCCATATTGAATGGAACGATTATAATGATACTGATTACGTGTACAGTGTCTTCGCTGGGCACATATCGGGCAGCTATGAAGCTCAAGATTCTCCAGCTCTCCACCGACGAATTGGCCATTTCCTCCGAACGCGAGAAGCAGCAGGGCAATGTGCTCATTCCGATATCGAATCCGGCCACGGCCACTCAGTTGGTCGATTTGGCTCTTATGATGCGTGGGCAGGTAACAGAGCGGAGCAATGTGTATGCGCTCTATGTTAGAAACGACAACACTCCTATGTCGCGTGCCATCGGTCGAAATTCGCTTGACATTGCCGAACGTACGGCTGCAAGTGTCGACCAGACAATAACGGGGCTTGAACGTTACGATCTGAACTTCGTTACGGGGGTTATCAATGCTATCGAAGAACGTGATATTGACCAGGTAGTCATAGGATTGCATCGTCGCACAACGGTTATCGATTCATTTTTCGGCGACAAGCTTATGCAACTGCTCAAGGCGACACACCGCATGGTGGTGATATCCCGGTGCTTCATCCCGGTCAACACCGTTACCCGCATTGTGGTTACGGTTCCCGAGAAGGCGCAGTATGAGACCGGTTTTAGCCGTTGGGTATGCGCTATCGCCAATCTTACGCGTCAGCTTGGATGCCGGGTGATATTCTGCTGCTATGCAGATACGAGGGTGGCAATCTCGAATGTGCTTCGCTCAGGTCGTTACGACATACGTTCGGAATATCGTGAAGTGACGCAATGGGACGATTTCATCCTTTTAGCCAACCGCATCCTCGACGATGATTTGTTTGTCGTAGTCAATGCTCGTCGAGCATCCATATCTTTCACTTCCGATATGGATACGCTTCCCGATTTCCTTCAGAAATATTTTTCTAACAATAACCTGATAGTCATATATCCAGAGCAATTCGGCGAACAGCCGGCAATGGCCACGATGGCCGAAAACCTGTCCACCGATATTGTGTCAGCCCCGTCTCCTCTCTGGGTGCGCATTATGAACTATTATAGGGCTGCAATCCGATTCCGGAAACGATTTACGCATCGTAATCGGCCGAACAAAATTGAACTTTGACCCACCTCCGGTTATTTGTAAGAATCGGTTATTTCATATAGATTGGCTATTATGTCGATATCTATGTCGGTTAGCTCGACGTTTCTTCGTGCCATTACGCGTTTAGCTATGTCGATGAATTTATGCATTGGGACATCTGAAAATCCCGTAGGCGAACCCTCGGTGAATGACGCCACGAAATTGCGAGGAAATCCGGAACCATGTATGTTTACGCCCACTCCAAGCACCGTAGCAGTGTTGAACATAGTGTTTATTCCGGCTTTTGAATGGTCGCCCATTATCAATCCGCAGAATTGCAATCCGGTTTTGAGGAATCGGCGTGATGGGTAATTCCATAATTTTATTTCCGTATAATCGTTCTTGAGATTTGATGCAACGCATCCGGCTCCGATATTGCACCATTCCCCAATAACGGCATTGCCAAGAAATCCGTCGTGGGCTTTATTTGAATAACCGATCATCACCACGTTGTTCAGTTCTCCGCCCACTTTGCAGTGGGGGCCTATTGTTGTGGCTCCATATATTTTTGTTCCCATGTTCACCGTCGCTCCGTCAAGGAGGGCCAATCCTCCGCGTATGCAGCTCCCTTCCATTATTTCGGCATCGCGGCCTATGTATATCGGGCCGTTTTTAGCATTTAAAGTTGTACCCTCTACGCAGGCTCCGGGTTCAACGAAAATCTTGCGTCTGTCGCCAATCACTATGTTCGTGTCGCTTAGTGTTTGCGATTCGCGATTCGAAGTCAGCATATCGAAGTCGGCCATTATGGCAACATCGTTCTTCCTGAAAATGTCATAGATGTTTTTTATTGAGTCAGGCTTCTGGGGAAAATCTATGTTTGCGGACGGATTTGTGTCGGGTTCACCCATATGGGCAATTTCCTCGCCTTGGTACGATAGCCGTTGTCCTGGTTTCAGTTGTGATATCGCTATGGCTAAAGTTTCGTTTGGCAATATGTGCGATGCTATGGTGATGTCGTTTTCGGTGCGACATTCAGCTTTCGGATATTTAGTTGCAAGATACGGAGCGGTTATATAAGAGTATTGACCGGGCAACATCCGTTTCCATTTTTCTTCTATGGTCAATATGCCTATGCGCAGCAGGCTCGTCGGTCTTGTGAATGTGAGCGGCAACAGATTTGCCCGCACATTGTCATCATCTTTTAAGAATATATTCATATGGGTGTGGCTGATGAAGTTTGTTTGACGCAAAATTAGTATTTTTGCGTCAAATAACATTTATAATTTAAGACTATGACGTTTCAGCAGCTGCACATAAATGGCGTTTGGCTAATAACACCGCGCAAATTTGGCGATGAACGCGGTTATTTTATGGAGACATTCAGGCTTCAAGATTTCGTAGAGCATATAGGACCGGTAAATTTTGTACAGGAAAACGAATCGTTCTCAACTCGTGGAGTTCTTCGTGGTCTTCACTTTCAGCGTGGCGACCATTCACAGGCCAAATTAGTGCGCGTCTCATCTGGTAGGGTGGTGGATTATGCGGTTGATTTGCGCCCCGAGTCACCTACGTATGGTCGATATATTGGTGTCGAACTTAGTGGAGAGAATGCATGTCAGCTGTTCATCCCACGAGGATTTGCACACGGATTTGTCGTTTTGAGTGATGAAGTTCGTTTCCACTATAAGGTCGACAACTACTATGCTCCCGAATCTGAAATGACCTTGCGCTTTGATGACATCGAAATAGGCATCGACTGGCCGATAGAGCCTGAAGAAATGGTTTTGTCGCCAAAAGATTTGGGTGGTCTCAGCTTTTCGGAGATAAAACGCCTGAAATGTTTTTGAACAATAACAATCAAAAACGCCAATTGTTCCTTATATAATAATGTGTAGACTCAAAAAAACGAGTCAAAAAGTTAAAAATATGTTATAATGCGCAAAAAATGTGGCGCAATATTTGGTGGGAAAGTAAAAAGGGTGTAACTTTGCACTCGCTTTCGGGGATGACCCGGGGCGCGGCGGAGGCCGCGAGGACATTGAAATGATTGCAATAGACGAAGTAGTACAAGAGCCGGACGGCGCTTTTTTAGCCGTCCACAGTCTCGAGTCAATTCGAAACGAAGCCAATAGACAGTTCGGAGCGGGACGACGCAAGTTGTCGCCCTCTGGTGTCGCGCAGCGCGAGCGGCGCGAGACGACAGAGAAAGAAAAATAAAAAGATAAACAACAACGAAGAGTTTGATCCTGGCTCAGGATGAACGCTAGCGACAG
>CAZRJT010000003.1:0-1410 GCA_964600585.1 uncultured Bacteroides sp.
GGTGGAACGGAGTGAAGTCATAGGTCAGAAGTCAGAGGGATTAGGTTAATGATAAAACGGAGCCGGAGCTCCGGCGGGTGCAAAGGTAAAACGAACGATGCGGGGGATATGGGCGATTTTTCCTTTTTCGTGATTTTTTACGTAGGATGTGGCTATGAAGGCGCGCCTCCTACGCTTAGCGTTTGAAAATACGTATATAGAGCCTCTAACACCGGCCACTCGCATTTCCTTAACAGGTTGTTTTATAACGCTTTTGTCAAAAAAGTTAAACGTATTACAATCGCGTGACACTACACACGGATTGCTCGATTATTTGCAAATATAAGTTTAACTTGCGAAAAAGTCAAAGTTATGAGATACATCTTATTGTTAATTATTACGGCCAACATATTTCTTGGCCATGCCAAGGATTTCGTGGTGAGAGTGCATGTGAAAGACCACGTTTCGAATGAATACCTTGCAATAGAAGACTATGAATAAAACCTAAAACCAAATATATGAATCATATAATAACAGAAATTGGAGACGGGGTGCTTGAAATGAAATTTGACAAACGGCCTGACCCAAAAGACGATTACATACTTATGGTGTTTAACCGCAACGTGAAGAGCAAAGACCATACATACGAAACAAACATTGGGTATATATATGCGCCCAAAGGAGCAAAAAGTCCGTATGATATATATATGATGATGCGGCGAACCAACGAGTATGACACATTTGACCCCGCCAAGAGCTTTACCGTAATAATACACACAAAGGACAAGACGACGAATGAACCTATCGACATAATAAATTGTCGGCTTGTGCGTGTTGAAGGAGAAAGCCGAAATTGGGAATATGAGTTCACTAACCGTGGGAAAGGAGAAATGATTCTGGTATTCGAGGAACGTCCGAAGGCCAATGAAAAATATGAATTATGGATATCCGGCCCACAAAATGGCGAATATGAGGACAAGCATGTGCCAATCAAGATTCCGAAAGACGCGAAGAGTCCTTACGTGTTGCCCGACGTGATGATGCAAGTCAAGGAGGACCTCGAAGACTGGCGATGACGAGCGTGAACAGCCATCGGTCGGCAAATCATAATAAATAGGCACATTAAAATAATATAGCAGAAACACGTTTCAGCATCATGAGAAGTCTGCTTACATTAATCATTATCATTGCCAACACTTTTGCCATCAGTGCGGAGACATTTGTGGTGAAAGGGCGCGTGCTTGACAGGATGACGCACAGGGGCGTGCCGGCGGTGCTAAACGTGTACAGAACAGAAAGCGACGGGAAACAGACGCGTGTGAAGAAATGGCAGTCATTTTCCGGGGAGTTTTCGATAAGATTCGACGAACGCCCGAGCGAGGGGCTGATGATGGAGGTGCTGTCGGGCGAAGGGGAAGAGAAAAGGGAAAG
>CAZRJT010000003.1:1420-43534 GCA_964600585.1 uncultured Bacteroides sp.
AAGGGAAAGAAACACGATAAGAAAAGTAGTGACCGAGGACGGGGTGTATGCCCCGGAATGGGTGACGATAAAGGCCGGGACGGGGTCGGAGCTTGACCTGGGCGACATATACATATCGCGCCACAGGACAAGGAATCTCGACGAGGTGACGGTGACGGGCACCAGGGTGATGTTTTACCACAAGGGGGACACGCTGGTGTATAACGCGGAGGCGTTCATCACGCCTGAGGGGTCGATGCTCGACGATCTGCTAAAGAAGATGCCGGGAATGGAATTCAGAGACGGAGTGCTATATAACAACGGGCAAAAGATAGACAACCTGCTGCTGAACGGCAAAGACCTGTTCAACGGCAAGATGGATCTGATGCTTGAGAACCTGGGAGCATACACGGTGAAGGAGATAGCGGTGTACAAGAAACGGGACCGCATGGGCGAACTGCTGAACATAAACACCGGAAACGAGAAGAGAGTGGTGGACGTGAGGCTAAAGCGCACATACTGGCAAGGATGGATGGCGAACGCTGACGGGGGTGCGGGAACGCACGACAGGTATCTGGCCAAGTTGTTCGGGACGTGGTTTTCGGAAAACGTGTCGCTGACGGCGTACGCGGGGATGAACAACATATCGGAACAAAACGCCCCGGGAAAGGACGACAAGCCGTGGAATCCGGCAGAGATGGCAACCAACGCGGGGCTGACGGCCCAGAAGAAGGGGGGAATGACGTATGTGGCAAACGGATTTGCGAGCAAGTGGGAGCTGAAGGGGAACGTGGACGTGACGCACCTCTCGACGGACAAAGACATATACCAGGCACAAGAGGTGGGACAGCAAAAACCGACATTCAGATATAGCTGGGATATGATCCGCAACAAGAGCCTGAATGTGTCAACATCACACAACTACTTCGCCAAGCTGGGCAACTGGGGGAACTTAACGGTGAACCCGGAGCTGAGGTACAAGAATGAAGAAAACGGAATGTCGCAGCTGTCGGCATCGTTCAGAGAGGAGATGAAGGAGATATCGCGGCAGATGGTGCTCAGGATTTATTCGGACAGCACGGGGATGGAGAAGGCGCTGATGAACCGGCTGCACGACGAGAGATCATCACTGTTTCACGGCATAGACACAAGGGGCACAGCGGCATTGAACATAAAACTGCAGGAGGGGGAGAACGCGAGCGCCATAACGGTGAGCTCCACGGGGGAATACAAAAGGCTGACGGACGACTATTTCAGCCGCTATGTGACGCTCTACAATCTGGGGGAGAGCTTTATGAAAACGGGCGCGCACCGATATTACAAGCAATATCCGAACTCGGACCTGACGTGGACCGGGGGGATAGGGGTGTTCAAATACACCGATTGGGCGTGTCTGCCGCTGGATTACGGCTTCATGTACAGAAAAAGCGAGCGGACATCAGACATGTATATGCTGAGCCAGGGGGCAGAAGTGGTGGAATCGGACGAGCGACCGCTCACAGAGAAGCCTCAGAAGAGCGAGCTGGACGGGATGGCCGTGGGGGACATGAGCTACCAGAACGTGGAAACCGAACAAAGGCACACGATAACGTCGAACCCTTATCTGAAAAAGTTGATCCACTTGGGGAAGGGGCATCTGGTGAGTTTCAGCACACATGCAAAGGTGACCATAAGCCACAGGAAGCTGCACTTCAACTACGGACATGAGCCGGCGAACGTGGTGAGAAACGACGTGCTGCCGGATATAACATTGTCTACGCAGTATTATAAGGGGGAATCGAGATGGGGAGCGTACTTATCCCTCAGATATTGGGATGCAGAGGTGAGGATGGCAGAGTTAGTGACCCTGCCATCAAAAGAGCCGACTATAACAGTGACAGGGAATCCGGACCTGAAAAACAAGCGCTATTATTCGGCAAGCCTCAACGTGAGCGACCGCAGAGGACTCGTCAGTGCGGTGGGACAACGACAGAACACTATCATGGCGAATTTTCAATATTCACCCAGAAACATATTGACCACATATCTCATAGACGCCCTGGGAAACGAGAAGTTAAGCTCCGTCAACGTGTCAGGAAATATGTCCGGAGGGCTGAAATACTACCACGTGCATGCATTCGGACGCCGGAACCAGTTTGACATGTCGCTGAACACTGATATGAGTTACAATAAATCAGCGGGAACGTCGACAGTCTTAGGGTTGCAGAGGTATGGCATCGAACAAAGCGTGGCAACCAACTGGTCGGAGGACATAATGACAGTGGGGATAAAAGGGTCGGCCAACGTGAACCGCTACGACTACAAGAACAAGAACTATAGGGATATCACGGGGGTGACGTTGACTTACGGGGCGAATGGGACGCTGAAGCTGCCGAAGGGCTGGGGGGTGTCATCGAGCATAACGATTTACTCGCGGCGGGGATTTATCGACGAGAGGCTTAACACGACAGACGCGGTGTGGAACGTGCGCCTGAGCAAGTCGATGCTGAAGGGGAACCTGGTGTTCTTAGCCGATGGCTATGACTTGCTGAGACAGCTGACGAACGTGAGCTATACGATCAGCAATTACGCGAGGACGGAGATGGTGTACAACGTGATTCCGTCGTACGTGATGGTGCACGTGTATTGGCGCTGGAACAAGAAGCCTAACAATAAGAAGTGACGCGCACTGGGGTCAGAAGTCGGAAGTCCAAAGGGAGACCTGGCCAGTGGCAAGGGTCGAGGGGAGGTGTATGAGCCGTTGATTGGATGAGCCACGGAAAAGGAGAGAGACGTCGCGAAGCGATTGGCAAAAGGGGCCGTCGACAAGTACATCGACATAGCTGAAAAGCCGACGATAGGACTTAAGGTGGGCTATGTCTTCGAATACATAGCCGGTGTAGCACCAGATGGATTTTCCTGCCTGACGAATGCGCGCGGCAAGTTGGATCAGGGGCTCAATCTGCAACAGCGGATCTCCGCCAGAAAATGTGACGTCGAAGTCATTTCGGATAATGCGTTCCATCAGGGCGTCGATGGTGAATTCAGTGCCACCGGAAGCGTCCCAAGACTGTGGGTTATGGCACCCGACACAGCGGTGGGAGCATCCGGCAAAATAGATGGAGGTCCGGAATCCCGGACCATCCACCGTAGTGCCGTCGACTATATCGAGTATTCTGAGTGTCTGCCTCATTTATGGACTATGCGGTCGTTGAGTTCGGCGAGTTTGGCGTTGTTCCAACGATCGGTTGTTCCAACGAGATATCCGGTGATGCGTTGGAGCTTGTCGATGTTCGTGCTGGCGCATTTGGGGCATGAGTCGAGGTTTTCGGCGGCATCTTCGTGACCACACTCCATACAGCGGTTACGATTGTGGTTGACTGAGCAATAGCCGATGTTGTACTGATCCATCAAATCAACAATCTGAGAGATGGCTTCGGGATTGTGCGTTGCGTCGCCATCGATTTCGACGTAGAATATATGCCCACCGCGAGTGAGGTCGTGATAAGGAGCTTCGATTTGGGCCTTATGGCGAGGGGAGCAGTGGTAATATACCGGCACATGGTTGGAGTTGGTATAGTAGATTTTGTCGGTTATGCCGGGGAGTATGCCGAAACTTTTACGGTCTTTCGAGGTGAATTTGCCGGATAGGCCTTCGGCGGGAGTGGCAAGAATCGAGAAGTTGTGGGCGTAGCGTTCGGAGAATTCATTTGCTTTGCTGCGCATATGTGATACGATGCGCAGACCAAGAGCCTGTGCTTCGTCGCTTTCGCCATGATGCTTGCCGATTAAGGCCACCAGACATTCAGCCAATCCGATGAATCCGATGCCGAGTGTACCTTGGTTTATGACGCTTTCGATGGTCTGATTTCCGGAAAGCTCCTGGCTACCATTCCACAGTCGCGACATAAGGAGTGGGAATTGCTTGGCAAGGGCGGTTTTCTGGAAGTTGTAACGGTCGCACAGCTGTCGGGCCGTGACTTCAAGAATGTGGTCGAGCTTAGAGAAGAAGCGTTCGATGCGTTCATTTCGATCCTTTATAGCCATGCATTCAATGGCCATGCGGACAATGTTGATGGTTGAGAAGCTGAGGTTGCCTCGGCCGATGGATGTTTTTTCGCCATAACGATTCTCGAAAACGCGTGTGCGGCATCCCATAGTGGCTACTTCATAGTTATAGCGCAGTGGGTCGTCGGCATTCCATTTTTCATGAAAATTGAATGTGGCGTCGAGGTTGACGAAGTTGGGGAAGAAACGACGTGCCGTGACTTTGCAAGCGAGCTTGTAGAGGTCGTAATTTCGGTCGGTCGGCAGATAGCTTACGCCACGTTTTTTCTTCCAAATCTGGATCGGGAATATGGCCGTTGCACCATTTCCGACTCCACTATATGTGGACTTAAGTAGTTCGCGAATGATGCATCGTCCTTCGGCCGATGTGTCGGTGCCGTAGTTAATCGAGCTGAACACAACCTGGTTGCCGCCACGTGAGTGGATGGTGTTCATGTTGTGGATGAATGCTTCCATCGATTGGTGGACGCGTTCGACAGTCTTGTTTATGGCGTGCTGGAGTATGCGTTCTTCGCCTTGCAATCCGTCGAGATCGGCCGCAATAAAGTCGTCGAGCTCTTTATTATAAAGATGGGAATAGTCGGTGGAGGTGAATTTCTCGATGTTTTTTACTTCCTCGATGAACGAGTAGCGGACGAATGGCGCGAGATAGAAGTCGAATGCGGGGATGGCTTGTCCACCGTGCATCTCGTTCTGAGCCGTTTCGAGAGATATGCAGCTAATGATGCTTGCGGTCTCGATGCGTTTTGCCGGACGCGATTCGCCGTGTCCTGCAGAAAAGCCGTATTTCAGGATGCGGTCGAGAGGATGCTGAACGCATGTGAGACTTTTTGTCGGGTAATAGTCTTTGTCGTGTATGTGAAGGTAGCCATTTCTGACGGCTTCGCGGGCTTCGGGCGACAGCAGATAGTCGTCAACGAAAGGTTTTGTCGTCTCACTTGCGAATTTCATCATCATGCCGGCAGGGGAGTCGGTGTTCATATTTGCGTTTTCGCGAGTGATGTCGTTGCTTTTTGCTTCGATGATTTCCAAGAACATATCGCGTGTTTTTGCGCGGCGTGCTATGCTCCGCTGGTCGCGGTAAGCAATGTAACGCTTGGCCACTTCTTTTCGCGGACTGTTCATTAGTTCGAGCTCAACGCGATCCTGAATCTCCTCTACGCTCATTCGGTCGTTGCCGGTGACTCCTATGCGGTCGGCGATTTTGTGTATCAGAGCTTCATCTTCACCCATCTCGGTCTGCAGCATAGCTTTGCGGATGGCGGCTTTGATCTTTTCTTCGTTATAGCCCACTACGCGTCCGTCGCGTTTAATCACTGTTTGTATCATCGTGAAAGAAATCTGAGTTTATTTGGTTTGTCGAGAGTTTGATTTTTTACGGATGCAAAGCTACACATATTACCAGACTCGGCAAAGAAAAAACGATATATTTTTTGAGAAATTTTTATTTTTGGAAAACTTTTGCATATACACAAAAACACAAACAACTAATAATCAGTGTTATATTTAGTCGTTTTGGATAACTTTGCAAAATCGACAGTGGTGAAAGTAGAAATCTGATGTCATCTTGCAGGCAGAAGCAATCGGTCGAAAATCCGGATGAAGCTGAGAGACAAAATGCAAAATCGGAACCACAAAGTTACATCATTAACGTCAAACAGGACTCTTTTTTGTCAACAATTTATGAACACAATATGAATTGCGCATTTTTAGATTTAAAAACGAGAAAAAATGCGTATAGAAGGAAAAACTTTTGTAAGTTTGTATTGGAATTCAATACAAATGAAAATATCGACAACAGACAAGCCAGTGTGCCGGGAGTTGGCCTCATTATTATATGAGTATGGAGTGCGTCATATTGTAGTGTCGCCAGGGTCGCGTAACGCACCAATCATAGTTGGTCTGGTGAGATTGGAAAAATTTCAGCTAATAACGGTTATCGATGAACGAAGTGCCGGATTTGTGGGCGTGGGCATAGCATCGCAAAGTGACCGGCCAGTAGCTGTGGTATGTACTTCGGGGTCGGCATTGCTCAACTATGCTCCAGCCGTGTCGGAAGCATATTACCGTCGATTGCCGCTCATCGTGATTTCGGCCGATCGTCCACGTGAATGGATTGACCAGGACGATTCACAGACTATCAGGCAATCAGAGGCACTGGGAAATTATGTGAAAAATTCATATGACATTCCTGACATAGATACCCCCAATAACATATGGTATGCAAACAGGATGATAAATGACGCCATCCTCTCGGCCACAACCGGAAGGAAGGCTCCGGTCCATATCAACATACAACTTGACGAACCGTTGAATGGATTTGCAGAAACGGATAGAGACTTGACCACGCGTAAGATTGACACCGTCATGCCCAGCGAACTATTAAGCGTAAGCAACGCACGTGCCATCGGACGTAGGCTCGAAGGGAAAAAGGTGATGATCGTGGCCGGATTCCATGAACCTGACCAACGTCTTAACAAAGCTTTGACGCGAATCGCCAACACATCGAGTGCGGTAGTTATGTCGGAATCGATTTCGAATCTGCATTCGCCAAACTTCATAACGCGTATCGACACCACTCTAAGCGCAATGACCGAGACCGAACAGGCGGAGTTAACGCCCGACATAGTGATAACGCTTGGCGGCGCGTTGGTTTCGAGATTCGTAAAACGTTACATACGCGACCACAAACCGAAAGAGCATTGGCACGTAGGGGTGTGCCATACGACAGTGGACTGCTTCAAGTCGTTGACGCTTAGAATCGAAATGGATGCAGGCATTTTTATGTCTCAATTGGCTTCGGCCATACATCCATTGCACCTCGACGATGAATACGTCGAACGGTGGCGACTGATAGCCGACCGGGCCGACTCGACACATAAAGCATACATGGCCCGTTCCGGATGGTCGGACCTTAAGGCATTCGCCACAATGATGCCAATGGTGCCTCGTAGGTGGAACTTGCAATTATCGAACGGAACGCCAATAAGATATGCGCAATTGTTTAATCTAAACCACATACATAGATGCGATTGCAACAGAGGCGTGAGCGGCATTGATGGCTGTACATCGACTGCCATAGGAGCATCGATGGTGTATACATCTGCACCTACATTGCTCATAACTGGTGATATGAGCGCCCAATATGACATCGGAGCCCTTGCATGTAAATGGATCAGCCCACGATTCAAGATGGTGGTGATGCTCAACGGCGGCGGCGGAATATTCCGATTCATAAACTCAACTTCAGATCTGCCGGAACTTGAAGATTTTTTCGCCATTGGCGTGGACATTCCTTTAAGACAATTGGCGGACGGATATGGATTCCGGTATTTCGAGGCTTCAGACGAAGCGTCATTGCGCAGCGAATTTAAAAAATTTGCCGAAGAGAACCGCCAACCAGCCATATTGGCAGTGAAAACACCGGCAGTAGAAAGCGCCGACATATTAAGAGATTATTTCAAAAGACATAAGATATTAAATCAGTTTAAAAGACAGAATAATAATGGAACGAATCTGGACCCCCATCAAGGAATATGAGGACATATTGTTTGAAAAATATGGCAAAATAGCTAAAATAACGATAAACAGGCCGAAGGTGTATAATGCCTTCCGTCCTCAGACCAACCGAGAAATGCTGGACGCAATGGCTTATTGCCGTGAATCGGGAGAGATTGGCGTAGTGATATTGACAGGTGCCGGAGACAAGGCATTTTGTTCGGGAGGAGATCAAAACGTAAAGGGCATAGGCGGATATATCGACGAAAATGGCACCCCTCGCCTGAATGTGCTCGACTTGCATAAGGCCATACGTTCTTTGCCAAAACCGGTGATAGCAATGGTGAACGGTTATGCAATAGGCGGCGGCAATGTGCTTCAGGTGGTGTGCGACTTGACAATCGCTTCGGAAAATGCCCGCTTCGGTCAAACGGGCCCCAAAGTGGGAAGCTTCGACGCCGGATTCGGATCGTCGTATCTGGCAAGATGCGTAGGCCAGAAAAAGGCCCGCGAGATATGGTTTTTGTGTAAGCAATATACAGCTGCCGAGGCTGAAACCATGGGAATGGTGAACAAGGTAGTGCCTTTTGAGCGCCTTGAGGATGAAACGGTTGAATGGTGTGAGACGATATTGACCCGTAGCCCTATGGCTATAAGGATGATAAAACGTGGCCTGAACGCCGAACTCGACGGGCAACGAGGGTTAATGGAATTTGCCGGAGATGCCACATTGATGTATTATCTGATGGCCGAAGCCCAAGAAGGCAAAAATGCATTTCTTGAAAAGCGCACACCCGACTTCGACCAATTCCAGAAATTCCCCGGTTAATGAAAAATGGAGGATTAATATCAATAACCACGCATCATAGATTATGCTAAGAGCTGCTTATTGTAGATATGACCTGAAATTCAAGTCACCGGCCGTGACCTCGCGCAATGTCATGACTGAGAAGGAAACATACTTCCTGAAGGTGTGGGATGAAGGACAGCCCGATAAATATGGAATTGGCGAGTGCTCTATATTCAGAGGTTTAAGTGCGGAAGACAACGATGAATACGAATCAAAACTCCGTGATCTGTGCCGTAGCATCAATGATGGATCATTGGTGGACATTTCTGGCCTATCATCGCTTAAGTTCGGATACGAAACAGCACTGCTCGATCTCAAAAATGGATGCCACCATACGCCATTCCCATCAAAATGGAGTCGTGGAGACAGTTCGATAGCGATCAACGGACTTGTGTGGATGGGAACCATTGACGAGATGGCCCAACGCGTCAAGGAGAAAATAGACAAAGGTTTCAGATGTCTAAAGCTCAAAATCGGAGCTTGCGATTTTGAACAGGAAGTAGAGCTCATATCTCGAATACGCCGAAATTATGATAGCGGGAAGCTTGAAATACGTCTGGATGCAAATGGCGCTTTCAGCGCTGACGACGCGATGTCGAAACTCGAGCGAATATCAAAATATGACATTCATTCAATCGAACAGCCAATTGCAGCCGGACAATGGGTCGAAATGGCTGAAATTTGCCGAAAATCGCCTATCGCGATAGCACTTGACGAAGAACTCATCGGAGTGTCAAGCATTGACGGAATGCGAAATATGCTACAAGAGATATCGCCACAGTACATAGTGCTGAAGCCATCGCTATGCGGCGGCATTTCAGGTGCAAAATACTGGATAGATTGTGCCAATATGTTGGGAATAAGATGGTGGGTGACTTCGGCACTTGAATCGAACATCGGACTTAATTCAATTGCCCAATGGGTGTCGACATTAAATGTCAAAATGCCACAAGGTCTTGGAACCGGCAATCTATATAGCAATAACATCGAATCTCCAATCGAACAAATAGGGGAGGTGTTGATGTATAATCCCGGTAAAAAATGGGTTATCCCTGATTTGAAATGGATTATTCCCGAATAACAGGTATGACAGACGATGCCGAAAAATTCTTAAATGAATTTTTTTCGGCATCATCGTTCATAATAGCACGTACATCTGGGTCGACAGGAAAACCGAAAACAATAGAGTTGTCTAAGGCCGACATGCGAGCTTCGGCTAGTTCGACAAATGATTTTTTCGCAATTGATAGTCAGTCGACTTTATTTTCTCCACTATCATGTGATTATATCGCAGGTAAAATGATGGTGGTCAGAGCAATCGAGTCAAATGCACGGTTAATTCTGGAAGCGCCGTCGAATATGCCATTACGTAGCGTGCCTAATGGTAGTAAGATAGACCTTGTGCCTATCGTCCCTTCGCAAATTGACGGATTGATCGAATCTTCGTCAAGGATTAAGCTGAAGAATGTGATTGTAGGTGGTGCCCCTCTAGATTCGGCACAGGAGAACAGGCTGATGGCTATGGATGCCAACGTATATGCCACATATGGGATGACGGAGACGTGTAGCCATGTGGCATTGAGGTCGATATCTGAGAATGAGACATTATTCACAGCTTTGCCTGGAGTGAAATTTGCCTGCGACGACGAAAGCAGACTGATAATATATCGCAAAGGAGCCGATGTCGAAGAGTGGCACACGAATGACATCGTCGAACTCAGAGACTCGGTCAGTTTCAGATGGATCGGAAGATATGACAACATAATAAATTCCGGTGGACTAAAAATCAATCCAGAAGAAGTGGAGAAAGACATTGCGCATTTAATGGGGCATCAGGATTTTTATGTCACATCGCGTCGTAGCGAGAAATGGGGTGCCGAAGCGATATTGGTGATGTCGGATATATACCGGACACGACGTAACGCCTCTGATTTATTAGAAAAAATGAAAGAGATTCTTGGCCCTAAAACTCCCAAAGATATTATGTACGTGAGTGAAATAGCACGTACACCGAATGGGAAGATTAAGCGTCAAAAGATTGAATAGCATAAATTTACGTATAATCGTGCGCGATTTTTACTTGTAAAATCGGTTTTTTTTTGATATATCCATAATATTGTATTAATTTTGTAAAATTCACGTACACGGAGAATTACGTTTTAACATTAAATTAAAACTAAAATGAAACAATTTTTTATGAGTTTTCTCGGCGCAATAGCCGGAATATGGGTTTCGATAATATTGTTGATGATCCTTTCAATAATGATGGTTGCCGGAATCGCAATGCTCTCATCAGGAACAGATTCGACCACAGATATAAAATCACATAGCATCCTACGAATAAATCTAAAAGGAAATGTGACAGATCGATCGACTCCGACCGATGTGATGAAGGAATTGTATGGTATGGGTGAAGAAAATATTGCTCTAAACGAATTGATTGAAGCTATCAACATAGCTACCGACGATAACGATATCGAAGGAATTTATCTGGACTTAAATGGAGCATCGGCCGGATTAGCTCAACGCCAGGCCATCATAAATGCATTGGACAAATTCAAACAGAGCGGCAAATGGATTTATGCTTATTCAGATAATATAGACCAAGGCGATTATTATGTAGCATGCGCTGCCGACAGCATATTCCTCAATCCAATAGGTATGGTGGATGTACACGGTTTAGCTTCGACAACCATGTATTTTAAAAATCTATTGGAGAAAATAGGAGTGGAAGTGCAAGTAGTGAAGGTTGGCACTTACAAGAGTGCCGTAGAACCATTCATTTTAGACAAAATGAGTGAGGCCAACAAAGAGCAGCAGATGCACTATCTTGGCAATATCTGGCAACAGATTTGCCAGACAATATCAACTGGCCGAAATGTAAGCATAGAACAAGTGAACGAATGGGCCGATGGATACACCTATACGCAACCAGTGGATTATTATATTGAAAATCATATAATCGACCGCACAGTATATCGCCGTGAAATGGAAGATATTATGGCTGAAAAAACCGGATGCGACGAGCCCCGTTTCGTGGACTTCGGTGCCTATTATTCGACACGTAACGCAATCAATAAAAAATCAGGTAAAAAAGGTGTGATTGCAGTGCTCTATGCCGTTGGCGATATCACTGAGTCGGGAGATGACGGCATAGCATCAGACCGACTGGTGCCGCAGATTCTTGAGCTGATGGATGATGACGACATCGACGGACTGATATTGCGAGTGAATTCAGGTGGCGGAAGTGCATTCGCATCTGAACAAATATGGGAAGCCCTCGAACAGTTCAAGTCGGTGACAGGAAAACCATTTTATGTGTCAATGGGAGACGTAGCCGCTTCGGGAGGCTACTACATATCATGCGGTGCTGACAGAATATACGCTGAGCCCGTAACGCTCACCGGTTCGATAGGCATCTTCGGAATGATTCCCAATGCGCAAAAACTATTAAATGACAAAATAGGCATATCTACTGCAACCGTGGCCACCAACAAAGGTAAATTACCGTCATTTACCGAACCGATGTCGGCCGCTCAAATGGCAGCAATGCAAGCGTATGTAAACCGTGGATATGAACTTTTCGTGTCGCGATGCGCTGAAGGCCGTGACGTTCCGGTGGATTCGATAAAGGCCATTGCAGAGGGTCGTGTGTGGGATGGCGTATCAGCTTCACAGATTGGGCTTGTTGATAAATTAGGCGGCCTGGAGCTGGCAATAGCAGATATGGCATCGGAACTTGAACTGATTGACAAATATGAGGTAAAGGAATATCCTCAGATTAAATATAAGTGGTGGCAAGAGATTGTGGAGCTTGGCCGAACTGTAAAAATGAAGATTGTTGAAGATGAACTCGGCGAGGCAACACAATATTATAATATGCTGAAAAGCATAGAAACTATGGATCCCATACAATGTAGGATGGATTATATCGAAATAAAATAAACACTAAAATAATCGAGCCTGCCCGAACGAATTATGGCTAAAAGGAATAAACTACTGTCGCTGCTGTTGCTATTCCCTATATCGAAGATATATGGATGCGTGATTGCTGTGCGAAACGCCATGTTCGATAAAGGTTTTTTGAAGCAGAAGGAATTTGAAATTCCAATTATTGTTGTGGGAAATTTATCGATGGGAGGAGCTGGAAAGACCCCCCATACGGAATATTTAGTTGACCATCTACGGCACTCATATAAAATCGGTGTACTCAGTAGGGGGTATAAACGACGTACTAAAGGTTTTGTGCTTGCGTCGTCGCATTCGCGCCCGGAAGATATCGGCGACGAATCGTATCAGATATTCCGAAAATTCGGACACGACGGCGTGACAGTTGCTGTATGCGAGAATCGAGTGAAAGGCATAGAAAAAATGCTTGAATCGAATCCTGCGATAAATTTGATAATCCTTGACGATGCATTCCAGCATAGATATGTGAAGCCATGGCTGTCAATGGTTCTAACAGAATATAATCATCCATTGTATTCCGACAGCCTGCTTCCATACGGTCGTCTTAGAGAGCCAATGTCGGCCATAGACCGAGCCGACGTAGTGGTGGTGACGAAATGTCCGGACGATATGAAGCCAATGGAGTTCAGGCTATTTAAAGAAAATCTGAATTTGTATCCATATCAGAAACTGCTATTTTCACGATATACGTACCTGCCACTAATGCCATTATTTCCGGATCAAGCGGTTTTGGCACCAACGCCTAAATTATCGCATTTGACACCGAATGACACACTGCTTGCCATTGTAGGAGTGGCTAATCCACGTCCATTCGTCAGATATTTACGTAAATTCGAGGCTAAAGTGAAAATAAAACATTTTGCGGATCACCACAATTTCACAGCTTCGGACATGGAATCAATTATCCAAAAGTTCGATTCTATGAAAGGCATACATAAATATGTGATTACTACCGAAAAAGATGCCGTAAAGCTGGCCAACAATCCGTATTTTCCGCACCAATTACGCTCAAAGGTATTTTACCTGCCAATTGAAGTCGAATTTATGATGCAGAATGACGAATCAATAATCGACATCGTCAATCGGTGCATTAAGGCAAAAAAAGCTACTCTCCGATAACACCGAGCGAAGTCGATGAAACTTGATTCGAATTAGTTTTGTTTTAAAAGAATCAATCATATTGAGATAAACCTATGTTAAAAAAAATAAATCAGACAGCCGATTATATCAGAACAAAAGTCATCGGAACATTGCCGGACACCGCTATCATACTGGGAACCGGATTGGGGGCTTTGGTGGAACACATTGAAAATAAGCGATTCATACCCTATGCTGAAATTCCAAACTTTCCTTTATCGACCGTAGAAGGGCATAGTGGAAATCTGATATTCGGTACATTAGGCAATACATCCGTAATGGCAATGCAAGGCCGTTTTCATTATTACGAGGGATACGATATGAAACAGGTGACTTTTCCTGTAAGAGTGATGAAAGCCCTTGGCGTGAAAAATTTGCTTGTAAGCAATGCGGCTGGCGGAATGAACAAAGAATTCAGGGTGGGGGATATAATGATTATCACCGACCACATAAACCTATTTCCGGAAAATCCATTACGAGGCAAAAATTACGAGGAACTCGGCCCCCGCTTTCCGGCAATGACTGAGGCTTATGACAAAGAGTTAATCAGCAAAGCCGATGAAATAGCAGCGGAAAAGGGCATTCGAACAATGCATGGCGTATATGTTGGTGTCGCAGGCCCTACATTCGAAACTCCGGCTGAATATGAATATTTCCGAATAATCGGCGGTGATGCCGTGGGCATGTCGACTGTACCAGAAGTGATAGTCGCCAATCATTCCGGCATGAGAGTCTTTGGCTTGTCGGTCATAACTGATTTAGGCGGTAAGGATATAACCGATGTGCCTACGCACGAAGAAGTGCAGAAAGCTGCTGAAACGGCACAACCTAAAATGATGGAAATAATAAGTGAACTGGTAAGTTCATTAAAATAGATAACCACTTATGGAAACTCAAACTGAAATTTCGAAATTGGGCGAATTCGGACTCATAGACCGAATTACCAAAGACCTACCTATATACAACACATCCACCAGGAAGGGCGTAGGCGACGATTGCGCAGTGATGTCATATCCGGAGAATGAAATACTCGTTACTACTGATATGCTTTTAGAAGGGGTGCATTTCGATTTAACATATGTGCCACTAAAACATCTGGGTTACAAAGCGGCTATCGTGAATTTTTCGGACATATATGCTATGAATGGCACTCCGAGGCAAATCACCGTTTCATTAGGCATATCCACCCGTTTCACAGTAGAACATATCGAAGCCCTATACTCAGGCATAAGATTAGCCTGCGAAATATACGGAGTCGACATCGTAGGCGGAGATACGACAGCATCGCGTTCGGGACTTGTGATAAGCATAACCTGCATTGGCGATGCTACTAAAGATTCGGTGGTTTACAGAAACGGAGCCAAAGACACGGATTTGATATGTGTATCGGGTGACTTGGGCGCGGCATATATGGGACTTCAATTGTTAGAGCGAGAGAAAGTGGCTTCGGCAGGCCAAAAGGATTTTATTCCTAAATTCGAAGGCAAGGAGTATCTCGTAGAGCGCCAACTTAAACCTGAAGCTCGACGCGACATAATAAAGAAATTAAACGAAGAAGGAATAACACCAACTTCGATGATTGACATCAGCGACGGATTGTCGTCGGAATTGCTGCATCTGTGCAAAGAAAGCAATACGGGTTGCAGGATATATGAAGATCGGATTCCGATTGATTATCAGACCGCCGTAATGGCTGAAGAACTTGGAATGAATCTTGTTACAGCGGCATTGAACGGTGGCGAAGATTATGAACTGCTGTTTACCGTGCCACTCCATTGCCATGAGAAGGTGAGTAAAATGGAAGGAGTGAAAGTGATTGGCCATATGACCCGTCCTGATTTAGGGTGTGCAATGATTACACGTGACGACACGGAAATAGCGTTGAAGGCACAAGGCTTCAACCATATGTCGGAATGATTTTTTTCGGTATATGATAATGGAGATAATTGCATTTTACGTAACTTTGCACTGTAATTAATAAAAGTAGAACATTAAAGTCATGATAAATCGTGTTTTAATCAGAATTAAGGTCGTACAGATGCTATATTCCTATCTGTTGACCCAGAGTGAGTTTAAAATAGAGGCTGCTCCTGAAAACCCATCTCGAGATAAAAAATATGCGTACACGCTTTATAGTGACCTTCTGATACTCATCCTGCGCCTTTCGGGATATAAGGTGATGGCGTCGACATCGAATTTGCAGGTTGAAGACAATCGATATCTTTCGGGAAATCGCATCTCAAGAGCCTTAAACGTGGACGACCAGATGCGTTCGATCATATTAAATAACGCCAACCGCATAGAGGCATTCGACAAGGCTCTCCGCCCAGTATATGATGAAATAATAAAATCGTCGATATATCGCAGTTATATCCATCAAAAAGAAACGGATATACAAAAAGACATGTCATTCTGGAATGTCGTGCTTCAAACCATCATTGCAAAGAACAAGGTATTCATAGAAGAAGCACGTAAAAATCCGGATTTCACCAATCTTGGATTCGAGAATGGCATTAAAATGGTCGTAGGCACACTTGAAAGCTATTGCGATAACCGGACATTGCTCAATGAAGCACGCAATTCGCTGGATAAATCGCTAAATAAGGCCTATGAGCTATATTACGCACTATTGCTGCTTTCAATTGAACTGACTCATATGCAGGAAATGCGACTGGACGCAGCCAAGCATAAACATCTGCCGACTCCGGAAGACTTGAATCCTAACACGCGATTTATAGATAACGCTTTACCTCGTGTATTAGCCGAATCTGAAGATATGCAGGCGTATTTAAAGGACAATCCCATATCATGGGACGCTGACGATACATTTCTCAAGTCGATTCTTAACAAGATATTGAATTCGGAATTGTATGCCGAATATATGGCTCGCGAAGAAACCAGCTATGAGATTGATTGCGATTTCTGGCGTTCGGTATATAAAAACATCATTTTGCCGTCAGACGAACTCGCCGAAGTGCTGGAATCGAAATCTGTATATTGGAATGATGATTTGCAGATTGTAGGAACATTCGTGCTTAAAAGCATCAAGCGGATAAGCTCTGGTCAGAAAGAACCCGTGAGATTGCTTCCACAGTTCAAGGATGAAGAGGATGCTCGTTTCGGACCTAAGTTGTTCCTCGACGCCATAAATAATCGTGAGACGTACAGAGGATATATCGACCGCTTTATTAATGAGCAGTGGGATCCTGAACGCCTAGCATTTATGGATATCGTGATAATGATAACGGCCATTGCCGAGCTGCTTAATTTCCCCACAATTCCAATTCCGGTGACTGTGAACGAATATATTGAAATAGCAAATGCATACAGCACACCGCGCAGCGGACAATTCATAAATGGAATTATGTATTCCATTATTAACTATTTGAAAAGCGAGCAATTGCTTTTAAAGGATTGAATTATTAACCAAAACAAATAACCAATTACAATGATGTACAATTTAATAACTCTTCAGGCTGGCGGAGCGGAAGGTTCCGGTATTATGAACCTGGGTATGATAGTGCTAATCATAGCCATATTCTACTTCTTCATGATCCGCCCTCAGCAAAAGAAACAGAAAGAAATCCGTAAATTCCGCGAAGGCATAAAAGTTGGCGACAGCGTTGTCAGTGCCGGAGGCATATATGGAAAAGTTCGTAAAATCAAAGAAAACGTCATAGTTCTCGAGATAAGCAGCAATGTTATGATTAATATCGATAAGAATTCTGTTTATCCTTCAGCCGCCGACGTGCTCAACGATCAGAACAATAAGATCGAAGAATCTAAATAATCAGAAAATCCACCATCACATCATCCGTGCTGAAGAGAGGTAGTTTTGCTTCAGCTCGGATGATTTCGGCAAATAACAAACCACATATATGCAAAAACGGTTTAGCGAACTTATTGCAATTGTAAACAACTCTTTGCATTCATCAAAAGGCAAAGACGTGTTGCTATACCTAATGTGTGTTTGTGTGGCATTTGTGTTTTGGTTGTTTCTGTCTCTTGACACAGAAGTGCAACGAAGCTTTGAGGTGCCGATTGAACTTGAAGATTTACCTGACTCCGTCACCCTCATAACTCCCATACCGACAACAATCAGTGCATCAGTGCAGGGCAAAGGATCACAATTGTTCAGATTTTCATGGGGTAAAATGCCTGTGATGCGCGTGAACTTCCAAAATAATCGCAATAAAGACAATGTACTGTCGATTTCGAAAATTAAAATTGACGATAAACTTAGAGACTATTTCGGACAGGGAGTGCAAATTTTGTCTACAAAACCGGATTCATTGGTGTCGCATTTCACATCGATGCCCGGAGTGAAAATTCCTTTAAAAATACGCGCTGACATTCATCCTAATCTGCAATGCATAATAAGCGGTCCACTGCGGGCTAACGTAGATTCAATCAGCGTATATTCAATTCAAGATATTCCACATTCGCTCAAATATGTTGAGACAGAACCGATAATTAAATCCGGACTAAAGGATACGACACGTTATGAGGTGCGTCTTAAGTCAATTCCCGGAGCCAGACTTATACCGGATAGGGTTACCATTACAGTTCCGGTAGAGCCGCTGATATCCCAGAGACGTAAGGTGGACATAGAAATAACCAATTTGCCGCCGGGAACAGGAATGATTACATTCCCTTCGAGTGTAGAAGTTTCATATTTGGTTCCGATGAGTGCATTCAATGAGGATTTGCCAATTTCAGTCTATGTGGACTATGATGATGTTAACATTCTGATGCCCAAGACAAAAGTGAATCTATCATTGGTGCCTGATGTTTATCGCAACATAACCTTGTCGCCTGACAGCGTTGAGTACATTATAGAAAAGAAGCAAGTGAACCAATGACAACGACTAAGCTGATTGCAATATCTGGTGGCATTGGAAGCGGAAAAAGCGTGGTGTGCGATGTGTTAAAGTGCCTGGGATATGACGTGTATGACTGCGACAGTCGGGCAAAGGCTCTTATGGACAATAATGAGGAAATAAAGCGCAGAATAGCATCAGAGATAACCGACAACGCAATTATAAACGGCAATATAGACCGAAAAATTTTGGCCCAATGCGTGTTCAATGACGCGAATGCATTAGAAAATTTAAATCGAATAGTACACTCGTCGGTGAAATGCGACATACAAAAATGGTGTACTCGAAACTCAGACAAAGAACTTATATTCGTTGAAACGGCGATATTATATCAGAGCGGAATCGATAAAATGGTAAATGCCGTATGGGACGTGATGGCTCCTATGTTTTTGAGGATTGAGAGGGTGACTAAGCGGTCGAATATGCCGGAGACGGACATTAAAGCGCGCATAGAATCGCAAGAGGCATATGAAGTAAAAGACTACCACAAAAATACGTTCCGAATCATTAATGACGATGTGCTTCCGATATTACCACAGATTGAAGCATTATTGTCACATCCTCAATTCAAATGAGTCGCTATCACGCCAGGGTGAAAATTTGTCTCTATCGCGTGTTATTTTATCAGCATCCAGCACTCCATATATAGTCCCGTCGTCGTGATAATCGGCAACGTTAACCCCCCAATGGTTGAAAATAAAAGAATCGCCGCGTTCATACTGCCCATATCCATCAGCACCTTCACGATTGCATCCTAATACATAGGACTGATTTTCGATGGCTCGAGCCATAAGCAGGTGTTTCCAAGCATATAGACGACTATGAGCCCAATTAGCCGGAACGATGAGCGCATCATATTGATTTGCTATATTCCGGTTCCATACCGGGAAACGAATGTCGTAACATATAGCCATTTTAATATTCCACGATCTGAATCGTATGATGGGCGAATGGCTCATGCCTTGAGACAGTAGCTGGTCTTCGTGGCCCATACTGAAAAGATGGCGCTTGTCATAGAAATTGGTTTCACCTCCGGGCTCTACAAAAAATCCTCGATTATATAATTGGCAATTTGACGTTGCGATAAATCCGCCGCAAATGGCAAATCCATACTTCTCACACACGTCATGAATTTGCGACATCGTAGGGCCGTCATTATCCTCTGCCATTTCCATCAGGAATGCCTTGTCGGCAACATATCCGGTGGAAAATGCTTCTGGCAATACAATTAAATCTGTATCGCAAGCAATGTTTTCAAGACGTCCTATCAGATGTTTCAAATTCTGCTTTTTATCGCCTATGACAACATCAAGTGGAATAAGAGCTACTTTCAAATTTCGTGTAGGCATTTCTCAATCAGATTCAGTGCTGAATTTTTCGGGATACTTCCCGGTATATGGTCGGTAAAAGCGTTTTATGACACGCATATCATTTTCGACATCTCCGGTTGGAACAAACTCATCATTAATAGAAATTTTTTTATTCGCATAGTCGAGCACACCAAGAACAATAGGCACATTTGCCTCGAGCGCAATATACAAAAATCCATGGCGCCAATTACTGGTTCGGCTACGCGTTCCCTCCGGAGTAATAGCCAACGACATCTTCGATGTGGAATTGAATTTTGCCACTATCGCATCGACAAGAGAAGAGCCTTTTTTCTTTGGCACAGGAATCCCACCGATTTTCCTGAAAAATATTCCGAGTGGAAAAAAGAACCATGCCTCTTTCATCAAAAAGCCGGCATTTCGATTAACCGACCAATATGCCAATTTACCTAATATAAAATCCCAATTACTGGTATGTGGTGCGACACAAATTATGCATTTCGGATAGTCGGGGACTGTGATGTCCACAGTCCATCCGACCATCTTTAATATGAGTGTGCTTAGATTCATTATTTTTCCGAGTCGTTCAATGCGACTTTATTAGCTAATTTCTGAGCTTCGGGCAAAGCCTCATTCATCTTTTTAACTATTTCACGTACAGAAATGTTGAATGTCCTAATCAACTTTTTATATGCAGCTTTATTATAAGCAGACTTAGCTTTATTGTAGTCGACACGTGCATCAAAATCATACGCTACCTTATCGAATGAGAACGACATCTTTTGAAGCGTATTACTCTGCAAATCAGCTACTGAAACTATAACATCGTTCATTACGTCCGTATTTATATCCGGAATCATATGGATAGCTATTGCAGCTTCAACTGCCAAGTCGCCACATATATGGCGTATTTGCTTTTTCAATATACGTTTGTTTGCCATAAATTTATATTACTTATTGTTTAAAATTACATTTTTCAACGATGCCATATTGGGATAAATGGATTCGACATGTCGCATCCGATCAATTTTATCGGCACGACGCGGAATAGAGACAACAACTCCAACCATAGGGAACAGCTTGTCTTCCGACTTTGCTGGATGCGTAGTGGCAAGTGCAACACCTATTTCGTCTGGGCGCAGGTTCGAAGTCAATGCGCGATATGCTATTGCACCATGCGGATCGCACAAATATTTATTGCGCGTATAGGTTGTATATATCGTTTCTCTGATGTCAGCGTCGGAGAATGTGACGCTCGAAATATCAGCATTCATTTTATGGTAGTTACCACCGTATAAATCATACAAACGAGTAAAATTGGCCGGGTCTCCGACATCAAGGACATTAGCCATGGTCATTTTTGTGTGACGCGGCGCATATAACCCAGTTGATAGATAATCATGGAACACTGCGTTAGAATTGCTTGCTGCAATAAAACGTTTTATGGGGAGTCCCATCAATTTTGATATCACACCCGCTGTGAGACTACCCAAATTACCACTCGGGACTGAGAACACCAGATTGTCAGTCGGGATCTGCTTACTTCGCAATTGAGCATATGCCCAGAAATAATAGAAACATTGCGACAACAATCGGGCTATATTAATTGAATTAGCCGTAGTTAGTGAGAGTTCCTGCTTGATTTCCGAATCAAGGAATGCATTTTTAACCAGTGTCTGACAATCATCAAATGATCCTCGCACTTCCACCGGCACAATATTCTTTGCCTCGGGTGTAAAAAACAACGCATCCTGATACTTATTCAATCGGTCTTTAGGATATAATATGAACACTCGCGTATTGGGGGTGTTCATAAACCCATAGGCCACCGCATTGCCTGCATCGCCCGACGTTGCGACTAATATGTTCAGAACATCCGTGCGCTTGCCGGCATCAATATGCGATAGAAGCCGTGACATAAATCCTACTCCTATGTCCTTGAACGACAAAGTAGGGCCATGAAACAGTTCGAGCATATATTTATTGCTTTCGACATTTATCAATGGAATGTCGAATGACATATCGCTTTTAACAATCCCTTTGATTATTTCGGAGTCTAAATCCTCTCCAAACCAAAGATTTGCCACGACATAGGAAATGTCAACAAGCGACATTTCGTCGATGTTATTGAAAAATGCCTTGGGTATGGAGGGTATACGCTCAGGCATATACAAGCCACCATCAGGAGCCAAACCATTTACAACGGCCTCACGCAATGTGACTTTAGCAGCTTTTCCGATAGAACTATAAAATCGCATATCAGTTTGTCGTAAAAACGCATTTGGTTATCAATTAACAAAGATAATTATTTTTATTACGCCAAACCTAAAACAAATAGGTGAAAAATATACTAATTAGCTAAAAATGTCTTAATGAAGTTGGTGCCATACATTGTGCCATATGAGCCTGCCGCGACACTCGTTTCATCGAACGTGATGACGTCATCGTTTATACACCCGGGGCGATATATCACAAACGGAACAGCATCAGTAAGATGTGACCGGGTGAGGGTAGAGGTGGGATGGTCTGGCAATAGAGCGATTGAAGTTGATGCTTCACAATTCAATGCATAGTCGAGAATCGGAGCTACGATATATTTCGAAATACTCTCTATCGATTGTATCTTTTGTGAAACATTCCCTTCATGACTTGCTTCGTCGCAAGACTCTATGTGTAGAACCACAAAATCGGCTCCGTCATCAAGGGCTCGTATGGCTGCATCGGCTTTCGCTTTATAATCTGTATCGTGGTATCCGGTAGCTCCATCAACATCTATGCATCTAAGACCGGCATAATGACCTATTCCTCTGACTAAAGGCACACCGGCTATCACTCTTCCGTCATTGACATCGACATATGGCCAAGGAATCAATGGATTGCGTCCAGCAGCCCATGGCCATATAGCCAGTTGATATCCGGATAGAAGGCTAAAATCTAATTTTGACAAACATTCATTTGCTCCATATATCAAATCCGATAAAAATTTGGCCGTATGTACATCATCTGATTCAGGCAAAAAAGCTTTAAAATCCTGACCTATAATAGTATGTGGGGGTGTTGTCGTGACTTTTCCCAACATATCTCTAAGCACCAACAGATTACAATGCGATTGTCTGTGATAGAATTCGATTCCTGGACTCATAGCATATTCATTGAGGTGCTGTATTGCTTTGCACGCGATGTCATCAGGAATATGACCGGCTGAAGGATCATATATTTTTCCATTTTTGATGTGTACGAAATTACATCGCAACGCAATGTCGGAAGGTCGTAATGTTATGCCCATGCCGGCAGCTTCAAACGCACCACGCCCAATCTCGTATTTATACAAATCATAGCCCAGGATTGTAGGGATGGCAACTTCACTTCCGGAGTACATTCCGTCAGGAATTGTTTTAAGTCGGCCGGTCTGACCCAATTCCGCCAATTTATCCATTTCCGGATTATGAGCAGCCATAAGAGGTGTGATTCCACCAAGCTCCGAAAGCGGCTCATCGGCCATACCATCAGCTATAAGCAGTATCGATTTCAATGGATTTGATGATGTTATTATGACTACATTATCGAATGTTGGCGATGCTTATTATATCAGCAAATACTCCAGCTGCCGTAACATCGGCTCCGGCCCCATAGCCCTTTATAACCATAGGATATTCGTTATATCGCTGCGTAGTAAGCAATATGACATTATTAGTTCCTTCAAGATTATAAAAAGGATGCGATGCACTGACACGCTGTAAACCAACGTCAGCTTTGCCATTCTTCAACCTGGCGACAAACCTGAACCGTTCACCGGCATTTTCAGCATCGGCCCTTTGTTTTTCGAAATATTCGTCAAATTTAATTACGTTCTTAAAGAAATCGTCAACCGACCCTTGGAACAATTCGTCGGGAAGGAACATATTTTTTTCAACATCCGACTGCTCAAGCTTATATTCAGCTTCACGAGCCAAAATCACAAGTTTCCTGATAACATCCTTGCCGCTTAAATCAATTCGCGGATCAGGTTCGCTATATCCTTCTTCTTTGGCAAGGGCAACGGCTTTACTAAATGGCACATCAGCCGACAACTTATTGAATATAAAATTCAACGTACCCGAAACGACCGCTTCAATCTGTATAATGGTGTCTCCGGAATTGATAAGGCTATTAATCGTGTTGATAACCGGTAGACCGGCACCGACATTTGTCTCAAACAAAAATTTCACATCTTTTTTACGTGCCATCCTTTTTAAGGCTTCGTAAACGGGATAATCATCCGAAGTGGCTATTTTATTAGCAGCCACCACATTGACGTTATGAGACAACAAGTCATAATATAAGCCTGCGATTTCTTCGCTCGAAGTACAGTCGACAAATACGGAATTAAATATATTCATCCCGATGATTTCATTTTTAATCACTTCGGGCGTCGATATACGGCCGGAATTTTCAAGCAAGCGTTTATAATCGCTAAGATCGATGCCATTACGGTCGAAAATAGCTTTTTTGGAATTGGCAATGCCCACTACGTTTAGCTTCAGCGCCTTATTGCTCAGGAGTGTTTCCTGTTGGTGGGCAAGCTGCTGAAGGAGGTGACACCCAATGTTGCCAATTCCAACTATAAACAAGTTAAGCACCTGGGTGTCAGAGAGAAAAAAACTATCGTGAATTACATTCAATGCCTTGCGCTCATCCTTAAGATTGATGACGAACGAAATATTGGTTTCCGACGCACCTTGGGCACAAGCTTTTACGTTTATACCATTACGTCCGAGCGTATTGAACAGACGACCTGCAACACCTGTGGCATTACGCATATTCTCGCCAACAATTGCAACCGTAGCCAAACCATGCTCAACTTTAATGGGATTAATTTCGCCGGTCTGCATTTCGGCCAAAAATTCGTCATTAAGTGAATTTACAGCTCTTTCAGCGTCGGCATTTCTCACGGCAAATGATGTGGTGTTTTCACTGGATGCCTGCGAAACGAGGAATACGCTTACGCCATTGCGAGCCAATGCATTGAAAATTCTGGCATTTATACCAATGATACCCACCATACACAATCCTGACACCGTTATAAGACACGTGTCGTTTATCGATGATATCCCTTTAATAGCCTTACCTTCTGTGGGTGGTCGAAGTTCGGATATACATGTTCCCGGAGCCGAAGGATTAAACGTATTCTTTATTAAGATAGGTATGTTTTTATGAAAAACCGGATATATTGTCGGTGGATATATCACTTTTGCCCCAAAATTACACAACTCCATCGCTTCGATGAACGACAAATGATCTATGACATATGTGTTACTTATAACACGGGGATCTGCAGTCATAAAACCATCCACATCAGTCCAGATTTCCAAAACAGATGCATCGAGCGATGCAGCAAGTATTGCTGCCGTATAATCACTTCCGCCTCGTCCAAGATTGGTTATGTCGCCATTGGCATCGGAAGAAATAAAGCCGGGCACCAATGCCACTTTAAAGTCATTGTTGTCGAATATTTCATGAATGAGGGGCTGAGTTGCATCATTGTCGAGAATGTGTTTGCCAAACTGGTCGAGTGTTTTGATGAATGCCCTTGAATCGTACAGTTTAGCGTCTTTTATTATACGGCTAATTATCGTACTTGACAAACGTTCACCATAGCTCACTATTATATCGAGTGAGCGGGGCGACAAATCTCGAATGAGACTGACGCCTCTATATATATTTGCCAGCTCATCAAGCAAACTATTCACTAAAGTCTTAACTTCGGGTTTATGCCACTCGGGCACCATACCTTCTATCACATCATTATGCCGCTCAACAATCTGGGCATACGATTCAAGATAAGATACATCTCCTTTGACAGCAAGCTGGGCTGTTGCTATCAAACGGTCGGTTATGCCGCCAAGTGCCGAAACTACGACTATAACGGGCTCAGTAGATGCCTCTACAATAGCCTTTACATTGCGCAGGCTTGCTACTGTTCCTACCGAAGTACCGCCGAATTTTAATACTTTCATCTATAACGGTCGATTAAATATGATTGGTTCTATATAAACTTCTACAAAGGTACACATTTATCAGAATTAACACTTAAAATTCTGAGGTGAAATGGAAACGCAGTTTAGGAAAATCGCTTTGGGCCATCTGCAATACATAGTTCGAATCGGCCAAAAATACGTCACGACCTTCACGGTCAATTGCCATAAACTGATGTTTTCGTTTCTTAAAAGCTGCAAGCGCCTCTTCGTCGTCACTCTCTATCCAACATGCCTTATATAGCGAGATGGGCTCCCAACGACACTGAGCACCATATTCATGAAGCAGACGATACTGAATCACTTCAAACTGAAGCTGGCCTACCGTGCCAATTATTTTACGTCCGTTAAATTGATTGACGAATAATTGAGCCACGCCTTCATCCATAAGCTGTTGAATTCCTTTTTCCAATTGTTTAGACTTCATCGGATCTGTGTTCTCGATATACTTGAACTGTTCGGGAGAGAAACTGGGCAAACCTTTGAAATGGATTTCTTCGCCGGACGTAAGCGTATCGCCAATTTTAAAATTTCCAGTATCGGGAATGCCTACAATATCACCCGGAAATGCCTCGTCGACAATATTTTTTTTCTGAGCCATAAATGCCGTCGGTGCTGCAAACTTCATAGCTTTTCCGCTACGTATATGTTTGTAGGGTGCATTACGCTCAAATTTACCGGAACATACTTTCACAAAAGCAATACACGAGCGATGGTTGGGATCCATATTGGCATGTATTTTAAACACAAATCCGGAAAAACCTTCTTCTTCCGGTGACACCACTCTTTCCTCGGCTGACACCGGACGTGGCGCAGGTGCTATCTTCACAAAGCAATCGAGCAATTCTTTTACTCCAAACGTATTTAGCGCCGAGCCAAAAAATACTGGAGCCACTTTCCCATCCAGATATTCTTTTTCGTCAAATTCAGGATATACACCATCAATCAGTTCTATATCCTCGCGTAGTTTAACCGCATCGCTTTCGCCAACGGCTTCATCAATCAAGGGGCTATCAATATTGTCAATTTCAACGCGTTCCGAAACTCGCTGTTTATTTGGCGTGAACAAATCAAGTGAATGCTCGTATATATTATACACGCCTTTAAATTTGGCTCCTATATTAATAGGCCATGATAGCGGTCGGACAGATATTTTCAGCTCTTGCTCCAACTCGTCTATGATTTCAAAAGGGTCGCGCCCTTCACGGTCAAGCTTATTTACGAATATTATCACTGGTGTGTTTCGCATACGACACACTTCCATTAGCTTACGTGTCTGCTGCTCCACACCTTTTGCCACATCGACCACTATTATCACACTGTCAACTGCAGTTAGCGTTCGATATGTGTCTTCCGCAAAGTCTTGGTGACCCGGTGTATCAAGAATATTTATCTTATAGTCACCATAATTAAACCCCATTACGGATGTAGCCACTGATATGCCACGTTGCTTTTCGATTTCCATCCAGTCGCTGGTGGCTGTTTTTTTTATTTTATTGGATTTCACAGCTCCTGCTATATGAATAGCGCCACCGAATAACAGCAATTTTTCTGTAAGCGTGGTTTTGCCTGCATCAGGATGCGAAATTATGGCGAAAGTACGTCGACGACTTATTTCATCAGTTAATTGTGACATATGAACGATTATCTATTAATTCCGTCTGCAAAATTACATAAAATCCGAACGCTCCGAAACACCTTTAGTAGAAATATCGTATCTTTGCATAGATTATTATGGAATTAACTGCTAGTTTAAGAAAGATGGTGTCTTCGCTCGATGCGGCAAAATCGCGTCGACAAATGAATATGTTCAAAGCAGAGGGCACTAAATGCGTGATGGACACCATATATGCATTTAATATTCAATATATCTTCTGCTTAGCGGAATGGTGGGAACAATATGGAAACGACATAGCACTTACCATCGAACCAATAATCGTGAAAAGAGCCGATATGGAGCGAATGACGGGGCTGTCGACTCCAGCTCCGGTAATAGCCGTCTATGAAATACCCGAACGACAGCTTAATATGAAAATATTTTCCGGACATCTCTCATTGGCACTCGACACGATCCAAGACCCAGGAAACTTAGGCACAATTGTGAGGGCGGCCGATTGGTTTGGCGTCAACAACATTATCTGTAATTATAATACGGCAGACATTTTCAACCCTAAATCGGTTATGGCTACAATGGGGGCAATATCGCGAGTAAATGTGTTTTATTGCGAGCTTGCTGAAGTTTTGGCAAAAGCCGACATACCCATATATGGAACATTTCTTGATGGTGAGAACATATATGAAGCCCCGCTAACCACGTCGGGCATAATTATAATGGGAAATGAAGGGCAGGGGATTTCGTCGTCTGTTGCTAAATATGTCAATCGACGACTTTTAATTCCTCCGTTTCCATTGGGTAACCAGACATCCGAATCGTTAAACGTTGGAGTGGCAACGGCCATAACACTTTCGGAATTCAGACGTCGTTGCAATTGTTAAACCGATAATTTTATGGCCAAAACCAAATCAATGTGGTATTGCACGGTGTGCGGCGCCGACTCTCCCAAATGGGAAGGTCGATGCCCGTCATGTGGCGGATGGAACACTATGGTGGAAGAACGAATCAGCTCCACTGGCAAAAAATCGAAAACTAACGGAGTAAAGTCGAAAGCGCATAAAGTGTCGGAAATACAGATTCAGGATGAATCGCGCATCGCAATGCCAAGTCAAGAACTAAACCGAGTGTTAGGTGGCGGCCTGGTCACAGGCTCGTTGATTCTCATTGGTGGAGAGCCCGGCATAGGAAAGTCGACGTTAGTGCTTCAGAACATACTGTCAATCAAATCACGACGCATATTGTATATCTCAGGCGAAGAAAGTGTATCGCAACTAAAACTACGGGCCGACAGAATTGGTAAAATAAGTGATAACGTGTATATTGCCTGCGAAACATCTCTCGATAATATATTTGAACACATCGAAGAGATAAAGCCTCAGTTGCTTGTGGTTGATTCTATACAGACTATCGCCTCAGACGATATTGAATCGGCAGCAGGAAGCGTAAGCCAGGTGCGTGAATGTTCGGCTCGCCTTCTAAAATACGCTAAGGAATCCAATGTTCCAGTGATGCTCATCGGACACATTAATAAAGAGGGGAGTATAGCTGGTCCGAAAGTGTTGGAACATATAGTAGACGCCGTTTTGCTGTTTGAAGGCGACAGTAATTATATGTATCGTATCTTGCGCTCAATAAAAAATAGGTTCGGAAGCACATCGGAACTTGGCATATACGAAATGGGGCGACGTGGACTCCGTGAAGTTACAAATCCATCAGAAATGTTTTTGTCACATTCTGACGAAGGATTATCGGGCACTTCGATAGGCATAACTATGGAGGGCATAAGGCCATTCCTTATTGAAATACAGGCTTTAGTCAGTACGGCTGCATATGGAACACCTCAACGCTCCGTGACCGGTTTCGATTATAAACGAATGAATATGCTGCTTGCCGTACTTGAAAAACGCGTGGGATTCAAACTTGCGCAAAAGGATGTGTTTCTGAATATAGCCGGTGGCCTCAAGGTAAATGATCCTGCACTTGACTTGGGTGTGATATGTGCCATTTTGTCATCGAATGTCGATATGGTGATACCTAAAAGTGTATGTATGGCCGGTGAAATTGGCTTATCGGGTGAAATCAGGCCTGTGACTCGAATTGAACAGCGCATACTTGAGGCCGAAAAACTTGGAATGTCGGAAATAATAATACCTCGAAATAACCTGAAAGGCATTGACACAACACGTTTTAAGATAAAGTTCACAGAGGTCGCAAAGGTTGAAGAAGCGTTCAGGTCTCTATTTGCATAGAAAGTATATTAAACCAATCTCAAATATTTATTATTATGAATAAATCAGTTAAAAAAATCTTTGTTTTACTAACTTTGTTGTTCTCTATCACAAATGCATATTCTCAGCTCAACTTGAAGAAGGCCGTAGGTGGTGCATCGAAAGCCGTTCAGGCAGCAACGCTAACCGACGAACAAATGCGCAATTATGTGAAAGAATACATAGATTGGATGGACAAACACAATAAGGTTTGCGATGCAAACGACCCTTATACCATTCGTCTTAATAAGTTAACTGAAGGCTTAACGGAAGTAGACGGAATTCCTTTGAATTTTAAGGTTTATGATGTTATCGACGTCAATGCATTTGCTTGTGCCGATGGCAGTGTGCGAATTTTTTCGTCGCTGATGGATATCATGTCTGACGACGAACTCCTGGGCGTTATTGGCCATGAAGTTGGCCATGTTGCCCTGAAGCATTCAAAAAAAGCATTCAAAACGGCCCTTTTGACATCGGCATTAAAAGATGGCATTGCAGCAAACGGCGGCACGGCGGCCAAACTAACCGACTCACAGGTTGGCGGGCTGACTGAATCACTCGTTAATTCAAAGTATTCTCAGAAACAGGAAAATGAAGCAGACGATTACGGCTATGACTTTTTAAAGAAAAACAATAAAAACCCATGGGCAATGTCAATGTCGTTCCGTAGGCTAAAAAGTATACAGGACGAGGCCAGTACACAAAAAAGCAATAAGATAAACCAACTTTTTTCGTCGCATCCTGAACTTGAAAAGCGTATCATTCGTATGGAAAAACGCGCTACCGATGATGGAATCGCAAAGCCATAATCGGAATTGAAGTATCCTCTATATATTTTAATGTGGACCTTGAAGAATTATGACTCAAGGCCCACATTAAAGTATAGGTGGAGTAATAGTATTCTTATCCTTATTATCAACGTGGCAATACGTTAACCCTTAATTTTTCATAGGCACGTTCCGCTTTGGCACGGGCACCATCCAAAGTATCGTCAGTGGCAAGGATTACACCCATACGACGATGTCCTTTGATTTCAGGTTTGCCAAATATGCGCATCTGCACTCCAGATTCAGCCAAAACCTCGTCAAGGTTGTCCATCTCTATTTTGTCAGTATCTCCTTCAACCACAATGGCTCTGGACGCTGATGGCCCATAGAAACGGATTGCCGGCACCGGTAATCCGAGCAATGCGCGTGCATGCAAACCGAATTCGCTCAAATCCTGCGATATCATAGTGACCATTCCGGTATCATGCGGGCGAGGGGAGACCTCACTGAATATAACTTCGTCACCTTTGATAAACAGTTCCACACCAAATATACCATAACCACCCAAAGCATCCGTGATTTTCTTTGCAATTTCACGAGCTTTTTCGAGCGCGGTTGCCGACATTGGCTGTGGTTGCCAGGAATAACGATAATCACCGTCAATCTGAATGTGACCAATTGGTTCGCAGTAACATGTACCCGAACAACTCCTAACTGTCAGTAGGGTAATTTCATAATCAAAATCCACAAACCCTTCAACTATAACTTTTCCGGCTCCGGCACGTCCCCCTTCCTGCGCTATTTTCCATGATTCGTCAATGTCGGCCGAAGATTTAATCACACTCTGCCCATGGCCTGACGAACTCATAACCGGCTTTACAACACATGGTATTCCAACCGAATTTACAGCTTCCTTAAATTCTTCATAGTTCGATGCAAATTTATATTTAGATGTCGGAAGTCCAAGTTGTTCAGCTGCAAGACGACGAATACCCTCGCGATTCATCGTAAGCCACGCTGCCTCAGCAGTAGGAGTAACGTTATATCCCTTAGCCTCCAACTCCTTAAGAACAGGAGTGGCAATTGCTTCAACTTCCGGTATTATATGGTCGGGCCGCTCCATTTCAATTACCCTACGAAGTTCATCTGGGTCTAACATATTGAACACATAGCTCTTATGTGCAACTTGCATTGCCGGAGCATTGGGATATTTATCGCAAGCCACGACTTCAACGCCATAACGCTGAAGTTCAATGGCTACTTCTTTACCGAGTTCGCCACTTCCAAGAAGCAATGCTTTACGACCAACAGGGGTCATGACAGATCCGATTTTTGTCATTTCTTATTTTATATTTGGGTGATATTTGTTTATGTGCAAATTTAGTTATATTTATTTATATGTGGAAATAGGAGGTCGTTAATGTGGCGTATCAGTTGAAGCTTTTTTGAATCCCCATAATCCCTATTTAACATAATAGTGATTATGTGAAAAGCAAGTATCGATGATATCCAACAACAAAATCCACAATATTTTGCTAATTAAATATTATATATGTAAATTTGTCACATCAATAATAGACGTTTCAAAAGGATGCAATGTAAGGACATCTTTTATAAGATGAAATTATGCTTGACTATATCTATAATAGCCATCGTATCCGTATTGCAATTTCACCACCACGATTGCGGGGGCAATATTTTCATAAATTTATCAGACAACGTTGAGCTTGCAATCGGAAGCGGAGATTTCGAAACGGCACATTGCCACCATAGCCATAAGCATCCATGCGACCACCAAAGCCGAGGATGTATATTAAATATCGCACCGTTTGAAGTGCGACAATATGCGATTGACTACGTTTCACATCAAAATAACGACCTGATTAACGCCATT
Source organism: uncultured Bacteroides sp. (assembly GCA_964600585.1). GTDB lineage: Bacteria > Bacteroidota > Bacteroidia > Bacteroidales > Muribaculaceae > Paramuribaculum. The sequence goes on from CAZRJT010000003.1 coordinate 33,666, forward strand.
GAACACGTATTTAATCCTGATAAGATAACTCATTCGGATTCAAAATCAAGATATTATCACAATACAATCACATATATTAGCACGTTTCACATTGGCGTTTGTGGATTTAGAGCTCCGCCTTCATTCGTTGCATAACAAGACAAATAAAGCTTTAAATAAAATATCATCACCTATTTAATTTAAATCAATATATATGATAAAAAAATATGCTTATACCACACTGGCTGTGGTATATATACTTATGCTGTCTGGATGCGCCAAAGAGCAAAATGAATTAGCCCATAACCATTCACACAATCACACTGAACATAGCCATAGTCATGACCATGATCATGATCACGACCATAATGATGAAGATGACGAGACTACAGAGACAGGCCATATCGATGAAATTGTACTGGAGCCGGAAGTGGCACAGCGATTTGGCGTCGTCACAGAAACTATTGAACCTTCTACATTTAATGAAATAATAAATGTATCAGGTCAAATTTTGAATAGTACCGGCGATCAAGCTGTAATATCGGCCCCAACATCCGGAATCATAAAACTCACCAACTCTATAATCCCTGGTTCTTCTGTTTCTGCCGGATCGCTTATTGCCACAGTGACAGCTTCAAATATATCGGGAGGTGACGCAAATACAGCAGCAAAAGCGCAACTTGAAGGTGCAAAACGAGAATTGGATCGCATTACTCCCCTGCATACCGATGGAATTGTGACTACTCGCGAATACAACGCTGCTTTACAAGCTTATGAAACAGCAAAAGCAGCATATAGCTCAGCGGCGGCATCAGGACGTGTAACTTCGCCGATATCTGGCGTTATTACATCTATTTCAGTGCAATCGGGCGAATTTGTAAATGTAGGTCAACCCATTGCAGTCGTATCAAAAAATGCCAGATTGACACTAAGAGCCGATTTACCTGAAAAATATTACGCACTACTCCCCTCTCTTAATTCAGCAAATTTCAGAACCGTATATATGAACACATGGATGTCGACTGAAGATTTGAAAGGCAATAGGACATCAGACAGCCAAAATCCATCTACCCTACAAAATGGATATATACCAGTATATTTTACGTTCGACAACAATGGATCCATTACTCCGGGGGCATTTGCCGAAATACGTCTTCAGGGCAATAAACGTGAGAATGTAATCACCGTCCCGTCAGAAGCCCTATCTGAACAACAAGGCCAAATGTTCGTTTACGTCAAAATAGATGAACACGGCTATGAAAAAAGAGCTGTGAAAATCGGCTCCGATAACGGAATTAGAGCTGAAATACTCTCAGGCGTCAATCCTGGAGAACAAATTGTTGCAAAAGGAGCCACAATTGTAAAACTGGCCGAGAGTAGCGGTAATGTGCCCGAAGGACACAGTCATAACCACTAATTCTAAAAATAAGAGTATGCTTAACAAGATAATACATTATTCGTTGCATAATAAGCTGCTGGTGCTTATAGCAACTGCCCTTTTATTGATATGGGGAACCATAACAATTTTAAATACGGAGGTCGATATATTTCCCGACCTTAATGCTCCTACCGTAGTGGTGATGACCGAAGCACCGGGATATGCCCCTGAGGAAGTGGAGAAAATCGTGACATTCCCCATTGAGACAGCTCTAAACGGAGCTGCCGATGTAAGACGCGTGCGTTCGTCTTCGGCAACAGGATTCTCGGTCGTATGGGTGGAATTTGATTGGGGCACAGACATATATAAAGCCCGACAGATCGTCTCGGAAAAACTAAGTACGATAGCAGATGAATTGCCTGCCGGTGTGAAAACGCCTACATTAGGGCCACAATCGTCAATATTAGGAGAAATAATGATTATTGGCCTGACGTCGGACTCAACTTCAATGATGGATTTAAGGTCAATTGCAGACCGCACGATACGTCCCCGGCTATTAGCATTGGGAGGTGTATCCCAGGTGACTGTGATTGGCGGAGACATCGCTGAGTTTCAGATTCTACTGTCACCAGAAAAGATGCGCTATCTCAACGTAACCCTCAATGAAGTATCAGATGCCGTTGAAAATCTCAACAATAATTCTGCTGGAGGAATCCTATATCAATACGGAAACGAATACATTATAAAAGGCGATTTATCGACCAACTCAACAGAAGATATCGGAAATGCCGTAGTGCGCAGCGACGAGTCTGGAATAGTGTTGCTAAAAGATATTGCCACATTGGGAATGGGCCCTAAGTCGCCCAAATTAGGAGTAGCATCTGAACAGACAAAACCGGCGGTGCTGATAACCATAACCAAACAACCCATGGTGGGGACTGCCGATCTTACAGAACGCATCGAAAATGAACTTATTGAGATTGACAAGACACTGCCAAAAAGCGTGAATATATCTACCAATATCTTCAAACAGAATGATTTCATAAGCACATCGATAACCAATCTCCAGTGGGCTTTATTCGAAGGTGCGTTATTTGTAATCGTGGTGTTATTTTTCTTCCTTATGAATTTGCGCACCACATTGATTTCATTGATAGCGTTGCCTGTAAGTATAATTGTGACAGTGCTTTTCCTACATCTATTTGGCTTAACCATCAATACGATGAGTCTTGGGGGTATAGCCATAGCCATAGGATCACTTGTCGACGACGCAATAGTCGATGTGGAGAATGTGTTCAAACGACTTCGTAATAACTATTCTTTGGAGCAATCGAAGCGTCTGCCAATAATTAACGTAGTCTATGAAGCTTCACGCGAAGTGCGTTTCCCCATCCTTAATTCGTCCTTGATAATCATAGCCAGCTTCCTTCCCCTATTTTTCTTGCACGGCATAGAAGGCCGTATGTTGGTGCCCCTTGGCATATCATTCATCGTAGCCCTTGTCGCATCGACTGTCGTTGCCTTGACATTAACGCCGGTTCTATGCGTATATCTTCTTGGAAACGACCGAAAGCTGAAATCTCTTGACAAAGACCCACGTACGATAAGAGTATTGAAAGAATGGTACATCAAAGCCCTCGACTTAAGCTTTAACCATAAGAAAGGCGTGTTAATCGCCACAAGTGCCCTTTTCGTTGTTGCTCTATGTATGTTCTTTTCTTTAGGTAGAAGTTTTTTACCCCCATTCAACGAAGGTTCGATGACTATTAATGTCAGCACCCTGCCAGGTATATCGCTTGAAGAAAGCGACAAAGTAGGACGTGAGGCCGAAAAAATAATCATGGAGACACCAGAAGTGATAACCGTGGCACGAAAAACCGGTCGTGCCGAGCTTGACGAACATTCTTTGGGAGTGAACACATCTGAAATAGAAGCACCATATCGTCTGGACAATGGCCGATCTCGAAACGAAATGGTGAGAGAGCTCCGAAAAAAGCTGTCATCACTCCCTGGCGTAAACATCGAAATAGGCCAACCTATATCACATCGAATCGATGCCATGCTATCGGGCACGGAAGCCCAAATTGCGATTAAAGTATTTGGCGACGATTTGTCTAAATTACACTCCATCGGTTCTAAAATCAAGGACAATATTTCGAAAATCGACGGAATCGTTGATGTGAACATCGAGCAACAAATCGAACGTCCGCAAATAGACATTCGTCCACGTCGCAAACTAATGGCCCAATATGGCATTACGAATTCCGATTTTGTCCGGTTTGTAGACATAATGCTCGGTGGAACTGAAGTGTCACAAATCTATGATGGAAATCTGCCTTACGACATAACAATCAAGGTTGACGATATGTCGCGTGCCGGAATCGACAATATCGCTGACATTATGATCGACAGCAACAAAGGGAAAATCCCCCTCAGTTATGTTGCCGATGTCGTGTCAACTACGGGCCCCAACACCATCAACAGAGAAAATGTAAGTCGTCGGATTGTGATATCGGCTAACGTCGACAATCGAGACCTAAAAGGAGCAGTAACTGACATCAAAGAAAAAATCGACGATACAATCACCTTGCCACAGGGATACCACATTAGCTACGGTGGACAATTTGAAAGCGAGGCTGAAGCATCTCGAACTCTTGCCATAGCTTCAATCGGTGCATTAATCCTGATTTTCATACTTCTTTATCATGAATTCAAAAACACCAAGCAATCGCTTATCATATTGCTGAACATGCCATTGGCAATGATTGGAGGCGCATTCATACTGAAGTTCACGTCAGGAGAACTAAATATTCCGGCTATAATAGGCTTCATATCACTATTGGGCATCACTACTCGAAATGGGATGTTGCTAATGTCTAGATTCAATCACTTAAGCGAAGAAGGAGAGCCTCTTATGACTCGTATAGTACATGGCGCGTCGGATCGTCTTAGCCCAATCATAATGACAGCTCTAACATCTGCATTAGCTCTTATCCCTCTGGCTTTACGTGGAGGCGAACCCGGAAACGAGATACAGTCGCCTTTAGCCATTGTGATTTTAGGAGGATTACTGTCATCCACAGTACTCAACATTTTCATAGTTCCAATAATGTATTACATAACCGAAAGGAATAAGAAATGAATAACATCCAATCATATCTAACTGCTGCAATAACAATTTTGGCAGCAAACTCCATTACAGCAGCTGACAACCTTGATGTATTGGTGAAGCAAATATTAGCCAACAATAAGGCTGTTGAGACCACTCGCTTATCAAATATGAGCGAGTTGGAAAGCATGAAAAGCGAAAATAATCTATCGGATCCTGAAATTGGCTTCGAACATCAATGGGGACGCAAGCACATAGGCAACAAGTGGTCTTTTTCTATTGCGCAAAGCTTCGATTGGCCAGGCATTTATGGTGCCCGAAAAGAAGCTATACGACAGTCGGAATCTGCAATGGGATATCTTCAAGCCCAAATAGAGCTGGATAAAATGGTGGAAATAAAGCGAACCTTAATTGACATAATAAATGTCAAAAGCAACGTTGCCTTGATGGAAGAATTGTTTGGCTACTATAATCAACTATACGATATAGTGAGTAAAGGATTCGACCAGGGCGAGATGACTAAGCTTGACGTGAATAAACTTGACATCGAAAAGGCCCGAATAAGTGGAAAGCTTAATGGATTCAACCAGACGCTGAACGAACGAATGGAGGCACTAACAGCACTAAATGGAGGCGATGATTGTTCCAATATACTGTCGCAACTCAATTCGTATCCAGTGGCCACAATAAATAGCGACGATTATTATGTGACCACCATCGAGTCAAACGCTCCGTCTTTAGCTTATAATCGAATGTCAACCGCAGCAGCGTCAAGTATGGTAAAAGTCGTAAAAAGAAGCTGGCTACCGGGATTCACCGTGGGATATGGCTATGAATACGAACTTGGCGACAGATTCAATATACTGTCATTTGGCGTAACACTTCCTTTATTTTCAAATAGGCACAAAACTAAAGCAGCCCAATATAATGTGATGTCTTCGGAAAATGAGGAAAAATCAATACTTATTGATGAAATAGCCACTATGAGAGCTACTCGAAAGAATGCTATGATTCTTATGGACGAAATAGCTCGATATCGTCCATCTTTTGAACGCGAAGATAATATGCAACTTCTCAAGAAAGCTTTTGAAGGCGGTCAAATAAATTTGATAACCCTCATTCAAGAAATGGATTACTTCCTGTCAGCACGTCAAGAATATATGGATATGGTCTATCAATACCAGATATTGCTCGCCGCACTAAACAAATACTCAATGCTTGAGTAATTATAAAATAAGGATTTTAATTGAAAAATAGGCTGCGTCTATTTTGACGTAGCCTATTTTATATTATTTATAAAACATAACGAGAACATTTCAGTAGAACTTGGCGTTTGGAGTCTCCAGAAAATTGAAGTCTTGCTCTCCACAAATTTAGTTCGCACGCATAATTTATTTTGTTATCCAAAAGCATTCAAAAGTCAGTTCTGCTTATATGACATATGTTTGAATTTACTGTATCAATTGACATTCAATCATTAAAATTAAAACCTAAAACAGCCAAAACAGCCCATTACGCCCTTCAATAATTTAAATATCAGATTATTACATTAAAATAGTCATGATTCATTTTTTATCGTAAATAGAAATAAATTCAGTAAGCCCGGCAACTTAAAGTTAATTATTGTTAATTCACACAATTGTAACCGAACCGTAACCTAATATTCATTTGTTATATTCGCGAAAAGACTCTTAGCGCAGAGTCTAATTACTTTCTTGAAATATTGGGTCAAATATAGGTTTACAAAATGGAATGAGTTCTATTCATATAGTAATTGCATTTCTAAATATTCATTAACATATTATTTATTTTAGTAAGCCAGTAAACATCGAATATATTTATGTAAATGTTAGCGCTATTGAAATATTAAGTTTTTAAAATAACGCAATTTACAGTTAACAAAATCAAAAGACAAGCCTTAACAAATATTCACAGTATATACAAAATTGTTACGACCCAGTATTATATCCCCAAAAATTAAAGTCTTAGTTTAACTTTATGGCGCCTGGCAGAGTCTTGGCACTTGAATATCCCCAATTATATAATACTACATATTGTACCACAGCTATTTAACGTGCTTATTTAAATATACACTTTAATGCTATTTTAATTTTGCAAATAGATGCTTCATTTGCAAATCAAATCTATTTGCAATTGCATCGCGCATTATTTGGTATCGTAAATTTGCAAATACAAAAAACATTGATTACATTTGCACATAGAATTGCAAATAGAAATTTACAAACGTTATGGATATCGTAACCCGCCTAAAGGACTACATCGGCTTCGAAAATGTCACATTAGCTCAATTCGCCGACTCGTGTGGAATCCCCCGCCCTACACTGTCGCAATTGCTTAACGGTAGGAACAAAAAGGTGAGCGATGAACTTATCAGTAAAATACACGATGCATATCCTCGACTTTCCGTAATGTGGCTGATGTTTGGCGAAGGAGATATGCTTATTAACGGAAATATTAAAATCTCAGAGCCTCAAAATAGCCTTTTTGACGATGAAATGGACATACTATCAGCTGATATAGAGAACGTAATTGTTCAAGATAAAGATAACGAAAATGCAGATATTATTGTATCAGATAAAAAGTCAGCCACATATTTTGACTCTCAAAGCACAACGAACAACACAATATCCCCAGATATATCCGAAGAATCGGCTATAACCTTAAACACAAATCAAACAAAGAAAATAATAAATATAATAGTATATTATAGCGACAATAGCTTTGAATCATTCATCCCGGATCCGCATAAGAAATAGGCAGATTCGGGATGAACGAAAAAAATTAGAACGGTGTCCTCTCCTATTCGAGTGCTCCAATCAGGTCATTTATATCGGACACATTATGACGTGAGCAATAATCCTGGATATAGTCTATTATCTTAATCGTAACAGCAGGGTCGATAAAGTTAGCTGTACCGACTTCAATCGCAGTCGCCCCAGCCAATATAAACTCTAATGCATCCCGGCCATTCATAATGCCACCAAGGCCCACTACTGGAATACTTACAGCCTTTGCAGTCTGCCATACCATACGCACTGCCACAGGGCGCACAGCAGGCCCGGAAAGCCCTCCAGTATATGTTGACAAGTACGGGCGTCGACGTTCAACGTCAATAGACATTCCCATCAGCGTATTTATCAACGAAACAGCATCAGCGCCTTCGGCTTCAACGGCTTTTGCAATCTCAGTTATATCAGTAACATTTGGCGACAACTTCACTATCACAGTACCGGGGAAAGCCTTTCTTACGGCAGCCGTAACCTGAGCCGCGCCAGCACATGTGGTGCCGAATGCCATACCACCCTGCTTTACATTCGGGCATGATATGTTCACCTCTATGGCATTTACTTTATCAAGCGGAGCTAGCTTTTCACAAACAGCCACATAATCATCGACTGTGGCTCCGGACACATTAACGATAAGCTCAGAGTCATATGTAGAAATACGCGGATATATATTGTCACGGAAATAATCAACACCTTTATTCTGCAAACCTACCGCATTAAGCATCCCCGACGGGGTTTCGACCATACGCGGATATGGATTGCCCTCCCTATGATTAATTGTTGTACCTTTTATGATGTATCCGCCAAGACGATTCAAATCAATGAAATCTGAAAATTCCTCTCCATATCCAAATGTACCCGAAGCCGTAAGTACAGGATTTTTAAGCTCGAGATTTCCTATTTTTACCTTTAAATTTGCCATGTCAATTGATTTACATTAAATACCGGGCCTTCTGTACACACACAAACATTGCCTTTAACCGTTTTTTCAACACAGCACAAACAAGCACCGAGCCCGCATGCCATCATATTCTCAAGCGACACTTCGCATTCGGCGCCCATAGCCGTAGCAACTTTTGCCACTGCTTTCATCATTGGAGCCGGGCCGCAACAATAAATATGACTGAATTTATTTGATAAAACGGAATGGGTTGTAACCAATCCCTTTTCACCCATAGAGCCATCTTCAGTCGAAACGTGGACATTTCCTATCTTTTTGAAATCATCAAATTCCAACACATCGGAAGCACTTCTGGCTCCAAGCAAAAATTCGGGATCATAGCCTGCATCTTTAAGTTTGCGGCCATAATAAAGCAACGGAGCCACACCAACACCACCACCAATGAGCAATATGCCATCAACGTCACTATCCGGCATAGAAAAGCCATTTCCCAGCGGCAACAGTATGTTTAGGATTTCTCCAGTAGACATTTCAATCAGATGACGAGTCCCCTCTCCCGCATTGCGAACCAATAGCCAGAGATGATTCCGGTCTGCGTCTACGTAGTTCACAGAAATAGGTCTTCGCAAAAAGGTGTTTTTACTATCCGGAACTTCAATTTGGACAAATTGACCGGGCAACATATCGGGAAGCACCGAGCCATCAGCCGGAGTCAAAATAAGTAGCGAATAATTTTTATGAACCTTCACATTATCCACTATCTTAAAATCAGTTATTTGTTTCTTCACCATAGAATATATATAATATCGATGTGATTATAATACTACAAAAGTATAGCATTTTTCCTCGCTTTACAAACATAATGCAAAAAACCGACTAACAAGTAGCCGGTTTTTCCATTATGCGATATATGTTCCATACAATTAAATCCAACGCACGTAGGCGAAATCCTGACGATGCGGAAGATTTGGATTGTTAGGATAAATGCGGAATGCATAGCGGTAAACGCCGGCATCGCGAATCTTTTCATGTAAGCTGAACGTAAGCATATCGCCGTCCTCCTTTTCAATCTTAAACGGCTTCACTTCGAACAGGCGTTCCTGGCCATCTTCAACTTTATAGCTTACGTATTCCAAGCCAATACCACGGCCCAGGCCATTTGTATTGATTACCGCTTCCACATCATACGACTGTCCAGATATCGACGACACAGAGCCATTGGTCTCAAATTTTTCAACCTTGATGCCATCCCAAGCAGCAGCAACTTTCTCTTTCCAAGCAACAATTTCCTTAGCCAGAGCATAGTCGTTGGCCTTCAACGCACTCAAACGACGTTCTTCGGGCATATAGAAGCGGCTGATGTAGTCGTCGATCATACGCTTCATAGTGAAGTGTGGTGCAATGTGACCAATCGATCCCTTGATATATTGTATCCACTCAGGAGAGTAGCCTTTAGAATTCTTTGCAAAGTATAAGGGAATGATTTCGTTTTCAAGCATCGAGTATATGGTGGCAGCATCAAGCTTATCCTGTTGCGACTGGTCGGTGAACGTACGTTTCTCGGTAAGAGCCCAACCGGCTTTTTCGTCGAAACGATAACCTTCATACCACCATCCGTCAAGCACCGAGAAGTTCAAAACGCCGTTCATTTCGGCCTTTTCGCCTGAAGTACCCGATGCCTCGAGAGGACGGGTC
>CAZRJT010000004.1:0-42033 GCA_964600585.1 uncultured Bacteroides sp.
AAAAACTGTCCCGGGAATGTTCTTTAAGCGCCTCCCCCACAAACAGCTCACTCTCGTTTTCGTCGCGCATAGGCGCAGTGCAACCTTCGAGATAGCTCACGTAGGCGTCGTCGTCAGCTACAATCAGCGTTCGCTCGAACTGTCCGGTGCCTGAAGCATTTATGCGGAAATAGGTCGACAACTCCATGGGACATCTGACGCCCTTGGGTATGTAGACGAACGAGCCGTCGGAAAACACGGCTGAATTCAACGCGGCATAAAAGTTATCGCGATAAGAAACCACGCTGCCGAGATAGCGTTTCACCAGGTCGGGATAGTCCTTTACCGCTTCGGAAATAGAGCAGAAAATTACGCCGAGTTCGGCCAATTTCTCACGATGAGTCGTTTTAACGCTAACAGAGTCCATGACAGCATCCACAGCCATACCCGAAAGCATCTTCTGCTCTTCGAGCGGAATGCCAAGCTTATTGAACGTGTCGATGAGCTGGGGGTCGACTTCGTCAATGCTTTTGGGCCCTTCTTTCTTTTTGGGCGCCGCATAATAGCTTATGTCCTGGAAATCTATTTCAGGAATCTGGAGATGAGCCCATGTGGGTGGCTTGAGCGTGAGCCAATGACTATATGCTTTCAGACGAAAATCGAGCAACCATTCGGGTTCGTTTTTCTTTGCCGAGATGAATCGCACCACGTCTTCGTTCAGACCTCGGGGAATGACATCGGTGTCAATGTCGGTGGTGAACCCGTATTTATATTCGCTGCGGGTCACATCGTCAATGATGCCGTTGCGGGTACTTTCTTTATCTATATCTTTATACATAACTTTTATCGAAATACCGACTTGTCTGTGTTATTCAATAGAGATGCGTGATTAGAACAATCGTATTGGTCAAATGGTTGGCACAACAAGCCCCCAAAGCCAAGGGGCAAATGCGACAATGGCTTTGAGCAGCTCGCCGTTAAACAGACGGGATGATGTGAATAATGGCGACTGGGGCTGACAAAATGCATAGGCATTAAGGAGCAGACTGGCCACCAGGGCCCACTTGAACACCATAAATATCGAGCCTGCCAGACCGTCAACGGGGCCAAGACATAGGGTATGAACTATTTTGCGCACCATAAGCGATATGCTCCATGCACAGAACCATACGATCAAAAACAACGCCAAGTAACCGATGAAAGTAGTGACATACGCCCCAGCAGATGGCAAGCATTTAGCTGCAAACGCCGCTGCATCGGCACCGAAAGCCCAACAGGCCACCAGGCCAAGAATGACGCCGCTTATCGACCCAGCCTGACGTATGACGCCTTTACGGTAGCCCCATATCACGGCCACCACAAACACCACTATTATGATTATGTCGGTGATACTAATTAACATTCAGGATGCAAAATTAGCAAAAAACCAGAATATGCACAATATTAGTTGACGGGCGAGGAATGGCTTATCGTAAACAGCTAAAATATTTAAAAAAGCTATGTGTCGAAGCCACAGAAGTGCGATGGTTTATGTTTTATTAGTAAATTTGCGATATGATTAAAAATATCCTATTCGATCTTGGCGGCGTGATAATGAATATTCGCCGCGAAAACTGCATTGAGGCCTTTAAGAAGCTGGGGATGCCCAATCCTGATGACTTCTTGGGCGATTACGTTCAGCAAGGCCCATTCAAAGGCGTGGAGGACGGCTCGGTGACGGCAGCCGAATTCAGAGACGAAATCCGTAAGTTCGTGTCCGCCGAATTGACCGATAAGCAAATCGACGATGCTTTCAGCGAGTTTCTCATCGGCATCCCGACAAATCGCCTACGCGAATTGGACGAACTGCACAAGCATTACCGCATCTGCATGCTGAGCAACACCAATCCAATCATGTGGAATGGCAAAATCGCCAAGGAGTTCAAAAAGGATGGACACGACGTGGATTTCTATTTCGACAGAGTTGCATTGTCGTTTGAAGCTAAATCGATGAAACCCGACAAAAAAGCGTTTCAGTATGCCATAAAGCAATGCGACATAGTGCCTGACGAAACGATATTCCTTGACGACTCGCAGGCCAATCTGGATGCGGCATCTGAAATGGGCTTCCATACGCTGCTCGTGCCGCCCGGCACGGAATTTTATCCTCTGCTCAAGAAACGGCTGGGATTATAATACCATCATCGAGTATGCGGAAATGGAATTGATAAGTAAACCCAACACCGATAGACGCCGCATTGCGGCAGTAGGGATGTACGACGGAGTGCATTTAGGCCACCGATTCCTCATCGACTATCTGAAAATAGAAGCTTCGGCTCGCGATTTGACGCCAACAGTAGTGACCTTTTTCGAGCATCCGGCAAGTGTGGTCAATCCGGCCCAAGCGCCTAAACGGCTGTCGATGCCAGAAGAACGGGCGCGCCTTCTTGGCGACGCGGGTGTGCGCGACGTTGTCATACTGCATTTCGATGACAAGATGCGACATCTTACGGCAAAGCAATTCCTTACGAAGCTCCATAAGCGTTATGGCATAGACGCATTGGTGGTTGGCTTCAACAATCGATTCGGACACAATCGCACCGACGGCATAGACCAATATCACGAAATAGGGAGGGAAATAGGACTGGATATCATCGCCGCCCCGGAGTATAACGGCAAGTATGCGCCGGTAAGTTCATCGCGTATCCGCCAGCTTATAGGCGACGGTCTGATCCAAGAGGCCAATCAGGCATTGGGACGCCCTTACACCATCAGCGGAACTGTCATAAAAGGCAATCAGATTGGTCGCAAGCTTGGATATCCAACTGCAAATGTCGAACCATCGGACGCTGAAATGCAATTGCCACGCGAGGGCGTATACTCGGCACTCGTGCGCACCACCGACGGAGAAAGGCATCCGGCAATGCTCAACATCGGACGCCGCCCGACAATAAATAGCGGCGATTGGAATGCTCCGATTTCAATCGAGGCTCATATACACAATTTCTCAGGCGACATATACGGTCAAGCCATAGAGATTGAACCGATAGAGCTGGTAAGACAGGAGCGTCGCTTTCCGACACTCGACCGATTAACCGCCCAACTGAAAAAGGACGCCCGCAAAACAAAAAAGATAGCCATAGACTATCTTAATAATAAATAAGGAGGGCGTGTGGAACCGGAATAATCCGACATCAACGCAACGCCGTGAAAAAATGCCACAACGCGAGCCCCGTCGACACTGACACGTTGAGCGAATGTTTGGTGCCACATTGTGGAATTTCGAGACATACATCGGCTTCGTCGACAACCCGCTGGTCAACGCCATTCACCTCATGCCCAGCCACTATGGCATACTTTTGTCCTCTTACAGGCTCAAATCTCTGCAACTCTACGCTCCCCTTAACCTGCTCAAGCGCACACACTTGATAGCCACGGCGTTTAAGCTCGGCCACACAATCGAGTGTATTCTCAAAATATTCCCAAGCCACCGACTCCTCTGCTCCAAGGGCCGTTTTATGAATCTCGGGCGAAGGCGGTACGGCGGTTATGCCACAAAGCATTATGCGCTCAACCAAAAATGCGTCGGAAGTGCGAAATATCGAACCAATATTGTTGAGGCTCCGTATATTGTCAAGAACCGCCACAATGGGCAATTTGCCCTTGTGGCGGTATTGGTCGACGGAGTCACGGTTCAATTCCCAAATGGTTTTCTTCTCCATTGACATCCGTTATTATTTGATGTGTAATAACCCGGCCAATATCAGTCAATGATTGTGAATCCGGTGTATTTATGCAGGCATTCGGGCACTTTTATGCCTTCGGGTGTCTGATTGTTTTCAAGCAGCGCAGCCATAATTCGAGGGAGCGCCAAAGCAGAGCCATTCAAAGTGTGGCATAGACGCGTTTTCTTGTCGGCATCGCGATAGCGGCACTTCAGACGGTTGGCCTGATACGTTTCGAAATTTGACACTGACGACACTTCAAGCCAACGCTTCTGGGCAGCCGAAAACACTTCGAAGTCAAATGTGATAGCCGACGTGAAGCTCATATCTCCGCCACACAAACGCAGGATATGCCATGGCAAACCAAGTTTTTCGAGCAATCCGCGCACATGAAGCTTCATTTCCTCCAAAGCGGCATATGAATTTTCGGGCTTTTCGATGCGCACAATCTCCACTTTATCGAACTGATGAAGTCGGTTGAGCCCACGCACATCCTTGCCATAGCTACCGGCTTCGCGACGGAAGCATGCCGAATATGCGGCATTTTTCACCGGAAGCTGGCTTTCTGACAGGATGACATCGCGATAGATGTTTGTGACCGGAACTTCAGCCGTAGGGATGAGATAGAGATTGTCTTCGTTTATATAATACATCTGACCTTCCTTATCAGGGAGCTGACCTGTGCCGTAGCCTGAAGCTTCATTCACGACATAGGGAGGCTGAATTTCGAGATATCCGGCCTTACCGGCTTCATCGAGGAAAAACTGGATGAGCGCACGTTGCAGACGGGCTCCTTTGCCGATATAGACGGGAAATCCGGCCCCGGTAATCTTCACGCCAAGATCGAAGTCGATGAGATTATATTTTTTAGCCAAGTCCCAATGCGGCATAGCATCGGCAGGAAGATCGGGCATAGGACCGCCTTCGAGCTCCACTACGTTGTCGGCGGCAGTAAGCCCTTCAGGCACCATAGCACACGGCACGTTGGGGATTGTAAGCAATATCGAACGGATATCGGATTCGGCCGCCTCAAGCTTACTTGCTATTCCTTTCTGCACTTCCTTGAGTTCGGCAACCTTAGCTTTTGCCTCATCGGCATCCTGACGTTTGCCCTGTTTCATCAGAGCCCCAATCTGGTCGGCATATTTCTTGAGCTCGGCAGCGCGAGTGTCATTCTCCAATTGGAGCTGACGGCGTGAATTGTCAAGTTCTATGACACGTTCAATCGACTCTTTTCCATCGAATCCCTTAACGGCAAGCCGCTCAACAATGAGTTGCGGATTCTCCTTTATCTGTGACAGTGTAAGCATTTTTATTATCGCATTTAGTAAAGGTACGACATTACGACAGCAGCTCCTTGACTTTGGCAGAAATCGCACGACCATCAGCCCGGCCGGCCAAAGCCTTGGATGCGACGCCCATCACCTTGCCCATTTCTTTAGCGGATGTTGCGCCCACCTGCGCTATTATCTTCTGGAGCTCGGCGGTGAGTTCTTCATCAGACAATTGCTTGGGCAGATATTCTTCTATCACGGCAGCTTCGGCAAGCTCGTTGTCGCGCAATTCCGGACGGTTCTGCTGCTCATATATCTCAGCCGTTTCCTTGCGTTGCTTAACCATTTTAGCTAATATCTTCATCGCATTGTCGTCAGACAATGTGCCATCAGCACCTTTTGCGGTCTTGGCTTCAAGGAATTCCTTTTTTATTCCTCTTAAGGCCTCAAGGCGCACTTTGTCCTTTGCAAGCATAGCGGCCTTTATGTCAGAGCTTACTTTTTCGAATAAATCCATAATCAAGCATTAATTTGGTTGTTGCAAAATTAGTATTTTCCCATAAAATATGCAACGCATATCAAACTTATTGCACGAGTTGTGGGTTATAAGTTCAAAGACAAACAAAAACGACTAAAATATTAAATAAAAACGATATGAGCACAAAAAGCATTAAAGGAACAAAAACTGAAGCCAATCTGGTAAAGGCTTACATAAGTGAGTCGGCCGCATATACGCGCTACACTTTTTACGCACAGCAGGCCCACAAGGAAAATTATTTCCCTATCGAGCAAATTTTCACCGAAACAGCTGCAAATGAGCTGCACCACGCAAAAATATTCTTCAAGTATCTTGAAGGCGGATCGGTGCCCTGCTCTCTGAGCGTCGACGCAGGCGTGATTGGCACAACAGAATCAAACCTCGCCACGGCAGCCCACGAGGAAGAGCTTGAAGGCGTAGAACAATATACCGATGCCGCCCGCGTAGCCGAAGAAGAAGGCTTTGCGGATATAGCAAGCCATTTCCGCGCAATCGCCGAAGTGGAAAATCACCATCGCGAACGCTTCGAAAAATATCTCAAGCAGGTGCAGGACGGCACTGTATGGAAACGTGACCACGTAATCAAATGGCAATGTCTCGTATGTGGATACATATTCGAAGGCACTGAGCCTCCAAAACCATGTCCGGCATGTGACCATCCTTATCAGCACTATATGGCGCTTGACTAACGATGCATATCGAAACCTGGAAAACAGAAATATATAAATGAGATGAGCCTCCAAATATTTTGGGGGCTCATCGCTATTTAAAAGTCAATCAATGTATGCTCAACGCACCTGAACGGTTGCCGTAGCCGGCGCTACGCCTTTAGCCGTCACCTTGATGGTAAGGTCGCCAGGCGTTTTGCCGCTTCGCGCTATCGCCGTGGCCGCACCGCTGAAAAGCTTCATCTGAGGTTCTTGGAATGGGAGCACGCATGTGGCATCGCCATTGGCCGTGGCTTCGAACGTTCCGGCTCCGTCAACTTCAAAGCTAACCATACGGTCGTCGACAGGCACGGGATTTCCGTTTTTGTCTTCAAGCGTCACTGTAAAATACACCAAGTCGTCACCATTAGCTTTAAGCTCGGAGCGGTTGGCTTTAACCACTAGCTTCGAAGGTTTGCCGGCGGTGCGCACCACTTTTTCAGCAGCCTGATTTCCATCGGCATCGTAGGCCACCACTTTCAATTCTCCGGGTTGATATACGGTTTCATTCCACATCAGGCGGTAGCGATTCATCGGAGTGGAGTCGTTTTTCTCACGCATGCCTTGCGATTTTCCGTTTATGAAAAGTTCGGCTTTGGGATAGTTCGTGTAAACGAAAACAGGAGTCACTTGACCTTCCCGACCTTTCCAATTCCAATGCGGAAGGACGTGCAACGTGTTGTCGTCCTTATTCCACTTCGACCGATAGAGGTAGAATCGATCCTTCGGGAGAGAAGCAAGGTCAATTATGCCGAACAACGAGCTATGGTTGGGCCACGCATCAGTGTCGTAAGGGGTAGGCTCACCAAGATAGTCAAATCCTGTCCATACGAACTGTCCTACCATCCATTCGCGGTCATCGTCCATAGCGAAGTCATAATCCGGAATGTTTGACCACGGACAGTCTTCATTGTCATAGCTCGACGACTGATGGTCGGGGTGAAGCACCCTCTGCTTTCCCCTGAATTCAACCGGGAAATGATAAACTCCACGCGACGAAACGGTAGATGCCGTCTCAGTTCCAAGCACCAGCTTCTGCGGAAGGGTGTTGTAAGCATCGTCGTAATACATCGGTTTATAATTGAATCCGGGCAAATCGAGAGTAGCAGCAAAGCCATTTCCAAACGAACACATCTGATCCATACCGCACGTCACCGGACGCGTTGGGTCGAGCGAATGGACAAGATTCTGCAACATCAGAAGTTCCTGAATCCCGTCAGGGCTCCACTGACTTGTCACCTCATTTCCGATTGACCACAATACGACCGACGGACTGTTACGGTAGTGCTCAACCATGTTGGTAATGTCGCGCTGCGCCCAATCGTTGAAATAAGCCCCATAGCCGTTAGGCGACTTTGGGCGGAAGCCCCAGTCGTCGAATGGCTCGACCATAAGCATCAAGCCCATTTCATCGCAAAGCGACACAAGCTCCGGCGAGGGCATATTATGTGATGTGCGAATTGCATTTACGCCCATATCCTTAAGTAGCTCAAGGCGATATCTCAAAGCCGACTCGTTTATTGCTGCACCGAGCGGCCCAAGGTCATGATGATTGCACACGCCCTGAAATTTCATAGGCTCTCCATTTAAGAAAAATCCTTTTTCCGGGATAAATTCGATACTACGAATGCCGAATCGAGTGTCGTATGAATCAACCTCCTTGCCATCGACCGACACAACTGTGCGCGCCGTGTATAGCGCAGGCGAAGACGGCGACCACAATTCGGGTGATTCGACAAGCATGCTCTGCACGAGCGGCTGTCCGTGATTCTCTAACGGCACCGAGTTGCGCGCCACTTCTTTACCAGTTCTATCGAACACCGTAGTGGTGACCTGTGCCTTTTGTCCACGTTTCAAGCCGACGATTTTCGATTCGAGACGAATCGACGCATATTCATCGGACACTTTCGGAGTTGTGACATACGTGCCCCAGGTGGGTATGTGAACCTTATCGGTAGACACAAGATGGACATTACGATAGAGCCCCGCACCGGGATACCAGCGCGATGCACGTTCAAAGTTCTCGAGTCCGACTTCAAGTGTATTCTCTCCCGGCACCACAGCATCGTCGATGACCGTATAGAACGAATTATAACCATAGGGCCAATATGCCACCTCTTTTCCGTTAACATTGACTCTGGCATGGCTCATTGCGCCGTCGAATATCAGCGTATGACTGCGTCCAGCAGTGTCGGCCACCTGGAATGTGGTTCGATAGGAGCCTTTACCGATAAACGGGAGACCACCGGTGCGGCCGGTATGCGCTGTTTCATGCTTCTCACCGTTTTGTTCCACGGCGACCACCTGCAAATCGTTTGCACGGTCGAATGGCCCATAAATCGCCCAGTCGTGAGGCACACGCACCGATTGCCATCGGGCCTCGGGGGCATCTGCCGCTCCTTTTGTAAACTGCCACCCATCGTTCAGTGTGACAGCCTGACGCTGCGCATTGACATTGAAGGCGCAAACCGCACCAATGGCAAAACATAGGAAAGCGTTAGTTGTTTTCATCAGTTGACTTTTTAGAATGAATTATTGAGTTTTATAGTGAGTAGGGTTATTATATTTATCATTTTGAGCCAAGATTGTTGATGTGGCGCATCAGATTCAGCGCATCGACATATTGCGCTATGCCGTCAGCCACTTGTTTAGCAGCCTTAACGGCCTGCACAACCGTCTGCGGACGATGAACCACATCGCCACCGGCAAACACGCCCTTACGAGTGGTCATTCCATAGGGGAAATCGTGAGTCACCACGTAGCCATTACTGTCGGTTTCGATCCCTTCGGTAGTCGATACGATTCGGTCGGCAGGACGTGAACCGACAGCAAAGAAGACGCGATTGAATGCCTCCACCTTCTCACCGTCAGGTGTCTTTAGCACTATTTCTTTGAGCCGATTACGCTCATCGCCTCTAAACTCTGAGGCTGTCACCTCCCAACAGAACTCCACTCCTTCGCTTACAGCATCTTCATATTCACGCTCATTTGCCGACTTCTCTTCAGGCCTGCCGATGAAAAGCACCTTCACGCTGGCTCCGAATCTAATGGCCGTGCGGGCAGTATCGATTGCCACATTCCCACAACCGATTATGGCCACTTTTTCGCCTTTGCGTATCGGAAGATGACGCAGCGATATGGCCCCTTCATTATAGGCCGTCGCCTGATGCAGCAGAGCAATGGACTGATGAACACCATGGAGTTCGCCGCCAGGTATGTCGACCGACTTTGGCCGCGCAGTTCCGGTGCCAATGAAAATTGCATCGAAACCGTCGGCAAATATGCTGTCGATTGTGACATCACCCACTCCCACAAGACAACCATTGCGGAATTCCACGCCCAACGACTGGATTTTCTTTACCTCCTGCCGCACTACGTTTTTTGGCAGACGATATCCCGGAATGCCGTAAAGCAGCACACCTCCGTTCTCCTGCTGCGCCTCAAGCACTGTGACGGCAAAGCCGGCCCGTGCCAACTTTCCGGCAACGGTGAGCCCGGCAGGTCCCGAACCGATAACAGCCACGCGTCCACGCGTTTTCTGCGGTATATTCTCCTTTTGCAGGGCCATCTCAGTGTCAAAATCGGCCAAAAAACTTTCAAGCTTGCCTATTTTTATGGGCTCGCCCTTTTTGCCTAACACGCAATGGCCCTGACACTGCTTTTCGTGGGGACACACGCGGCCGCATACGGCAGGCAACGTGCTGGTTTCGTTGATTACCGACATTGCCGCCCCCATATTGCCTTTTGACAATTCGTTGATGAAGGCCGGAATGTTATTGCCTATCGGACATCCTTTGACGCACATCGGCACCTTGCAGTGCAGGCAGCGTTTGGCTTCGGTTATTGCCTCAGATATTGTGAACTGTTCTTCGGACTGGAACGAAGCCGTTACGGTAGTTTGCGTTTTTTCCATTGGTAGATGCGTAATTGGATTACAAAGATACAAAAAATGCCCGTTACCCCTACCGTCAGGGAGCCTATTCTGGATTATCCTGACGAAAAATATCGCCACAAAACAACCATCAAATGGAAATTTCGCATAAACCAGCCATTATCGAGGATGTAACTTTGCAATGCTATGAGACACATTGACCAAATAATCATCCATTGTACAGCCACTCCCAGAGGGAGGGCCGTATCAGTTTCCGACATTGACCGCTGGCACCGTGAACGCGGATTCGACTGCATCGGATATCACTTCGTAGTGCTGCTCGACGGCACAATCGCCATTGGACGCCCGATTGAAAAAGCGGGCGCACACTGCAAGCTCCATAACCACAGGAGCATCGGAATCGCCTACGTAGGCGGTGTGGAAGCCGACTGCAAAACTCCGGCCGACACCCGTACCAACGCACAAAAAGAGTCGCTCAGCACTCTTATACGGCAACTGAAGCGACATTATCCGCAAGCAACGGTGCATTCTCACCGCGACTTTGCGGCAAAAGCGTGTCCGTCATTCGACGCCACAAGGGAGTATGCCCATATTTAGTGTCGCTATTCGACATCTCCGAACATACGGTGCATTTCGTCAAACCGCAATGCGCCGGCTTCGGAATGCCGGGCCAAGGAAGCCCTGACCGATTCATAGGTTTTCTTTTTCATATTGCCGCTTTTAGAATAGAATTTGTCGGCATAGCAGACAAGCTGTTCCAACAGACTCTCGGGCCGGTAGTCGCGCCGCGGCAAGGGCAATCGCTGAGCGTCGATGTCTTCCACCGTTATGCCGGCTCCGGTGTGACGTTCGGCCACACGGGCCGCCCATTCCGGCATCCCCTCACGGCGCAACAATTCAGCGCCGATTATGCCATGACGGATATATGGTTCGGAACCGTGACACCCTATCGACGGTGCGTCGGTGGCGAAAATGCCTATGTCATGGAGCATTGCCGCCGTTTCGATTTCGGATTCATCGAGGGGCAGATTCTTACGTCGTGCAATCGAAAGCGCAAACTCAGTCACTTGAGCGCAATGGTGCATATAAATATCCCGCAAGTCGCCAAGGCTTGCGGGATAATATTTATCTATCAAATCGGAATATGTCTTCATTATTCCTCCACTATCGTGTTCCAACCATGCACATCGGGTTCTTCACCGAGTTGCACGGCACGAAGCTTATTGTAGAGCAGCGTGGTTATCGGGCCGGGCTCACCATCCTTCGACACGACATATTTTATGCCGGTGTCCAAGTCGTCGATTTCGGCCACCGGCGATGCCACGGCTGCCGTGCCGCATGCACCGGCTTCGTCGATTTCAGAAAGTTCGTCAATCAGCATATGGCGGCATTCGACTTCAATTCCCATATCGCGTGCAAGTTGCTGAAGTGAGTTGTTGGTAACCGAAGGCAGTATCGATTCCGAGGCTGGCGTGATATATTTACCGTCCTTTATTGCAAAAAAGTTGGCCGGGCCACATTCGTCAATGTATTTCTTCTCTTTAGGGTCGAGATACAGCACTGCCGAATAGCCAAGTTCGTGGGCCCTTTCGCCGGCTTCGAGGCTCGCGGCATAGTTTCCGCCCACCTTCCAACGTCCGGTGCCCTTGGGAGCAACACGGTCGAATTGGCGCATAATGCATATGTTGGTCGGACGGAATCCTTCTTTAAAATACGGTCCGACGGGCGTCACCATTATCATAAACAGATATTCTGTCGACGGATGCACCCCTATCTGCGCACTCATTCCGAGTTCGA
Organism: uncultured Bacteroides sp.; assembly: GCA_964600585.1. Classification (GTDB taxonomy): domain Bacteria; phylum Bacteroidota; class Bacteroidia; order Bacteroidales; family Muribaculaceae; genus Paramuribaculum. The sequence continues at coordinate 11,892 of CAZRJT010000004.1, forward strand.
TGGGACGTATGTATAGCGAAGCTCCGCTTCCGTAAGGCGGAACAAAGCGTGCATTGAGCTGCACAGCCTTGATTGCCATTTCGCGAAACAGTTCAACGGGCACCGGTGCCATCTTTATGCCGTTTGCCGAGCTGATGATTCGTTCGGCATTCGCTTCCAGACGGAATATGCGTATTTTGCCGTCTTTACCCCGGAATGCCTTCAGCCCTTCGAATATCTCCTGACCGTAATGCAATGCTGTAGCTGCCATATGCATGTTCACATATTCGCTACTCGACACTTCTATTTCACCCCATTTTCCATTTCTATACCAACATCTGACGTTATAATCGGTTGGGATGTAACCAAACGACAAATTGCTCCAGTCTAATTCTGTGCTCATAATTACTTTGAAATATTGTGGCGCAAAAGTAACAAAAGTTTCCTTAAAATGACACCGATAACTGACAAAATGTAGTATCTTTGCGTTGAATTTTTTCGGCAAACTACTTTTGAGAAACTCTCATTTATATATAATACTTATATTTGCAGCCATTTGCGCCATATCGGCCACAGCTTCGCTCAGGCCCTTAAGCGCAACCGATGTTTATGTGCCCACGCTGCCCGACAGCCTGACCGAAGTTGTCGACACTGCTGCCAAAGTGAATGTGTCGGACACGTTGATTCTGGCCAAAAGCACGCGCATAAAGAATTCAGGCGCAACCGACACTACACAAATACTCACCGACACACAGCGCCAGCGAACCAGGCTTAATCCTGTAGCCGACACGGTTGCGCCGAAGACAAAAAGCAAAATCCAACGCATAAAAGCCGACATAACCGAACCGGTGGAAGTGACGGCAAAGGACTCTATGGTTCTCGTTGGCCAGAATCTTGCCTATCTATACGGCTCGGCCGTAATCACTTACGGACAGCAGAAAATCGAAGCTGACGAAGTGGAACTCAACACCGCCACAAGCACAATCTATGCCATCGGCCGTGAGGACTCTTTGGGCGAAGTGGTTGGCTCGCCGGTTTTCACCGACAAGACCGACACTTACCAATCGAAAGTGATGCAATATAACTTCAAAAGCGGAAAGGGCCACATCACCGACATCATCACACAGCAGGGCGAAGGATATCTGACCGGCGGAGTGACAAAAAAGGTGGGCGAAAACACCTTCTTCATGCAGGACGTGAAATACACCACCTGCGACGACCATGAACATCCACACTTCTGGATGCAGCTCACCAAGGCCAAGACACGGCCCAACAGCGACATCGTCACCGGTCCGGCCTATATGGTGCTCGCAGGACTTCCTCTGCCATTGGCCGTTCCGTTCGGGTATTTTCCGTTTTCTGAAAAATATTCTTCGGGTGTCATATTCCCGACGTTCGGCGATGACTACAACCGAGGCTTCTATCTCAGCCACGGTGGATATTATCTGGCAATAAACGACAACATAGATCTGGCACTCACCGGCGAGGTCTACACCAAAGGATCTTGGGGACTGCAGGCTCAATCGGGATACGTGAAACGCTATAAGTTTTCAGGCAATTTCAACTTAAGCTACCTGAAAACCATACTCGGCGACAAGGGTGCTCCCGACTATTCGACCCAGACCAATTTCCAGATTCTCTGGAATCATACTCAAGATGCAAAAGCCAATCCGACACTCAACTTCTCAGCATCGGTGAACTTCACCACATCGGGCTATTCGCGCAACGACTTGAACAGCTATTACAGCAGTGCCTTCACCGAAAACACCAAGAGTAGCTCAATCAACCTAACCTATCGCCCGGCAGGCTCAAAATGGTCGTTTTCGACAAATGCCAATATTTCGCAGCGAACCCAGGACTCCACCCTGAACGTATCATTTCCCAACCTGACTATCACTATGTCGCAGTTGGCTCCGTTCAAGCGCAAATATGCCGTAGGTTCCGAAAAATGGTACGAAAAAATCAAGCTGTCATACTCGGGCCAGTTCAACAACTCTCTCACGGCCCAACAAGACGTGTTCTTCAAAAAGAGCCTCATAAAAGACTGGCGCAACGGGATGCGCCACTCCGTCCCAATATCGGCAACGTTCAACATTTTCAAATATGTGAATCTCACGCCGTCGATAAACCTCACCGACCGTATGTACACCTCAAAAATACGCCGCCAGTGGGACCCAAACGCGTCGGCCGAAATATGCGACACAAGTTATAATCTCTACAACGTGTGGGACTTCTCGACATCAATGTCGTTCGACACAAAAGTCTACGGATTCTTCCAACCGTTGCCATTCTTGGGCAACAAGGTGAAAATGATACGCCATGTCATGACGCCTTCGGTTTCATTCTCTTGGAACCCCGACTTCAGTTCACCGTTCTTCGGATATTACGGCACTTATTGGCGGCCGGGGACCAACGGCGAAATGATTGCCAACAAATATTCGATGTTCCCCAACAGCTTGTTCGGTGTGCCAGGCGGCGGACGAAACGGCTCCGTGACCTACTCACTCGCCAACAACCTGGAGATGAAAGTGCGCGACGACAACGATAGCATCGGGGAGCGAAAAATATCGCTCATCGAAAACTTCGACATACGGCAAAGCTATAATTTCGCTGCCGACTCATTAAACTGGAGCAATATCCAGACAAATATGCTGCTCCGACTCACCAAGAACTTCAACCTCAACCTCAATGCCACGTGGGACGTGTACACTTACCAGCTGAATTCATCGGGCACTCCTGTGCGAGTAAATGTTCCGCGATGGAAAGCCGGCAAAGGCATTGGCCGTCTGTCGAGTACGGGCACGTCGTTCTCCTACACGTTCAACAACAATACTTTCAAGCGTAAAAAGAAGGAAAAGGAGAACAAGAACGAGAACAAAAATCCTAATGCAAACGATAATGCCGATGACCAGACATTAGCCGAAAACTCACCGACATCATCGCCCAACGAGCATGGAGGGTCGGATAGCGGGTTGTCGTTCGATGCCGATGGATACGCCAAGTGGGAATTTCCTTGGAACCTAAGCTTAAATTATTCCGTAAACTACGGATATGGCGACTTCAACAAGGAAAAGATGGAATATAACGGAAGGATAACCCAAAGCCTCGGATTCTCGGGAAACGTGCGCCCCACCAAGAACTGGAACTTTAGCTTTTCGGCCAGCTACGATTTCAAGCTAAACAAAATTGCCTATATGAACTGCAACATATCGCGCGATTTGCACTGTTTCACTATGACCGCAAGCTTCGTGCCTGTCGGCCCGTACAAGTCCTACAACTTCCATATTGCGGTTAATTCGTCACTGCTGTCGGACCTGAAATACGACAAACGCTCCTCTTTGTCAAACGGTGTCAGCTGGTATTGATTGCGCCGACGACAATACTTGCATTCGAAAAAACAAAAACCGACACAGAGCGTTTAATACATAAACGAACTATTTATTTGAGGGATAATAATGGGCAAAACGGTAAGAAAAGCCATTCTATGGATTATGGCCATCATCATAGCCATAATCGTTGTCGTTCCGACACTGCTTTATGTGCCGTTCATCCAGGATTTTGCCAAACAAATCGCCATAAAGGAGGTGAAAAAATCAACCGGGATGGACGTCAGCATCGGCTATCTGCGCCTGCGCTTTCCCTTGAAGGTGTCGCTTGAAGACGTGTCGGTGACCGAGCAGTCGGGCGACACGATGGTCGTGGCCGGCGATATCGCCATAAACGTCAGGATGCTCCCGCTGCTACACGGCGACATCAACGTGAGCGATGCGACACTCAACGACATCTTCTATCGTTTCGGCACCCCTGATTCGGCAATCTATCTCATCGCCAACGTAAAGCACTTCAACCTCGAAGCGTCATCGATGAATTTCACCAAAGGTAGCATCGATATTGGCGATGCCATTCTTGACGGAGGTTCCGTCACGCTAGCGATGAAGGACACCACGACCACGGAAGTGCCGGACACCACAGCCTCTTCACCGCTCAACATCGTGGCCCGACGCATAACCTTGCGCAACATATCCTATCGTATGTCAATGATGCCGCTGATTGACTCAATGCAGGCCAACGTCTACGAAGCCTCATTATCCAATGGACTCGTCGACATGGCCAACCGACGCATAAATGCTTCGTCATTACAAATCGACAGCGTAAGTGCCCTATATCTCACGCCCTCCGCACAATATCTCAAAGAGCATCCACTCGCCGAAAGCTCATCGACAGCCACCGACTCCATCGTCACCGGTCAACTCTGGACAGTGACGGCCGATTCCATTTCATTGTCAAGGGGGTCGGCTCTCTATGCGATGCGCGACGCCGTTCCTTTGCCCGGATTCGACATGAACTACATTCAGGTCGACGACATTGACGTATCCATTGATTCATTCGTAAACAAAGGCCAGGACATAGCTCTAAACATCAAGAATATTTCCGCAACCGAAAGATGCGGAATGCATCTGCGCGCCGACGGAGCATTCAAAATGGACTCCACCACAATCTCGGCACATACATTCAACATCAGCACTGATTTATCGGCAATCACATTCAATGCCGACGCCGGCATAATGGGAACATCGACCGATAACGGCACTCCGCTGCCGCTTAACCTGTCGGCAAAAGCAAACATAGCATTGGCCGACATCGAAACGTTCATGCCATCGCTCCGACCGATGTTAAGGTCTTTCCCTCATAATCGCGACATAATGCTCGACTGCGACATCGAAGGTACGACCGAATCGATAAACATCGACCGTATTTCGATGGAAATTCCCCGTCATTTACGCATTACCGCCGACGGAAACATCAGCAATCCTATGGATTTCGGCAAGATAGGCGGCGCGGTAAATCTCAACGGCAATCTTGCCAACGTCAATTTCATAAAACCCACAGTTCTCGAAGCCAAAATGGCAAAAGAGCTCAATCTCCCCCCCACCACCATATCGGGACACATAAACTATTCACCTTACCGGGCTTCGGGGCGCATAGCCGTGAAAACGGGTGGCGGACGTATAGCTATGGACGGCAAATGGATTCAACGTGCCCAGGATTACGAAGCGTCGCTCGCTGTCGACAGCTTTCCCGTCAATGAATTTATGCCATTGCTTGGCGTAGGAAAAATAACGGCAAAAGCAGCAATAAAAGGCAATGGCTACAACATAAATTCGCCAAAAACAAATATCGATGCCAATATCGACGTGCTGAGAGTCGAATATCTCAACCATACGTATTCAAATATGTATTTACAGGCTTCGCTGCACGACGGAAACGCGATAGGCTCACTTAAATCGGAAAACAAAGGCACGCTGTCGCTGTTAGCCGACTTCAACGCACACATCACCGAATCGCGCTACACATGGACTCTGAGCAGCAATGCCAGCTTCGACCTTGAAGCAATGAACATCACCCAAAGTCCGATGTCGGGGTCGCTGGGCTTGAGCAGTACCGGCACATACGCCCCCGATTCTCAACTGGTCGATGCATCGATAACAATCAACAACCTCAATATGAATCTCGACGGCTCGCGGCTTGCCACAAATAGAATCGACATGAATCTGTCGGCCAACGATTCGACAGTGCATTCGTCGCTTTCGTCTGGCGATTTGGCTGCCAACGCCGAAGCCTATTGCGGATTCGACTCCCTTATAACCAAATTAGGTGGAATATCAGCTGTGATTGACACTTTTATCGAACAACGTAACGTAAACGTGCGTACTCTCCAAAGTGCCATTCCGCCGATGGACATGCTTGTCACCGCACGGCAACGCAACCTGATTTCCGAATACCTGCGTTCGTCACGCATAGGATTCAACAGTGCTTCGCTGCATTTCCATAACGACACACTGCTAAATCTCAATGCCAACATCAAACGATTCATCACCGGCGACACCCGCTTCGACACCATAGCATTCGACGCCAACCAGCATGGTAAATTCCTGGCATACAAAGCCACAATAAACAATCGGCCCGGAACGCTCGACAACTTCGCCCACGTGGAGCTGAACGGCTTTGTGGCCGACGACCGCGTATCAGTGTTTATGCGTCAGAAAAATATCAACGACAAGCAAGGCTTCTTCCTGGGAGTAAACCTCATTATGTCCGACTCTACGGCCACGCTGAAATTAGTGCCCTATAAACCCACCATCGGCTATAAGCAGTGGACTGTGAACAAGGACAACTCCATATCATTCAATTTCGTCACCAAGCATTTGGATGCAAATCTGTCGCTCGAACACGAAGACAGCTATCTGCATCTCTTCACCAATCATATTGAGGCCGAGGACTCCGCCGACCACGCTCCTCATCAGGAAGACGTTATACTACAGATGTCCGACATTCAGATTGCCGACTGGCTGTCAGTGTCAATGTTCGCTCCGCCTGTCAAAGGCTCGCTCGGCGCGGATATGAAATTCCATTGGGATGAAAAACAACTCACCGGCACCGGAATGCTGAATCTCGACAATCTCTATTATGGCCGCGACCGTGTGGGATCGTTCGACGTAGCTCTCGACATCACCAATGCCCGCAATGGTTCGCTCCATGCCGATGCCTCTCTGATGGTGGATAGCGTGAAAGTGATAACCGCCATCGGTAGTTTGAACGACACTACGGCTGCCGAACCGTTCATGCTCGACTTCTCAATGATTCACTTCCCGCTCCGCATCCTCAACCCATTCCTGCCAAAGGATATGGCCCAGTTATCGGGAATGCTTAACGGCAAGATGGACATAACCGGCGATATGGTAAAACCAATATTCAACGGTTACCTCGACTTCGACTCTACCGCTGTGAAAGTAGGCATGCTCGGTAGCACCTTCCCCGTATCAGACGAAGTGATTCCGGTCGACAGCAACATAGTGGTGTTCAACGACTTCTTCATTTCAGGCCTCAACAACAAAAATCTTTACCTTAACGGTACGGTCGATGCCACAAACATTGCCAACGTAGCTATGGACCTCACCCTCCAGGCTCGCAATATGCAATTCGTCAACTCATCGCGCTCACGTGGAGCCGATATATACGGCAAAGGATACCTTGATTTCGATGCAAAGATTAAAGGCAATATGTCTTGGCTTAACGTCAATGCCTCGGCCAACCTATTGCCGGGTTCAAACATCACCTATGTGCAAACCAATGCCGAAGCGGCCCTTACATCGCAGTCGACAGGCGATATGGTGCAGTTCGTCGAATTCAACGATTCGTCGCTTCTGACAAATATGGACACTGTCAGCACATCGTCTATGAATCTAAACCTCAACGCAGACCTCATCATATCGAACGGCACCACAATCAATGTCGACCTTTCGACCGATGGCAAGAACAAGGTGGCGATAAAAGGTGACGGGACACTCGACTACTCAATGTCGCCGATGAACCCCGAGGGACGACTTACCGGCCGATTCAACATAAATAGCGGATTTGTACGCTATACTCCGCCTTTTATGTCGGAGAAACTATTCAATTTCAGCGATGGCTCATACGTGGCATTCAACGGCGACATACTCAACCCCACCCTCAACGTAAAAGCCGTCGACGTCATAAAGGCCAATGTCACACAGGAGGGACAAAACTCACGTCTGGTGAATTTCGACGTTGAACTCAGCGTAACCAATACGCTGTCCAATATGAACGTGGCGTTCAACCTGTCGACCGACGATGACATCACCGTCGAAAACGAACTTATGTCAATGTCGGCCGAACAACGTGCAAATCAGGCGATGAATCTGCTCCTGTACAACGTATATACAGGCCCAGGCACACGAGGCAATGCTTCGCTCGGTGGCAATCCGCTTTACACCTTCCTCGAATCGACGCTCAATTCATGGGCGGCAAAAAATGTGAAGGGCGTGGACATTTCGTTCGGCATCGACCAATACGACAAAACCACCGACGGCTCCACGGCGTCAACCACAAGTTACAGCTATCGTGTTACCAAGTCGCTATTCAACGACCGTTTCAAAATAATCGTGGGCGGCAATTACTCCACCGACGACAATGCCGACGAAAACTTCTCGCAAAATTTGGTGAACGACATTTCGTTTGAATATATGATCAATCGCCGAGGCACGATGTACGTGCGAATCTTCCGACACACCGGCTACGAAAGCATACTCGAAGGCGAAATCACCCAGACCGGTGTCGGATTTGTGCTGAAACGAAAGATCAACTCTTTGCGCGATCTATTCAGATGGGCCGGACGTTTACGCCGGCGCTGGTTTCCCGACAAACCGGTAGAAGCCTCTCCGCAAATTCAACAGACACCCGATTCAACAACGCAAAAATGACAATACGATGTATAGCACATTCAATAATATAATACGCCACGCCATTGCCGCTGCCTGTCTTATGGCAATGTTGCTCTCAACGGGCTGCTCTACGACCCGACGTCTCGGTGCCGAAGACGTGTTATACACCGGCGTGAAAAAAATCGAAATCACACAACCAGAAAAGCAAAAAGCGGCTCCGGGTCTGGCTGACGCCGTGAAATCGGCTGTTAACGTTGCGCCGAACAACAGTCTCATCTCCCCTTATATCCGATATCCGTTCCCCATCGGCCTATGGGCTTACAACAACTGGAGCAATCCACCCAAAGGCTTCAAGCATTGGCTATACAATAAATTTGCAAAAGAACCGGTGCTCATCAGCGACGTTCGACCTGAGGTGCGAACCGAAATGATCAACGAAATCCTCGACAACAACGGCTACTTCCGGGGCAATGCTTCATATGAACTAATCCGAGGCAAAAATCCCAAGAAGGCTCAAATCCTATACAAGATAGCCACCGGCCCTGAATACACCCTCGATTCAATACAGCTGCTACCCGACACTTGCCGCCTGAACCATCTCATCGATTCGGTGGTGATGAAAAGTTCATACCTTAAAAACGGCAGCCGCTACTGCATCGACTCGTTGAGCACCGAACGCCTGCGCATTGCCAACGCCGTGCGCAACCGCGGATATTACTTCTTCAAGCCCGAATTCATCGAATATCTGGCCGACAGCACCATCACCCCGCAACGCATAGCCCTCAAGCTCGACTTAGCCTCAAACATACATCCGGCTTCACTAATGGCTTATCGCACCGGGTCAATCATCACACGCATAAACCGAAACCAGGGCAATGGCACACCCGACACTATTGAGACAAACCGAGGCACCATAATACAGATGAAACCGTCGCGCCTACGCAAAGGGCTCATCCCGCAATGCATCACATTCCGTACCGGAAGAACCTTCTCCGTGCGCGATATGAACCGCACGCAAACTTATCTCTCGCGACTCGGCATATTCAATGCGATAGACATCAACGTCTTTCCTGATACAGCCGCCAAGGTGCCGACTCTTAACGTAGAGGTCGATTGCACTTTTGATGCAGCACTCGAAGCATCGCTCGAAGTAAACGCCACGTCAAAATCCAATAGTTACATCGGTCCGGGCCTTATGTTCGGAGTCACGAATCGCAATCTGTTTGGCGGCGGCGAACAGCTGAGCTTCCGCGTCAACGGCAGCTATGAATGGCAAACCGGACGCGACAGAGGCAAATCAATATTCAATTCATACGAGATTGGCCTGACCACGGCTCTGGCATTTCCACGCCTTTTGGCTCCTGGCTTCATCCCCAGGACTCGACGCGACATTCCTTGGACCCGAATAACGCTAAACACCGACCTGCTTAATCGTCCCCACTACTTCAAGATGGCCCAATTCAACGCAGGACTCAGCTACGACTGGCGCGTTTCGCGTTATGCAAACAACACATTCACGCTATTCAAGCTCACCTATACCAACTTGATTAACACCACTGCCGAATTCGATTCGATAATGGATGCAAATCAAGCCATAGCACTCAGCTTCCGTAGTCAATTCATTCCCCAGATAGCATACAGCTATGTGTATGACCGCAACCTTGACGGCAACAACAAAATCAACTGGCAATTTTCGGTTCAGGAAGCAGGCAATCTGTTCTGGGGTATGTGGGACATTTTTGGTTCGAAAGGCGAAAAGAAACTCTTCGGCACTCCATTCTCACAATTCGTCAAAGGTTCCACCCAACTCGTTTATAGCCGTCGGGTGTATGGCGACCATTGGCTTGTATCGCGTGCTGCCGTCGGCGCGGCCCATGCCTATGGCAATGCGTCGCAAGTTCCTTATAGCGAACAATTCTACGTTGGTGGTGCAAACTCTATTCGCGCATTCACGGTTCGCAGCATAGGCCCGGGCAGCTATCGCGTACCCGCCCATACAGCTAACGGCTACTTCGACCAGACAGGTACGTTCAAATTCGAATTCAACATCGAATACCGATTCCCGATATACGGCCCTCTACACGGCGCCACATTCATAGATTCAGGCAACGTATGGTTACTTAAAAACGACCCGTTGCGACCGGGCGGACAACTTAAAGGCCGCACATTCCTGCGCGACCTTGCTGTTGGCACCGGAGCCGGATTACGTTTCGACATCGGAATGCTGGTGATTCGCGGAGACCTCGGGATTGGCATCCACGCGCCCTACAACACCGGCCACGGCGGATACTATAATATGAAGTCGTTTGGCAACTCTCTTGCCTTCCACCTTGCCATAGGCTACCCCTTCTGACCCGTGATGCAGTGATAAATACGCTTAAGGCCCTCGGCAAGACGTGCACGCGGACATGCCATATTGATGCGTATGAAACCCTGTCCGCCCTCACCATACATTTCGCCCGCATTCACCCACACGCGACCTTCATCAAATAGCTGTCGGGCAAGTTGCTTTGAGTCGCGTCCTGCCTGACGGCAATCAACCCACGCAAGATAAGTGCCCTCCATTCGCATCACTTTGTATGCAGGGAGGTTTCGCTCGAAGAATTCACACAGAAACTTATAGTTTTCATATAGATACAACTTCAACGCTTCAAGCCATTCGAGGCCGTCGGTATAAGCTGCGATCAAGGCTGTGACACCAAACGGATTCACGTCGCACACCTCATTTATATTTATAGCCTTCTCAATCTTGGCCCTCATCGCAGCATCAGCGGCCACAATATTGGCAATCTGCAGACCGGCTATATTGAATGCCTTGCTCGGCGAAAGACACGACACTGACCTACGGGCAAACGATGGGGATATAGATGCAAACGGAGTGTACTCTACTCCCGGGAAAGTGAGTTCACAATGAATTTCATCCGACACCGGCACCACGCCATGTCTGAAGCATATATCGCCTATCCGCGTCAGTTCCTCCCGGCTCCACACGCGTCCACCGGGATTATGCGGATTGCATATCAACATCACCTTAGCCCTTTCATCGGCTGCATTGCGCTCCAGGTCGTCGAAGTCAATGCCATAACTGCCATTTTCATAAATCAGCTTGTTATTCACCACTTCACATCCATTATTGACTATAGATGAAAAGAAACAGTTATAAACCGGAGTCTGCACAATCACTCTGTCACCGGGCTCAGTGAGTGCCTTTATTATGGCTGACAAAGCCGGCACTACACCGCTGGTATATATTATCCAATCACGTTCAATCGACAGATTATGCCTTTCACGAAACCAACCTATAAATGACTCATAGTATGCGTCGGGAACATAAGTGTAACCGAATACGCCGTGGTCCACTCGGCGTTTCAAAGCTTCAATTATAGCCGGAGCCGTCGCAAAATCCATATCGGCAACCCAAAGCGGAATCACATCCTGCTCCTGAGTATCATCCCATTTATATGAGCCGCTTCCGCGTCGGTATATCTCCCGGTCAAAATCGTATTTCATAAGTCAGCCAGCTTTTACACCATTCATTCCGACACCACTATTTTGCAATCGGCCGGACTCTTAACATTTTCGTCTATTATTATCTCCCCCACCGAATCGACTTTAATCGAACCGCTGCGCGGATTCTTTATGCTGGTTACGTTACCCTTTATCACTGCATCAACATCGCTACATTCAAACGCCAAGTCAGCATCATCGGCCATAGTGCAATTTTCCATCACCAGCCCCGATGCGTAGCATAGAGGTTGAGTGCCTGATATCTTACAATTCACCAACCGCAGATTACGCGAATGCCAGCCCAGATATTCACCGGTGATTTCCGAGTCATACACCGTCACGTTTTCCGTGTTCCAGAACGCATCCTTCGAATCAATCACGGCATTCCTTATCACAACGTTTTTACAATACTGGAATGAATAGTTACCCTGTTGACGATAATTCTCGATGTCGATGTCAGAACTATGCATAAACAAATAGTCGGCATGCACCACCTCTACATTGCGGAGTTTCACTTCATTGCAGTGCCACAATGTTTCCTGGGCATCGGGTATGCGCACATTATTCAGTTCCAGATTGCTCATTTCCCTGAACATTTTAGGTGCCTCGACAAGTGTGTCGCTCATTTTCAAATTCTTTGAATACCACAATGCCGCGCGAGCACCTTCTGTGAACAAGCACTCCCGAATTTCGAATCTGTCAACATGCCAGAACGGATATTTCCCTTCGAAACGGCATTTCACCGCCACGATATCACTACACTCTTTAAGTGCCGACTCTCCGGCATGGATGGTAACGTTTTCAAGGCTTAAGCCATGCGATGCGAACAACGGGCGTTCGCCTCCGAACTCCTCATCTTTAATATGCTTCATCTTTCTATGTTTAATTCTTTTATCTATGCAAATATAACAATTCCACACTCACGCATTATTGCCCGAAACACGGCAATGTCTACCAATCCTAAAGATTATAGACGCTTTATCCAGTTTCCATATCGCAACCGAAGCAGAAATATGGCACCACGGAAGCACAACTCAATGCACATAGCCACCCATACGCCGTGCAGCCCCATCGTCGGAGCCAGCAGAGCGGCAAGCGTAAGACGCACGGCCCACATACTACCCAAGTTCATGACACTTGGTATCAACGTGTCGCCGGCGCCTACAAACACCCCGTATGCCACAATCGACGCCGCAAACATAGGTTCGGCAAAAGCCTCAGTGCGCAAAGCCATAACCCCGAGATTCTGAATCTCGCCCACCGAAGTCATTATCTCCATTATCATAGGGGCGCCGGCATACATCACCACTCCCATCAATGTCATAACCACCATACCCGAACAAACCGTAATCCATCCGAAGCTGCGTGCAAGCATACGTCGGCCGGCACCAAGACTCTGACCGACAAGCGTGGTTGCCGCATCGGCTATGCCATAGCCCGGCATATAGCACAAGCTCTCAGCCGTAATGGCAAACGAATTGGCAGCTATCGAGAATGTGCCCAACGGTGCGACTATTATAGTTGTCAATATCTGCGCTCCACACAACACCGCATGTTCGCCGCCCATCGGCAAACTGATTTTTGCCGCTTTCTTAATGCATCTCATTGTCAGCCTGAAGTCATTACGTTCTTCGCGCATATTCAGTTCGGGCGACCGACGCCACAGATACCACCATATCACACACATCACCACCACCTCGGCAAGCCCCGTGCCTAAAGCCGCGCCGGCCACACCAAGTCCCGCTCCAGGCATCGGCAGTTCATATCCGACAATGAATATGGTGCGGCTGGGAAATATCAGAAACCAATTGAATATCACATCAAGCACACATATAACCACATTCAGCATACTCGGCACTTTCATATTACCACTGCATCGGAGCATAGCACCGGCGAGGAACTGTATCTGAAATGCAGGCAAAAACAATGCGAATATCATAAAATACACCGATGCATTCTCCGTTATGTCGGCTCCACCTCCCAGCCAATGAGGCAACGAGCCGCTTATAGCCACGCCTATTGCCATCATCAGCATGCTGAATACCAATGTCGCCGTAACCGACTGTCGCAAAATTGAACGCGCCGAAGAAAAGTCGCCGGCCCCTATCGAATGTGCCACTTGCACCGAAAATCCAGTGCCGGCAGCGGAGCAAAGTCCCCAGAATAGCCATGTCGAAGTCGACACCAAGCCTATCGATGCCGAGGCGTCGGCACCAAGATGCCCAACCATCGACGCATCGATAAACTGCATTATAATCGACGACACCTGCGCAACGATAGCCGGAGCGCTGAGCTGAGCCGTAAGCATCAGTCGTTGTCTGAAACTTAGCGACTGATTGTTACGCACCATATCCAGCAATTTATTGGCCATATATCAATTATTCAACCTTATTCTCTTACTTTCGACTAACCGCATCTACAACGTATGCATCTGCAAAGTTACATATTTTACGCCACCCACACAATCCAAAGAATCCGGCTTACGACCGATTATAAAACCAACATTTGCACCATTACAATTCTTTCACTACTTTTGTAAAGTGTTATCACTTGCCAAACCGATAATATACAAAAAAACAACTCACAGTGCAATCTCTGACATCTCTTATCTTATGAAAAAAGCCTTCTTCATCGTGGCAATGCTCATATCATTGTCATTGCCATCTACGGCAAAACAAAGGTCCGACAACTCCGACAAAGAAATGAACCGCTTCATATCCAACCTTATGAAGCAGATGACGCTCGAAGAAAAAGTGGGACAATTGTGCCAGTCGCCCGACGGATACTCAACCGGACCCGACAATACGCGCATAAGTCTCGCTCCGCTCATAAGCGAAGGCAAAATCGGCTCATTGCTGGGTGTATGCGGTGTTGCCGAGACACGTAAATTCCAGGAAGCCGCAATGCAGTCGCGTCTACAGATTCCACTCATATTCGGTATGGACGTAATTCACGGATACCGCACTGGATTTCCATTGCCTCTTGCCGAAGCTGCAAGTTTCGACCTTGACGCAATAGAAATGAGTGCGCGCTGTGCGGCCCGTGAAGCCGCTGCCTCCGGTCTGCACTGGACATTCGCCCCGATGGTCGATATCAGTTGGGATGCCCGATGGGGGCGCGTGATGGAAGGTGCGGGAGAAGACCCATTCTATGGAGCAAAGGTTGCCGCAGCACGCGTCAAGGGGCTGCAAGGTGACAACCTCGCCGACACAGCCACCATCTTATCATGTATCAAGCACTTCGGCGGATATGGAGCCCCAATTGCCGGAAAAGACTATAACTCGGTCGATATGTCGCTGAGTCATTTTGCCAACTTCTATATGCCGCCCTATATGGCTGGTGCCGAAGCCGGAGCGGGATCTTTTATGAGCGCATTTTCCGACTTTAACAATGTGCCGTGCACCGGAAACGAATTCTTGCTACGCGACCTCCTCAAAAATCAATGGGGCTTTGATGGGTTCGTAGTATCGGACTGGGGGTCAGTAGAAGAGCTCATCAACCACCGCTATGCCGCCGACCCTAAGGATGCCGCATTGAAAGCCATTACGGCAGGGCTCGACATGGAGATGTCGACGCAATGCTATGCCGACAATCTTGCCGCCTTAGTGAAAGAAGGGAAAGTGCCCATGAAACTCGTCGACGATGCCGTGCGCCGCATACTTGAGCAAAAGTATCGACTCGGACTGTTCGAAGACCCATATCGCTACTGCAACGAAGCGCGTGAACGTGAAGTCATCGGTTCGCCCCAATCGCGCAACGAAGCGCGCCACGTGGCCGAACGCTCAATCGTATTGCTCAAAAACCACCACGACATACTGCCCCTTTCAACCGACGTAAAGAAAGTGGCTTTGGTGGGTGCACTTTCAAAATCGAAAACCGACATGTGCGGCTCGTGGACATGCGCCGACATCGACAAAACTGTCACTTTATACGATGCATTGATCCAACGCGGACTGACCGTGGACTGCAACGACGGTTACGATATGGAGCAAAACCGAATCTCAAATCTTGGCCAAACCTTAGCGTCGGCCCGAAATGCCGACGTCGTAATAGTGGCGATGGGAGAACGCGCATCATACACCGGCGAAATGGCTTCGAGGGGTGAAATATCCATCTCCGACGAGCAACAGCGTCTCGTTTCCGAGCTCGTAAAGACCGGAAAACCTGTCGTCGTACTGCTGATGTGCGGACGTCCGGTCATTTTCAATCAGGTACGTCAGGATGCCCCGGCCATACTCTGCACTTGGTGGCTTGGCAGCGAAGCCGGAAACGCTATATGCAACGTGCTGTGGGGCGACTATAATCCTTCAGGCAAATTGCCGATGTCATTCCCAGCTCATAGCGGACAGATTCCTTTGAATTATCAATATAAGAGCACCGGGCGTCCAACGGCCAAAGGCGGATGGTGCGCAAGATATCGCGACATCACCACCGAACCGGCCTATCCGTTCGGCTACGGACTGTCCTACACTACGTTCGACTATTCCGACCCGAAAGTGGAGCCGTCCAAAACACCGGGCGTCTATGCCACGGTGTCGGTCGACGTTACGAACACCGGCAAGCGGCAGGGCGAAGAAGTGGTGCAGCTTTACGTTCGCGACGAGGTTGCGTCCATCACCCGACCCATAAAAGAGCTGAAAGGATTCGAGAAAATATTGTTGCAGCCCGGCGAAACACGCACTGTCACATTTCCGATTACAGACAAACAGCTTGGATTCTACGACAACCAGATGAAGTTCCGCACCGAAAAAGGCGACTTCACATTTATGGTTGGCACCGACAGCCAGAATCTTAAGTCCGTGCCATTCACCCTCAAATAACGTATCCTTCCGATATTTTACGACCCGCTATGGCTCAAGCAGCTCAATCTCGTCGGTCAGCACTAAAGATTAGTCTGACGGCCATACTCTTGGTCATAATCACCTCCATTTCAGGAGTTGCCTACTATCGGTCGTTTTTCATATGGACTGTTCCGGCCGCCGTCATATTCATAATGGTGGCCGGAACGTTCCCTTTTTTATTCCAGAAGTGGGCATGGCTCACCGGAAGCCAAAATAAAATCGTGAACTCGCTGGCACAAATTCTCATTGTCGGGTCAATCTCATTTTTCGGCATATGCGGCATCAACTATTTTTGTGCCGACAGCGATTCATCCCATGAAACCGAAGTGACCATAACGGCAAAATTCCGCGAAGAACGCACCCGTTATCGCCGTCTGTCGCGTGGCCGACAAATTCCCGTCGGCACATATTACCAATATTACGTCACTGTACAATTCCCTAACGGACGCACCAAAAGCCTACCGATAGGGTTATCGGAATACAATCGGATGCGCATCGACTCCAAGCACACCATTTCAGTTTGTCGTGGATTCTGGGGCATTCCCGTAATCAAGGGCGCATTAAACTAACCCATAGCTGCTGTATTTCTTTCCTCAATAAAGTTCCGGAAAGCCGGTCGTCGACATCACCGTCCAGCACCCGTTGCCGTCATCAACCACAAGCATAGATTCAGCTCCGACCACAGTTTCTACCATAGCAAGTGCCGCATCAGCTTCCATTGCCATACAGGCTGTGGCAAGGGCATCAGCCTCCATTGCGTTTCGGGCCACCACAGTTGCACTCAACGTATTAGTTTCCATCGGATATCCAGTCAACGGATTTATCGTATGACCTATACGCTTTCCGTCCACGTCACGATAATTTCTATAATTGCCCGAGGTTGCCACACCGCAGTCGGTCAAAGCCACTATCGCCATTCCGTTACGTGACGCGGCATTTACGTCTTCAACCGGCGAGTCTATCATAATGTGCCACTTCTCGCCACGCGGATTTTGCCCGCTCAGAGCGATTTCCCCACCAATCTCCACCATAAAGTCCACACATCCGTTTCTACGCAACATGTCTCCAACCATATCACAACCGCACCCTTTGGTTATGGAACTGAAATCAAACTCCGTCGACGCCCCTTTTTTCACGATGCTATCGGCCTCAATACGACATTCGCCAAAACCGACCAACATCAACGCACTGTCAATGGCAACCACCGAAGGCCTTTCCATTCCGTCTTTATATCCGAATCCCCATAGATTCACCAATGGCGCCACCGTCGGATCGAATGCTCCGCCGCTCGCTTTATGAACCATAGCCGAAGTCAAAAATATGCGTTTGAACAGCGAATCCACTTGTGATGTCTCGCCTCGGTTTATTGCACTCACCAACGATGTCGTCAGGAATGGCGACATAGATTCTTCAACGCTTTTCATGACAGTGCGTATCGAATCGTCAAGATTCTTGTCGCTATTGTAAACTATATGAAAAGTAGTGGCCCACACCCCGCCATCGAAACTCCTATATCTCATATCTTTTGCACATGAACATACCAATACGGCAAGCATACCGGCCATAAGTGCTGCAATCATATGTCTATACATATTCTGATACACGCTAATTAAAATTTCTTTTTTCAAAAGTAGTTATTTTTTCGGCATTATTCCCTATTTTTGCATAATAACCCACATATGCCAGTGGTTATCCCATCTCCATAAACAAAAACACCTGATAAATGAAACAATCCTACCTTTTTTTAGCTGATGGCTTCGAAGAAATCGAGGCGCTCGGAACTGTCGACATTCTACGTCGAGCCGGCATGAGCCTAACCACAGTGTCAATCTCCGAAAAAAAAGAAGTCACCGGAGCCCACGGCATAACCGTGATAGCCGATGTGCTTATTTCCGAAAAAGATGCTATTACCGAAAATCCCGAATGGCTAATCATGCCCGGCGGAATGCCTGGGGCAACCAATTTGTCAGAATCGCCACAATTGCGCGAACTCATCAACTCTCAAGCGGCCAGAAAAGGCAATATAGCCGCCATTTGCGCCTCACCGGCGATAGTGTTGGCCCCACTTGGGCTCCTCAACGGCATTGATGCCACCTGCTATCCCGGAATGGAACATCTCTGCACAAACGCCATAATGCACCGAGCACCGGTAGTCATCGCCGGAAACATAATAACCGGCGCCGGCCCGGCTGCAACTATGCGTTTCGCCCTCGCCATCGTCGCAGCCTCGTGCGGAGACGATAAAGCACGTGAGGTCGGCAAAGGTATGCTCATCCCCGTAAAAGTTCCCGAATTCGACATATGATCCGCCTCCGTTCAGGGCTGTATGACAACGCCATATAGCCCTGATATCATATATATCCATGCCACGACACAAAGCAAAAAGCCGCTCGGCCATAATGGCAAGCATCCGAAGCACCGACACAAAGCCCGAGCTTATTGTCAGGCGCCATCTATATGCACGTGGCTACCGATACCGAAAAAACTTCCGCCGGCTTCCTGGCACTCCCGACATTGTTTTGCGGAAATACCGAACCGTTATTTTCATCCACGGCTGTTTTTGGCACGGACACGAAACACACTTTCATTTACCAAAATCAAACCGTTCATTCTGGGAAGAGAAGATTCAGCGAAATCGTCAGCGTGATATCAAGAATCGCGAACGTCTTCGGGCTATGAGCTGGAACGTAATCACTGTTTGGGAATGTGCATTGGCCCCGGCCACCGTCAAACGCACTCTTATGGAGATCGAAGCTCTCCTTAATAAAATATATCTCGAACAATTCAAGCCTCATTCACCCGCCGAATACGCCTACGAATCCCCTGCGGCCACACTGGCAGCCGAATCTGCTCCGGGTTACGACCGAAGCTGAACGTCCCGATATCCAATTTCCTCCAGTTTCATATTTATCAGCACCACTTCTTCAACTTATTTCCCGTTTCAGCGTTCTTATGCTACGTATTCAACACGTATAATTGCATTTTTACAAATTCAAACAATACTATTGTGGATTTTTTTCTAAATTTGCCACTCAATTCAAAAAAACAGCCATCATGATAAAGAATCTTGTTATCGTCGAGTCGCCTGCCAAGGCTAAAACCATTGAAAAATTCCTTGGCAAAGACTATAAAGTGATGTCAAGCTACGGCCACATCCGCGACCTTCGAAAAAAAGACATAAGCATCGACAGCGACAAAAATTTTTCGCCGGAATATGAAATCCCCGATGACAAGAAAGAACTCGTCCAACACCTGAAGAAAGCCGCTGACGAAGCACAGACCGTATGGCTCGCTTCCGATGAGGACCGTGAAGGAGAAGCTATCGCATGGCACCTTTTCGAAGTCCTGAAGCTAAATCCGGCCAATACACGACGCATCGTATTCCATGAAATAACCAAGGACGCTATACTACACGCCATCGAAAATCCGCGCAGCATCGACCTGAACCTTGTTGATGCCCAGCAGGCCCGGCGCGTACTCGACCGCATTGTTGGATTCGAACTATCGCCTGTACTTTGGAAGAAAATCAAACCGGCTCTTTCGGCCGGTCGCGTACAGTCGGTAGCCGTACGTCTAATCGTCGAACGCGAAAACGAAATAAAATCATTCAACTCTGAGCCCTACTTCAGAGTTTCCGCATTGTTCACCACTGCCGATGGGTCAACATTAAAAGCCGAGCTGTCAAAGCGTCTTCCCGACGAAGAGTCTGCTCGCAAATTTCTGTCCGACTGCGTGAATGCCATATACAGTGTAGCCGACATCAACGTCAGACCCATTTCAAAGACTCCCGCGCCACCCTTCACCACGTCTACGCTCCAGCAGGAAGCATCCCGGAAACTCGGATTCACTGTTTCTCAGACGATGATGGTGGCTCAACGGCTCTACGAAGCAGGCCACATCACTTATATGCGAACGGACTCACTCAACCTGTCGAATCTTGCACTCAACGCCATAGCAAAAGAAATCAACGAACAGATAGGGCCCGAATATCTGAAAGTGCGCCGATATCAAACCAAATCAAAGGGCGCGCAAGAGGCACACGAAGCCATACGCCCCACATACATCACCAGCCATACGATTGAAGGCACTCCACAGGAACGTCGACTTTACGCCCTTATATGGAAACGCACCATCGCATCGCAAATGGCCGATGCCAGACTTGAAAAGACCACTATCGAAATAAAGCCTTCCACCCGTGCCGAACATTTCACGGCCTCAGGAGAAGTTGTGAAATTCGACGGCTTCTTGAAAATATACATCGAAGGCTCAGACGATGTTGCCACCGAAAACGACGAGACCCTCCTCCCGCCTCTCGAACAAGGCCAGACACTTCAACCCGTTTCAATCACCGGAAACGAACGCTATACTCAACATCCGCCCCGCTACACCGAAGCTTCACTGGTGAAAAAGATGGAAGAGCTCGGCATTGGACGTCCATCGACCTATGCTCCTACGATTTCCACAATACAACAGCGTGAATACGTAGAAAAAGGCGACCGCAAAGGACAGCCGCGCAAATTCGTCACCCTAACACTCGATGCCGACGGTCACATTTCGTCGTCGTCAAAGACAGAAATCGTCGGAGCCGACAAGGGAAAACTCATTCCGACCGACACAGGCACGATTGTCAACGACTTCCTTACCCAATACTTCCCCAACGTTCTTGACTATAATTTCACTGCAAGCGTCGAAGAGCGTTTTGACGAAATTGCCGAAGGAAATGCAGAATGGCAAAACGAAATCGGCGACTTCTACAATGTATTCCACCCCGAAGTTGTCAAGGCAAATGACATGCGATTCGAAAACAAAGTGGGCGAACGCATTCTCGGAGAGGATCCCGTCACCGGAAAACGAGTGTCAGTTAAGATTGGCCGATTCGGCCCAATCGTACAGTTAGGCAACAGCAACGACACCGACAAACCTCACTTCGCATCGCTCCGCAAAGACCAGTCCGTGTTCGACATCACCCTTCAGGAAGCCTTGAAGCTGTTTGAACTTCCGCGCGTTCTCGGGCAATTTGAGGATGCTGAAGTGTCAGTAGGCGTAGGCCGTTTCGGCCCATACGTAAAGCACAATGGCTCGTTCGTGTCGATTCCCAAGGAGTTTGCCCCCACGGCCATCACACTCGATGAGGCAATAAATCTCATTAACGAAAAGCGCGAAGCGAACAGCAAGAAGCTCATTAAAGCTTTCGATAATGACCCTGACATGCAGATTCTTAATGGCCGATATGGCCCATATATCTACTTCAACAAGGCCAACTACAAAATCCCAAAGACCGTCTCCGATCCTAAAGCCCTGTCGTACGATGAATGCAAAGCCATCGTAGAATCTCAGGCCGACAAGCCTAAACGCTCTGCCGCCCGACGTTCAACACGCAAGAAATAACCGAACAAATGCCTAAGAAACAAAGAATACAAACATCCACAAAACCTGGAGCGGAACGAAATGCGTTTCGCCCCGACAACATATTAACGTTCAACGTCAAGGAGCCGGCCAAACTTCTCGACTTCCTGTTTACGGCTATGCCGGATCGAAAGCGCACAACCGTCAAGGAACTCCTAAAACACAATCAGATTGCGGTGAACAACACTCCTACACGGCAATTTGACACACCCCTCGCACCAGGCGACGAAATAAAAGTCAATCTCACTCGCGAATTCCGCACGTTCTACAATCGTCGCCTGAAAATAGTGTATGAGGACAACGACATAATCATCATAAACAAAGGTTACGGA
This sequence comes from uncultured Bacteroides sp., assembly GCA_964600585.1. Lineage (GTDB taxonomy): Bacteria > Bacteroidota > Bacteroidia > Bacteroidales > Muribaculaceae > Paramuribaculum. Next base: position 34,200 of record CAZRJT010000004.1, read on the forward strand.
CTTCTATCGATGGGCAACGACAAAGTGTCCGACGGAACAGCCTACTCCATTGTACGCGATTACCTGAAGTGGAACGACCCGCGCAATAAAGTGTTCATTGTTCACCGGCTCGACCGCGACACTTCCGGACTGATGATGTTTGCTAAAAACGTCGAAGCCAAAGAGGCAATGCAGCACAATTGGAACAATATGGTTCTCAACCGCACCTATCTTGCCGTTGTGGAAGGGAAAGTCGACCCGCCACAAGGCGAAGTGCGAAGCTACCTTGCAGAAAACTCCCAACACGAGGTTTACTCTACCGAAAACCCCGACGAAGGAAAACTTGCCGTTACGCGATACCGCACACTCAAGTCAAGAAACGGATACACCCTCCTCGAAGTAAATCTCGACACAGGCCGCAAAAATCAGATTCGTGTGCATATGAAAGACCTCGGACACCCCATATCAGGCGACCACCGTTACGGAGCACAATCCAGCCCCATACACCGACTCGCACTGCATGCGCAAACTCTACGGTTCATACATCCCGTCACGAAAAAGCTTATGGATTTTTCCACTCCAACACCAGCTTCGTTCGACTCGATGGTCAAATGAAAAAGCCATAAAGACACTCCACCGACCTATCATATTCAACATCACATTATCGCATGAAACTCTATTTTACACAACTATTGCTCGGGGGGGCCCTCTCACTCTCTATCATAGCTTGTACATCCGTACAGCGTCCTGAAATGAAGACCCTGTCGGCGGTGTCATTCGAACAGGTAGCCCTTGCCGATTCCTTCTGGCTTCCACGCCTCAAGACACAGAAGGAGACCCTCGTTCCATTTTCTCTCGACAAGACACGCCCCGCGGTGGACAATCTGCGCATAACAGCCGAATATCTCAAAACCGGGAAAAAACAACCGATGAAGCCGCTCGCCCGATACGTCGACTCCGACCTTTTCAAAGTAATGGAAGGGGCAGCATATCTGCTCTCTCTCGAACGCGACCCGCTCCTCGAAGCCCGCATCGACTCAATAATCGACATTATAGCTGACGCTCAGATGCCCGATGGATACCTGTATGAACAGTTTCAGGTGCATCCTGACATGATTGAGCGTAGATGGGGCACAGGCGACCGGCCCTACTCATTCGTCCTGCACAGCCACGAACTCTACAATATGGGCCATATGTATGAAGGTGCCATAGCATATTACAAGGCAACCGGTAAGCGCAAATGGCTCGACGTTGCCGAACGTAATGCACACCACATAAATAAGGTGTTTTTCATCGGCGATTCAGCATATAACGACGGCAAGCCCGTCAATCAGGCCCCGGGACACGAAGAAATAGAGCTTGCACTTGTCAAAATGTTCAATACCACAGGCGATTCCCTGTACCTCGATATGGCCCGAAATTTCATCGAGATACGCGGAGTGTCGTTCATCCCCGAACATACCGACGGCGTGATGGGAGCCGAATACTCTCAGCAGCACCTCCCGGTCCGTCAGCAGCACGAAGTAAGTGGCCATGCCGTCCGCGCAATGTATCTATACTCAGCTATGGCCGACGTTATGGGAGCTACCGGCGACACCACCCTGCTCCGGCCCCTCCAGGATATATGGCACGACTATGTCGACTCTAAAATGCACATAAATGGCGGTCTCGGTGCTGTTCCAGGAATCGAAGGATTCGGCCCGGCGTACGAACTCCCAAACAAAGACACTTACGACGAAACATGTGCAGCCGTAGGCAACGTCCTTTTCAATTATCGAATGTACCTTGCCACGAGCGACCCGAAATATCTCGACGTAGCCGAAATTGCCCTTTACAACAATGTGCTTGCGGGTGTAAATTTGCTTGGCAACCGTTTCTTCTACGTAAACGTGCTTGAAGCCGACGGCCGAAAGGCGTTCAACCACGGGCGCGCCGGACGCTCTCCTTGGTTCGGCACGGCGTGCTGTCCATCGAATATGGCTCGATTGATACCTCAAGTCTCAGGAATGGTCTACTCTCAAGACGACGATGACATATATTGTGCCCTCTATATAGGCAGCGACGCCACTCTCGCTCTGCCCTCGGGCTCCGTAGCCCTGTCGCAACGCACGTCCTATCCATTCTCGGGTGACGTTTCCATAACGGTAAATCCGTCAGTTCCCGAGCAAGAATTCACCCTATGGATGCGCATACCCACCTGGACAACCGACCGCTTTATTCCGGGCGAGTTATATTCTTACGCCGACGAAATTTCCACGTCTGCACCCACACTTACTGTCAACGGCAAACCGGTTAACGGACGTCCGACCAACGGCTATATTCCGGTGCGGCGAAAATGGTCGGCAGGCGACATCATTTCGCTATCGCTCCCCATGCCGCTCAGATATTCCAAAGCCCGTCCAGAAGTGCAAGCCGACTCTAACCGCATAGCCCTCTCCCGCGGTCCCTTGTTACTCTGCGCCGAAGGCATCGACAACCCATACGCCGCTCCGGCCTACATCGTAAGCTCAATCGGCACTCAAGGCCAGGAAGGTGTATTTACCGAAGGTCCATTGGCCGGCATTCCATATTCCACCATACAGGCATCGGCACTCGACAGTTCGCGCAACGAGGTGGCAGCTTCTCTAACACTCGTTCCATATTACGCCTGGAACAACCGTGGCGACAACGGCACGATGAACGTATGGTTCGCACGCGATGCAGCCACTGCACTGCAAAGCGTGTCGCACACCATCGATAAAGTCAAGGAAGTATTAGTAACATACACTTACACAGCCGACGACCCTTATGCCGTAGCCGATGGCCGAAAACCGTCGAGTTCAGCCGACTCATCCATTCCCCGCTGGACGTCGTGGCCTCGATTGGGCGAATCGCAGAAAGTGGAAATCTGGCTAAAAAATCCCCAGCCAATTGAGTCAGTGGCAGTTTACTGGTATAACGACAATGGCGGTGTGAAACTCCCTGCTTCTTGGACACTCGACTATTATCATGACGGACGATGGCATCCGATGCAACTCTACACCACCGATTCTTTCGGCATAGCTCCCGACCAATTCAACATAGTTCACCCTGCCGCGCCCATCACAGCCGAAGCCATTCGCATCAACGCTTCGCCGGTGTCCGACGCAGCCGTTGGCATACTTGAAGTCGACATCAATTAATCTACGTCTATTTTAACCCAAATCCAATATACCGATATGAAAAAGTGTATCACATTACTTTTGCTTGCCCTCTTCATTTGCAACACAGTGCAAGCCATCACCGTTTCCGTATCCGATCCCAGCATCGGCTCCGACCGCTGGGTGCGTCAGACATTCCTGAAAAGCCGACAGCTTCCATTCTCATTTATGCTCGACGGCAAAGACTCGCACACCTTCCTCCACAAATGGTCGCGTAAACTATCCCCCGTCAATGAAACTCCAGACGGAGCCAGACACTACGACTTAGAAATGGTGTCGCCCGACAAGTCTATGAAACTCAATTGCGAAATCATAACGTTCAACGACTTCCCAGCTGCCGAATGGACCCTGCATTTCACTAATATCGCGTCAGTCAATTCACCGCAGATATCACAAGTAAATGCAGCCGACATCGACTTCACCACCCGGAGCAAGCAACCTGACTGGCGACTCTACACCGCTAAAGGGTCAATCAGCACCGAGTACGACTTTCATCTTGAAACATATGCCATTGCCGACTCGGCACTAAAATTCGTTCCATCAGAAGGTCGCTCCTCATCCATCTCGGCTTTTCCATTCTACAACCTCGCCGAATCCGACACCCAAGGCATCTGCATAGCAATAGGTTGGAGCGGAACCTGGTTTGCCGACTTCATCCCGGCCGACAACAACAAAGCAGTCGATTTCCGCACCGGCATGGAAGGCACCGACCTGTTCCTATATCCCGATGAGTCAATCCGCACTCCCAAGGTGGCCCTGCTACAGTGGAGCGGCAACGAGCGCATCGACGGCAACAACGCCCTACGCCGATTCATGCTCGCGCACCATTCTCCCCGACTTGGCAACGGACTCCCGGCTATGCCGCCGCTGTGTATGGGAATTGATTTCGGCGACCCCGCTCCTTGCGGCGAATACGAAAGTCTGACCGAACTGTTAGGACGCGCTGTCGTTGAACGCCATCGCAACTTCGGCATTATGCCAGAAGCTTTCTGGCTCGACGCCGGATGGTCTGAAGGCAACAACGCACCCCTGACGAGAGAGCAAGGAAACAGCTGGTACACCACCGTAGGCAGTTGGGAGGCCGACTCCGTCCGTTTCCCTAACGGGCTGCGTCCGCTGGCCGACGAAATGCACCGCTCAGGAGCCAAATTTATGGTATGGTTCGAACCCGAACGTGTCTATGAAGGATCCGCTATCGACCGTCAACACCCCGAATGGCTGCTGTACATGCCCGGCAACAAATCGCGCCTGTTCAACCTCGGCAATCCCGACGCCCTTGACTACATCTGCCGCACGATTGGCGATTTCATCGAAAAGAGCGGCATCGACTATTACCGTCAGGACTTCAACATCGCTCCGGCGCAATATTGGGCCGCCGCCGACCCCGAATGCCGGACAGGCATCACCGAGATACGCCACATCGAGAACCTCTACAAATACTGGGACTACCTCCTCGAGCGGTTTCCCGACATGCTGATTGACAACTGTGCGAGTGGTGGCCGACGTTTCGACCTCGAAACAGCATCACGCGCCATCCCACTGTGGCGAACCGACTGCCATTATGGCGAACCGACATGTCAGCAATCGCATGAATATGGACTGGCACAGTTCCTGCCTCTCCACGGAACGGGCGTTTTCAACACCGACCCTTACTGTGTGCGTTCAGGCATGAGCAGCGCCTACCTATGGAATGGCGAAGTTCTAACCAGCGGTAATCCAGTGAACGAAATACGCAACGCCGTTGCCCTGTTCCGCGAACTCCGTCCTTACCATATGGCCGACTTTTATCCGCTTAGCGGCGACGGCTCGACTATCGGACGCGACCTCTGGATTGCATGGCAATTCAACCAACCGGCCGACGGCTCCGGCATTGTACAGGCCTTCCGACGCGACGAAGCGCCCGATGACACCTACACCGTAAAGCTCAGCGGCATCGATGCCAATGCCGACTATGAACTTTACGACTACGACACCGACACCACACAGATTGTGCCCGGCAGCGTTCTGGCCAGTGCCTTTGAAATTTCGCTCCCGCAGAAACGCTCGTCGAAACTTCTGCGCTACAAACCTGCGAAATAATCCGGCTGAAAAAAATCGTGATTTTTCGCGGCGAGTGGTTAGGATTTTTCATTTTTTATCGTACATTTGCAATCGGCCTTAAGCAATTAACGCCACAACCTATAATTAACCATTAAAAACTATTTGATATGATCATCGGAATACCCAAAGAAATCAAAAACAATGAGAATCGAGTGGGTGCAACTCCCGCCGGAGTAAAAGAACTCATAAAGCACGGCCACACACTGATTGTGCAGCACACCGCAGGTGAAGGCAGCGGCTTCTCCGACGAGCAATATACGGCTGTCGGTGCTACCATAGTTCCCGAAATAGCCGACGTTTACGCCCAGGCCGATATGATCATAAAAGTAAAAGAACCCATCGAGCCCGAATACGACCTTGTGCGTCCCGGACAGCTCCTTTTCACATATTTCCACTTTGCCTGCGACCGTCCGCTCACTGACGCCATGCTCAAATCGAAGGCCACTTGCATCGCCTACGAAACCGTTCAGCTTCCCGACCGTTCATTGCCACTGCTCGTGCCGATGAGCGAAGTGGCCGGACGCATGTCGGTGCAGGAAGGCGCACGCTTCCTCGAGAAGCCGCAGGGTGGCCGCGGCATTCTGCTCGGCGGCGTGCCGGGTGTGAAGCCGGCCAAAGTTCTCGTGCTCGGCGGCGGCGTTGTCGGCCGCAATGCGGCCCTCATGGCTGCCGGACTCGGTGCTGATGTAACCATCACCGACATCTCGCTCCCCGTGCTGCGCCATATCGCCGAAACGATGCCCCGCAACGTTAAGACCCTCTATTCGTCTACCCACAATATTGAACAGGAACTCCCCACCACCGACCTCGTCATCGGTTCGGTGCTGATTCCCGGTGCGAAAGCTCCGCATCTCGTCAATCGCCAGATGCTGTCGCTTATGCGCAAAGGCTCTGTGATGGTCGACGTAGCCATCGACCAGGGCGGATGCTTCGAAACGTCCCACCCCACCACTCACACCAATCCGGTATATGAGGTAGACGGCATCGTTCACTATGCTGTGGCCAACATCCCGGGTGCAGTGCCATTCACGTCGACACTCGCACTCACCAATGCCACACTCCCCTACGCCATCCGACTTGCCGACAAAGGCTGGAAACAAGCCTGCGCCGAAGACCCGGCACTGGCCAAGGGCGTCAACATCGTCGACGGCAAAATCACCTATCCCGGCGTAGCCGAAGCATTCAATCTGCCTCTGTCGCCGTTGGAACTCTAAGTGAACCTACACAAACCCCGTCAGGGCAATCGCCCGTGATGGACAAACGCTTTTTCGATGCACTCCACCTGTCAAGGTGAAGTGCATCGTCTTTTTAGTCCAAAGCCCCGAAGGCTATAAAAATGCCACGACTGTCAAGCCAATCCACAGACACATACAGACCATCCCCACATCAACGCTCCCTGTCAGGCCAGCATAATGGCACCACAACGCCAGTCCGTTCAACGCCATAAGCACCTCAAACGCAATTACGGCCATCAACACTCCGTCCTGATCCGAAATCGGGCTGCTCGCACAGTCTCTCCGACGATTCTCTTTTTCAGCCTTCATAGCTTCATCGTTTCATAATATTATCGGTTGGAACACACATAATTTCGGCCCTATGAGCGCCCCACCGATAAAAAAAACAAAGGCGCCGACTTTCGCCATACGCCTCTTGGCTCACCACAAGCCACAATACACTATGAGAAAGCCCGCGCCCGTATAAGGCACGTTCTCAACGTGTATGGTTCAGCTCTTTCTTATTCCGAGGTGGTGATTCAGAGGCGATTGAGCTTATCAATAAAAAGCTGATGCCTGATAGCGGCATTCTATCTGCAAAAATAGCGAAAATTTTCCAAACCCGAAAAATCCCCGAATATCAGGATGTCTTATGCCGTTTTAAAAGTGTCTTTAATCCACACATATTCGTTTGAAAAACACTGTCCCGCGCCGGCAGATCCGATGCGGGACAGTGTTTTTCAGCCAAGGCTCACAGCTTTATCTTTTGGCGCTTGCCACCGGCAACCACAACGTACACTCCGCCGGTCAGCGGACCGATTACGCGCTCGCGTCCGGCATAAACCTGTCGACCCGACAGGTCATGCACCGTCACCACGGCGCCCTCTTCGAGCCCGGCCACGTGTATCTCACGGCCACGTGTGGTTATCGTCACGCCCTCTCCGGCTGCCACGTCCTCGATTCCCGAGCTTGCCAAATCCTTGAACAGGCTCCACGGCATTGTAGTGCGATATAATTCGAGGCTCGACTCAAGCACTTCAAGCTTCGCATTCTCATATACCACGTCAGAGAAAATGTTGTTGGATGCCTCTATCGGCTTCTCCGCCTTGTAAATTACCGTGCCTATATTCTCTATGCCGTTAAAGGCCCTATCCTTTATCCTAACCACCGAATTGGGGATTATTATACTCCCCGTCAGGCCGCTGCAGCCATTAAATGCATCTATGTCAATCTTGATCACCGAATAGGGGATCACCAAATCTCCTGTAAAGCCGCTGCAACTACGAAATGCATACGGGCCAATCTCGGTCACCGAATTGGGGATTACCAAGTTTCCCGTAAAGCCGCTGCAGCCAGAAAATG
>CAZRJT010000005.1:0-41864 GCA_964600585.1 uncultured Bacteroides sp.
CAAGAATTTCTTCGGCGTAGGTGACTTGGGGAATGCCGAGCTTTTCAGCAATCTGCGGGCCTACTTGGGCAGTGTCACCGTCAATGGCCTGGCGTCCGCCAAGGATGATGTCGTAGTTGCCGATTTTTTTCACGGCTTGAGCCAGAGAATAAGATGTTGCCAATGTGTCGGCACCGCCGAGTACGCGGTCGGTCAATACGATTCCGCCGTCGGCACCGCGGAAAATGGCTTCACGGATGATTTCAGAGGCACGTGGGAGGCCCATTGTCAATAACGTAACTGTGCTACCCGGATTTGCTTCTTTCAAGCGCAACGCCTGTTCCAAGGCGTTTAGGTCTTCGGGGTTGAAGATGGCTGGGAGCGCTGCTCGGTTGATGGTGCCATCTTCCTTCATTGCATCTTTGCCGACATTGCGGGTGTCAGGAACCTGCTTTGCCAGTACTACGATGTTTAGACTCATACTTAAGATATTATTATTTGTACAATTAATTCTTTATCTGCAACAAAGATACTAATTAAAACTGAGAATCTCAAACAATTAGGATAAATGCTTGCTATTCATAGCTTGAACCGTCAAAGCAGTGGGTGCATATTTTGCATTTGGGCAGCCCGATTGATTCAACTACGTTCTCTATTGAGCTGAAACGCAATGAGGTGAGTTTTAGTTTTTTACGGATTTCTTCAACCATTTTGTTATAGCGTTCGCTGTCGGTCGTGGCGTATTCTTCGAGGTGTGCGTCTGGATTACCCTCCAACTCTTTTATCACGCGGCGCGTGATGAGTTCCATTTCGCTTTTCGAGGCTGTGAAGTTGAGAAATTTACATGGGTAAATCAGCGGCGGACAGCTGATTCGCATATGGATTTCTTTGATGCCGCCGTCAAATAGATCCTGCACGTTGTCGCGAAGCTGGGTGCCACGGACTATTGAATCGTCGCAGAAAATCACTTTTTTCCCGTATAGCAAAGCCTTGTTGGGGATTAGTTTCATCTTCGCAACGAGTTCGCGACGCTCCTGTGTGCTCGGAGTGAAACTGCGGGGCCAGGTGGGGGTGTATTTAACGATGCCGCGCATATAGGGCTTGCCTTTACCCTGAGAGTATCCAAGGGCCATACCTATACCCGAATCGGGAATTGCCGAAATGAAGTCAACGTCAGTGTCGTCTTTGAGTCCCATATTGTACCCTGAACGATAGCGCATCTGGTCGACGTTGCTACCTTCGTATTCACACACCGGATAACCATAGTATGTCCACAAAAATGCGCAAATCTGCATCTCCTTTTCTGGCTTCTTTAGCTGTCTCATTTCATCGGCACTGAATTCGACTATTTCTCCCGGCCCTACGTTATATTCAATTGTGTAGCCGAGGTTGGGGAATGCGCATGTTTCTGATGTCGCGGCATGGGCTCCATCTTTTTTGCCGATTATTATTGGTGTGCGTCCCAGGCGGTCGCGTGCGGCGATAATCTTTCCGTCGAAAAGCAACAACATCGAGCAGGAACCCTTTACACGGCGATACACGTTTTCTATGCCGGTCACTATGTCGGTGCCCTCGCTGATAAGGGCTGCAATCATCTCAGTGGGATTGATTATGTCGTAGCTATGCTCGCAGAAATGGTGGCCCTTTGCGAGCAGCTCTTTTTCAAGTTCATTGATGTTGTTGATTTTCGCAACCGTGACGATGGCAAATTTACCGAGATGACAATTCACTATTATTGGTTGGGCGTCAGTGTCACTGATTACGCCGATTCCGGTATTGCCTGTGAAGTCAGCGAGGTCGGATTCGAATTTGGTTCGGAAGTATGAATTTTCGATGTTATGTATCGAGCGGGTGAATATGCCGTTATGGCAAGTAGCCATACCGGCTCGTTTAGTACCCATATGACTATTATAGTCAACACCGTAAAACAAGTCTGTGATGCATCTTTCGCGCATTGCGACTCCAAAAAAACCTCCCATATTGAAATTTGGTTTAGTTGATGGTTGTTAAAATAAAAATGAGTGGAACGACTGCGTTTGTGTTATGCGTTGTCCTTCCACTCAGTTTATCGATAGTGCTATTTTTGAGTTTTCGATTCTACCCATTTACGAGCATTGATGAATGCGTCGATCCATGGCGTTACTTCGTCAGTTCGATGTGAGGCAGGGTAATATGCACACTGCCACGGGAAAATTGCGCGTTCGAGGTGCGGCATCATAGCAAGATGGCGACCATCGGCTGAGCATATACCGGCTACGGATGCGCGTGAACCGTTGGGATTTCCGGGATAGGCGGCATAATTGTATTTGGCCACTACATTGTATCGGTCAAGCGACAATGGCAGATTGAAACGACCTTCGCCATGTGCCACCCATATGCCCATCTTCATTCCCGACAGCGGGCCGAACATTACCGAGTTGTTTTCCGGAATGGTCAGTCCCAGGAACTGCGATTCGAACTTATGGCTTGTGTTATGCTCCATAGTGGTTTTGCGTTCGTGCTCCGGATTAATGAGATTCAGCTCTACCATAAGCTGGCATCCGTTGCAAATGCCAAGGCTCAACGTGTCTTCGCGTGCGTAGAAGTTATGAAGGACTTTCTTCGCTTTCTCATTCCAAAGGAAGCCTCCAGCCCAGCCTTTAGCAGATCCGAGAACGTCGGAGTTGGAGAATCCTCCGCAGAACACAATCATATTCACGTCCTCAAGGGTTTCGCGGCCTGACATGAGGTCGGTCATGTGTACGTCTTTCACATCAAATCCGGCGAGATATAATGAATATGCCATTTCTCGGTCGCCGTTGACACCCTTTTCGCGTATGATTGCAGCCTTCACACCTGAACGACCGGTTCGGCTTAGAGAAAGGCCTTTATCGGCCAATTTGCCTTTGAAGCCTTGCGGGAATCGGAAGCGTATGGGCTGTTTTTTGTAGTTTTCGAAGCGTAATGTCGCTTGTTTTTCGCCGCTTTGCATACAGTCCATAAGGTAGGACGATTTGAACCAAACATCGCGCAGATAGTCGATGCCCAACATATGTCGGTTGCCGCGATGGTTAATCATAAGCGTGCGTTCTTTAGATGGAGTGCCGATTGCGAAAAATTTCACGCCCGATTCGGCAAGCGCTTTTTCGACGGATTCGGTCTTGCTGTTCGACACTTGGATTACCAATGCAGGATTTTCGGAGAACAATATTTCTATCAAATCGGCATTTGAATCGAAATTGTCGGTGTTGAATTCAATGCCTCCCGATGTATTAGCGAATGTCATTTCAAGAAGTGTGGTCACCAGGCCTCCGGCCGATACGTCATGGGCGGCCAAAAGTGCGCCTCTCGACACCAGCTTCTGCACGGCGTTGAAAGTGGCAACGAAATTTTCGGCACTAGCGACTTCGGGCACAGCACTGCCGAGTTTGTTAAGCGACTGTGCGAATGCCGAACCGCCAAGTTTGAGCTCGCTTCCTGAGAAGTCTATATAATATAATGTGGAATTCTTTTGCTGGATTACCGGAGACACGGTTTTCTTTACGTCGGTTACAGGGCCCGCAGCCGAAATGATTACCGTGCCGGGAGAATATACTTTGTTGTCGCCATATTTCTGAGTCATCGACAAACTATCCTTGCCGGTAGGAATGTTTATTCCAAGGGCGCAAGCAAAATCGCTGCATGCCTCGACTGCGTTGTAGAGCGCAGCATCTTCGCCCGGATTTTTACATGGCCACATCCAGTTTGCACTTAGCGATATGCCCGTTATGCCATTCTTGATTGGGGCGCCGACGATATTGGTGAGCGATTCGGCAATTGCAAGCACAGAACCTTTTGCTGCATCGACAAGTGCCGACTGCGGTGCATGGCCTATGGAAGTGGCTATGCCTTCTTTACCGCGATAGTCAAGCGATACGACACCGCAGTCGCTTAACGGGAGCTGTATTTCGCCCTGACACTGTTGGCGAGCGATCTTGCCGGTAACCGAGCGGTCCACTTTGTTTGTGAGCCAATCTTTGCAAGCCACGGCTTCCAGACTCAGCACATCGCGCAGATATTCGTCAAGTTTCGATTCTTCATATGCGACGTCTGAATATTTATGGTTGACTGTCACGTCGGTCATTATCGTTTTGGGAGAATTTCCGAACATATCGGCGAGCGCAAGGTCGATGGGTTTTACTCCATTGGCTTGTTGGAATACGAAGCGTTCATCGGCAGTGGTTTCACCCACAACATATAGCGGAGAGCGTTCACGGTCAGCGATGCGTTTCACGTAATCAACGTCTTCGTTGTTGATTACGATACCCATACGTTCCTGGCTTTCATTCCCGACGATTTCTTTGGCAGAAAGTGTGGTGTCGCCAATCGGAAGAGCGGATATGTCAATATGTCCACCGGTAGCCTCTACCAGTTCCGACAGCGCATTAAGGTGTCCGCCGGCTCCATGGTCGTGAATTGATATTATAGGATTGTTGTCGCTTTCAGATAATGCACGAATCACGTTGGATACACGTTTCTGCATTTCGGGGTTGGCACGTTGAACGGCGTTAAGTTCAATAGAGTTGTCGTACTGACCGGTTTCAACAGATGAAACGGCACCTCCGCCCATGCCGATGCGATAATTGTCACCACCCATTATCACCACTTTCTCTCCGGGTTCGGGAATGCCTTTTATTGCATCTTTCTTAGTGGCGTAGCCGATGCCGCCGGCAAGCATAATCACTTTGTCGTAGGCATACATACGACCATTCTCATCGTGCTCGAATGTGAGCAGCGAGCCGCAGATGAGGGGTTGCCCGAATTTGTTTCCGAAATCAGATGCTCCGTTCGATGCCTTTATCAAAATGTCGGCCGGAGTCTGATATAGCCATACGCGTGGATTCATCATTAATTCCCATCTGTGGTCGGGCGACATACGTGGATACGAGGTCATATACACAGCTGTGCCGGCAATGGGCAAGCTTGCTTTACCACCACCAAGGCGGTCGCGTATTTCACCGCCAGTTCCGGTTGCCGCTCCATTGAATGGTTCGACCGTGGTTGGGAAGTTGTGTGTTTCGGCTTTCAATGATATAACCGTGTCAATCGGTTTTACGTCGAAGTAATCAGGACGGTCGGGATTGGTAGGATAGAACTGATCTATCTTCGGGCCTTTTACAAACGCTACATTATCTTTGTATGCTGACACTAATCCATTTGGATTGACTTGTGACGTTTTCTTTATCAGTTTGAACAGCGATGAGCTTTTTTCTTTACCGTCGATTATGAATGTGCCGTTGAATATTTTATGGCGGCAATGTTCGGAGTTCACTTGCGAAAATCCGAAAACTTCGCTGTCGGTGAGGGGACGACCGAGTTTATTCGACAGTTCACGCAGATAGGTCTCTTCCTCAGAACTTAGTGCAAGTCCTTCGCGACGGTTGTATTCGGCAATGTCTTCAATGTAGACGATGGGGTCGGGCGTACGATTGACAGTAAACACTTTGCTGTTTAATCCATCATAGATACGTTGAAGCATTTTATCGAATCGAGGTGGATTTTCACGCGAAAGGGTGAATTCCTCGATACGGGTTATGCCTTGAATTCCCATATTTTGGGTGATTTCCACCGCATTAGTACTCCATGGAGTTATCATTTCCTTACGAGGTCCGACGAAACGGCCTTTAACGGATGTTGAAGAGAGTGGTTTGGCACCGCCGAAGAGCCACGAAAGTTTTTCCTTTTCCACATCGGAAAACTTGTGGTCCGTTTCCACGGCAATCACAATATTGGCGCCTTTTTTGAAAAATACGACCATGCTTTGAATGAATGTATAGAACGAATTATGGTGCAAATTTACGTAAAAAAGTTGAGCTTTTCAATATCCTTCGTATTTACTTTAAGCACATTGTAGGGAACGATAATAATTGATTTATCACCGTCAAATGCTTCGATTACGAAGTATGTGCTGAATGGCTTGATTGAATGGATGTTATTCCATTCAATAATCTCTTGCTTTGTATTTGTGTCGGTGGACTCTTCCTTGTTGTCATCTGAGTCGGTATGGTAGGTGATTGATATCTCTTTGTAGGGCCTTATGATGATATTTTTGAGCTTTACGGCTCTTTGGGCTGCAGGCGAAAGCAGATGGTATAGGTAGAGATTGGCGATGATGAATGGAACTGCGATGCATAAAATCATAAAGGCCACGAATATCCAACGGATATCGTAAAAGGACATTGCGCAGCATATTGCCATTGGAATCACTATAATCCACCAGTATCGTCCGAGCCATCTGTTGAGGACATATTTCAGATAGGCCGATGGTGGCGTTCGGAATATTTCTGTGGCTATAAAATCAGTCATAGCGCAAAATTAGCAATTTGAAGCCATTTTTGCGCTATGACGTGTTAGGTTTTATTCCTTATGCCGATGATTAGTCGTCGAGTTTATGGATAACCAGTCCGGAGCGGAGTTTTGGTTCGAACCATGTCGTTTTCGGAGGCATGATGTTGCCGGTGTCAGCTATGTCCATAAGCTGTTTCATTGACACTGGGTATAAGGCCAATGCCATAGCCATTTCGCCTGAATCGACTCTGCGTTTAAGTTCTTCGAGTCCGCGTATTCCACCAACGAAGTCAATGCGCTTGTCGCTGCGCAAATCGGTTATGCCAAGGATGTCGCGTAAAATCAAATCGCTTGAAATCGTCACATCCAGCACTCCTATCGGGTCGGCATCATTGTAACGGCCTTCACGGGGAGTCAATGAATACCATCGGCCGTTTAGATATAGCGAAAAATCATGCAGATGTTGCGGGCGATAGATTTCCTCTCCCTTGTCGGTGACAATGAAGTTTTCATTTAGTTTTGCCAGAAACTCCTCAGGCGACAGGCCGTTAAGGTCTTTTACGACTCGATTGTAGTCGATTATCTTAAGATGTGAAGCCGGGAATGCGACGGCAAGGAAATAGTTGTACTCTTCATCACCACGGTGATTGGGGTTTTGTTGCGCTTTTTCGTTGCCTACCAATGCCGCTGCTGCTGTGCGGTGATGACCGTCGGCAATGTAAAGATAGGGTATTTTTTCGAATTCAGCAGTGACAGTGTCGATGAGTTTTGGGTCGTTTATAACCCAGAAGTGATGCCCGAAACCGTCGGGAGAAGTAAAGTCATATTCCGATTCTCCGGCAGTAACGGTTTTTATTACATTTTCAAGAACTTCGTTGTCGGGGAATGCGAAAAACACGGGTTCGATATTGGCATTGTTGATTCTTACGTGCTTCATTCGGTCTTCCTCTTTGTCACGACGCGTGAGCTCGTGCTTTTTTATGCGTTCGTTCATATAGTCGTCGACATTGGCAGCGATTACAATTCCATATTGGGTTCGGCCATCCATTGTCTGGGCATAGATGTAATAGTGCTCCTGGTCATCCTGGACTAACCATCCATTGCGTTGAAAAGCATTGAAGTTCTCGACTGCTTTGTCGTAAACTACAGGGTCATGCTCGTCTACGCTGCAGTCGAAATCGATTTCGGGCTTTATGATGTGATAAAGCGATTTCGGATTTCCGTCAGCTTCTTTGCGTGCTTCGTCAGAGTTAAGCACGTCGTATGGGCGTGATGCAACTTCGGTAACGAGTTCACGCGGAGGACGTACGCCTTTAAATGGTTTGATTTTGGCCATAATTGTTGTTCTTTAAGGTTATTAGATGGGTAACTTTTGTAGAATTATTTTATCAGAGGTTACGAACTATGGTTTGCTCACGGTCTGGGCCGATTGAAACTATTGAAATAGGCGTGCCAAGTTCGGTTTCGAGAAAATTGATATATTTCTTGAAGTTTTCAGGGAATTCTGCTTCACTCTTCATCTGAGTCATATCGGTTTTCCAGCCTGGCAAAGTCACGTAGACAGGTTCGAGAGTGTCTTCTTCAATCGAATATGGGAAATCTGTTACCGTTTCACCCTTTATCTTATAAGCTACGCAAGCTTTTATTTCATCGAATCCGTCGAGCACATCGCTCTTCATCATAATCAGGTTTGTTACGCCATTGATCATTATGGCATATTTAAGAGCCACAAGGTCGATCCAACCGCAGCGTCGTTCGCGTCCGGTTACTGCTCCGTATTCATGGCCGAGGTCGCGTATGCGTTTGCCCGTTTCGTCGAATAGTTCGGTAGGGAATGGGCCGCTTCCAACTCGTGTGCAGTAAGCTTTGAAGATGCCGAACACTTTGCCTATTTTATTGGGCGCAACTCCTAATCCGACGCAAGCTCCGGCTGTGATTGTGTTTGACGACGTGACGAAGGGATATGAACGGAAGTCGACATCGAGCATTGTGCCTTGAGCGCCTTCGCACAGCACTGATTTACCTTCTTTAAGGTAGTTGTTGATGACAAATTCGCTGTCAACGATGTCAAACGTCTTGATATATTCTATTGCTTCGAGCCATTTGGCTTCCAATTCGGCTATATCCGGATTTTCACCCATTGATTTCAGTATGGCAATATGACGGTTGCGTGCGGCTTCGTATTTTTCGTTGAAGTTATTCAGTGTGTCGCCGAGTCGAAGGCCATTGCGGCTAATCTTGTCGGTGTATGTAGGTCCTATGCCTTTTCCGGTAGTGCCGATTTTTGCTCCGCCTTTTGCTTTTTCGTTTGCGGCATCGAGCAGACGGTGTGTAGGCATGATTAGATGTGCTTTTTTTGAGAGTTTGAGCACTTTATTCAAGTTTATGCCTGATTTTTTGAGTTCTTCGGCTTCTTGCATGAACAGAACGGGGTCAAGAACGACGCCGTTGCCTATTATGTTGGTTTGTCCATGTTGGAATATTCCTGACGGAATGGAACGGAGTACAAATTTTTTACCTTCGAATTCAAGTGTGTGACCAGCATTTGGGCCGCCTTGAAAACGAGCTACGACATCGTAGCGCGGGGTAAGCACATCAACGACTTTTCCTTTTCCTTCGTCGCCCCATTGGAGGCCGAGTAACACGTCAACTTTCATTATTACAATAGTTATTATATGGTGTTATTTTTGTTTTTTCGATTTCTTTGATTTGCGTATGCACCGTGAGCATAGTCCGTATATGTGCAGGTCGACATATATCGGATGGAATGATCCGTAGCGGCGGGTGCTGAGCATAGCGTCAATTTCAGAATCCTTTATTTCTTTCACGTTTCCGCAGCGCGAGCATACGAGATGGTGATGATTGGTTATTCCGACGATTTTTTCGAATTGGGTGGGTTGTCCGGAAAACGTGTGTCGGCGCACAAGTCCTGCATCGGTGAGCAAGAGCAATGTGTTGTAAATCGTGGCTTTGCTCACGTGATAGCCACTTTCGTCGAGCTTATCGTACAGCGTCTCCACGACAAAGTGCGATGCCATATCGAATACACTTTCCAATATGGCATATCGCTCAGGCGTTTTACGCAATTTATGAGTTGACATATATTGCGTAAAAGCTGTTATGGCAGCGGTTTTAACTTTGTCGTCACTCATAGTGCTGACAAAGTTAAAAAATCCCTGTCATTTTCCCAAATATTTCCGCTCTAACCTATTTGAGGTTTTCTCTGACTTTAGATAAATATTGTTTCATCCTCTCAGAGTCGCGTTTCTCGACAATGTCCTGAAGCGTGGAGAGCTGCTGCTGGATTTGTTGGAGTTGCGCCGGAGTATTTGGGTTGAACATGATTTCGCTCAGTAGATAGTCGTCTTCCGACATCAGTCCGTGCGCAATTGCCATATGGCGTTTGAAGGTGGTGCCTGGAGCATCCTGATGTTTCATCGTCGAGGCGAATACCAGTGTCGAAGCGAACGGAATGGACAATGAGTAGGCTATAGTCTGGTCATGTTCGGCAAAAGTGTATTCTTCGATGTGCAAATGGAGTCGGTTGTACAGGTCTTTGAAGAATATTTTTCCCAAATGATCGCCTTCGGCTATTATTATGGCATTTTCATTCGCAAGATTGCTGAGCGATGCAAATGTGGGGCCGAACATGGGATGTGTCGATACGAACGGGTGTCGACATTGTGCATAAAATTCGGGCAGCCCGGTCTTTACCGATGCAATATCGGAAATTATGCATTGTTCCGGAATGTGTGGCAATACTTGTCGGAATGCGTCGATGGTGTATTTTACGGTAGCCGCATTTATCACGAGTTCGGGCTTGAATTCGTCAATTTCATCGAGCGACGAGAACCGTTGGGCGTTATAGGTGAAGCGGAGTCGCTGAGGGTCATTGTCATAGATGGCCATCGTGTGGTCGAACGAAAGGACGTCATTGAAGAATGACCCCATCTTTCCGGCTCCTAAAATAAGAATTCTCATCTTGTGCGGTCGTTTAAAACTTCAATCTGCTGACGAACCGATTCGTCGTGTATGGCGAGCAAGATGGTTTTCATGAAATTGCCATCCATGTTCATTTCTTTTCCAAGTTCCACGCGTGTGCGAATAATGTCGTTGTAGCGATTGGCCTGAACTACCGGCATGCGATGTTCTTTTTTGTATTGGCCGATTTCGCGTGATATGCGCATACGTTTGCTGAGGGTCTCAAGCAGTTCATTGTCGATTTGGTCGATTTGCTGGCGCAGAAGTGTGAGGCTTTCGGTGGTCGTTTTTGAGTCGCGCACCACCAGAGTGTTGAGGATGAAGTTCAGAATTTCGGGTGTCACTTGCTGAGATGCGTCGCTCCAGGCCTTATCGGGGTCGCAGTGACTTTCAATAATCAGTCCGTTAAATCCCATATCCATAGCTTGTTGTGCAAGAGGTGCGATTAATTCGCGTTTGCCCCCTATATGGGAGGGGTCGCAGATGATGGGGAGGTTGGGGTAACGTAGCCGCAGTTCGATTGGAATATGCCATTGGGGCATATTGCGATATAGATGTTTGCCATAAGTGCTGAAACCGCGATGTATGGCGCCAAGTTTTCGAATACCTGCGTTGTAGATGCGTTGAAGAGCGCCAATCCACAATTCAAGGTCGGGATTTACAGGATTCTTAACCAAAACTGGAAGTTGTGCGCCGGCGGCCTGTAAAGTGTCGGCAATTTCTTGCATGGCAAACGGATTGGCAGATGTTCGCGCTCCAATCCACAGTATGTCGACTCCGGCAGCCAGAGCTTCTTCGACATGCTGTTTTGTTGCCACTTCGGTGGCTGTGTACATTCCGGTTTGTTCCTTCACTTTTTTCAGCCATTCAAGTCCTGGAGCGCCAACGCCTTCAAAACCACCTGGCTTTGTGCGCGGTTTCCAGATTCCGGCACGAAATATTTTGATTCCGTTTGCAGCCAATTCCTTTGCGGTGCATAGCACTTGCTCTTCGCTTTCGGCGCTGCATGGCCCGGCTATAATCAACGGACTGTCAGTGTCGACTCCATCGAGTTTTATGGGTTCTAAGTCTTTCATTATATATTAAGTTTTAGTGTTTGTATTCTTGATAACGCTTTGCGCATATTCTCTTCGGTTGCACATAACGATATGCGTATATAACGTTCGCCGTTTTTGCCGAAAATGAAGCCGGGAGTTATAAATACCCTGCCACGGTAGAGGATGTCGTCGGTGAACGCTTCGCCGCTTTCGACCGAATCTGGGATTCGTCCCCAGAGGAAAAGGCCGCGCTGAGAGGGATTGAACGTACAACCTAATGTATTCATTATTTCTTCAGCTACTTTGCGCCTTGAGTGGTACGTGGAGTTAAGTTCTCTGTACCATTCATCGTGGAGCCCAAGTGCTTTTACAGCTGCCAGCATGACGGGTTTGAATTGTCCGGAATCGATATTTGACTTCACTTTTAGTATCCACTCAATGAAGGTGGGGTTTGATGCGAGCATTGCCACGCGCCAACCGGCCATATTGTGGCTTTTGCTCAATGAGTTCATTTCGATGGCGATATCTTTTGCCCCGGGGACGCTCAAAAGGCTCAATGGCTTTTCGTTTAATATGAAGCTGTAAGGATTATCGTGAGCAATGACGATGTTGTGTCGCTTACCGAATGCCACAAGTTTTTCGAAAAGCTCCATAGTGGCTTGTGTGCCAGTTGGCATATGCGGATAATTCACCCACATAAGCTTTATTCGTTCGAGCGGAAGACGTTCGAGTGCTTCGAAGTCAGGCATCCAGCCTCCATTTTCGGTAAGGTCGTATGTGAATATTTCAGCTTGCACCAGCTTGCTGACTGATGTGTAAGTGGGGTAGCCGGGATCCGGCACAAGCACTCCATCGCCCGGATTGAGAAATGCAAGAGACGTGTGCAGTATGCCCTCTTTTGAACCTATGAGCGGTTGTATTTCTTTGTTTGGGTCAAGTTCCACACCATACCATTTGGCATACCATCCGGCAAATGCATTTCGGAGTTCCGGAATTCCGACGTATGGCTGATAACTATGAGTGGCATCTTTTGATGCTTCCTCAGACAGCGTGGTGATTACGTCGGGGTGTGGTGGACGGTCAGGACCACCTATGGCCATCGACACTATGTCCATACCCTCGGCGTTGAGTTTGGCTACTTCTTTAAGCTTTCGAGAGAAGTAATATTCCTGCACTGACGACACACGGTCGGCGGGTTTTATTTGGATATGAGCAGAATCAGATTTCATAATTGCATTCCTGGTATTCACCCAGTATTTTAAAGTCGTTAATTAGCGGACGTACGGCGTCGAGGGCCTGATGATAGCGAACGTAACTTGAGAATGTGAAATCCACGTAGAATCGATATTCCCATTCGCGTCCTATTATCGGCATGGACTGTAGTTTCGACAGGTTTATGTCGTAAAAAGAAAAAATAGTGAGCACTTTCGACAGAGCCCCGTGTGTGTGGGGGGTGGTAAACATTATCGATGCTTTGTTGAGCTGTTCGGGTGCCGGACGGAGTTCGGATGCCACAAGCGGATCAGCTAAAATCAGGAATCGGGTAAAGTTTCGCTTATTGGTTTCGATTCCCTTTTCGAGAATGTTTAACCCGTAGAGATTTGCGGCATATTCGCCGCATACGGCTGCATGTCCTGACAGATTGTTCTCAGCTATTTCAGCGGCACTTCCTGCCGTATCGAATTTCTCTATCATTTTTAGGTTTGGATGCCTTTGCAGAAATTGTTCGCACTGCATCAATGCTATCGGATGCGAGTTTACTTCGGTAAGTTCGTCGATTGTCTGTCCGGGAAGGGCAGCGAGCACATGCGAGATGCGCATTTTATATTCGCCGATGACGGTGTGGTTACTTAGACGCAACAATTCATGGTTTTGGAGCAGAGCTCCGGCAATGGTGTTTTCTATCGCCACTATTCCAAGTAGCGAGGCATCTGAAGCTAATCCCTCGAACAATTGCGGAAAGGTGTCGCAAGGCACTACTTCGATGTCCTCGCCGGCGAAATAATTTCGAGCGGCTGCATCGTGGAAGCAACCGGCAATGCCTTGTATCGATACTCTCTTTTTCATATCTCAATGTCTCAAAAAAAATCCCGAACCAATTGATTCGGGATTTTAAATATCGTTTTACTCAATAATGACTTGGTTGGTGATTACGCAAATAAAATCCCGTTTTTATTTTTGCTAAAATAAAAATACGAAAAATAATAGTATGCGTAAAATCGACTCATATATCTTTATGATTTGTGATGCAAATGTAGTAAAAAAAATAGTATTGTATGCTATTTGGCGTAAAAAATATTAATTTTTAATTATCTCAATTGCCTCCTGTACCGATACGAGTTTCTGCTCTCCAGTAATCATATCCTTGAGCATCATTGAATTAGTGGCCATCTCTGATTCTCCAACTATAGCAACGAATGGAATGGCCAAAGCGTCGGCCCGGGCCATCTGTTTTTTCATTTTCGATGCATCGGGATACATTTCGCATGCAATTCCGGCTTCGCGTAGTTGTTTCATCATTCTCATCGCACACATTCCTTCGGAAGCACCGAAGTTGGAAAACATCACTTGAGTGGCACGACGTGTTTCGGCGGGGTAGAGGTCGAGAGCGTTGAGCACGTCATAGATGCGGTCGGCTCCGAATGATATGCCAACGCCAGATAGTCCAGGCATTCCGAACACTCCGGTCAAGTTGTCGTAGCGACCTCCGCCAGTGATGCTGCCAATTTCAACGTCGCGAGCTTTAACTTCAATGATTGTGCCGGTGTAATAGTTGAGTCCTCGAGCTAACGACACATCGAGCTCAAGTTCTGCTGTAAGTCCGAGGTTTTCAGTGCCGGATATGACTTCTTGAAGTTCTTCGACCCCTTTTGAACCTTCGGCACTGTTGGCTAAAATAGTTTTCAGTTGTTCGATTCGTTCTTTTGTGGTGCCGCTAATTGACAGTATTGGCTGAAGTTTGCTGATGGCCTCGTCGCTCACGCCGCGTTCGCGTAGCTCGGCATTCACGTTTTCGATGCCTATTTTGTCGATTTTGTCGATTGCTACCGTTATATCAGTGATTTTGTCGGGTTCGCCAATGAGTTCGGCTATGCCGGCAAGGACTTTGCGGTTGTTTAGTTTTATGATGATTCTGATGTCCAGACGTTTGAACACCTCGTCAATGAGCTGGAGCAATTCGATTTCGTTTACAAGCGAGTCTGAACCAACTACATCGGCGTCACATTGATAGAATTCGCGATAGCGGCCTTTTTGCGGGCGGTCGGCACGCCACACCGGCTGAATCTGGAAGCGTTTGAATGGCATCGTCAGTTCGTTACGATGTTGCACTACAAATCTGGCAAACGGCACGGTGAGGTCATATCTTAACCCTTTTTCGCATATTTTCGATGCCAATTTTGTGGATTCTCCATCTGCTGTCATTTCAGGTGTCACTCCACGCATAAAATCACCGGAATTCAGTATCTTAAATAGAAGTTTATCGCCTTCTTCGCCATATTTGCCCATAAGGGTCGAGAGATTTTCCATTGCGGGAGTCTCTATCTGATTGAATCCATATAGATTAAACACCGAACGGATTGTGTCGAATATGTAGTTGCGTTTAGCCATTTCGCTATGCCCGAAATCGCGTGTTCCCTTGGGAATCGATGGTTTTTGTGCCATTTCTATTTTTTTGTATTATCGTTATTTGTGCAAAGGTACGAAACATGCGTCTAATACCCAAACCAAAAATTCAGTGGCCAATACGGCAATATCTGTCGACAACTGTATTGATATGCAGTTTATTCTCTTTAGCGATAGTCTGTTTCGAGAAAGTCGAGAGATTTGTCAACTTTAAAACCTCCATCCACTTTGAAGCTAACGCCTAAGGCAGTACCAATTCCGGCCTCAGGATTGTCTTCGAATTTTCTGAGTGCTTTAAGCATTGATATGCGATTGGTCGGCTCGTAATGGTCAGCTCCGATATTGGGGGATATTTTTCGCTCCGATTTTGAGATGCTTTTGGCCAGGAATTTATGTTGTCCTGATTCTTCGGTGGCTTCAAGTATGAGTCCGGGGAGTCCTGAAAGTTTCCATGGCCCATCCTGTATAGGTATTTCGGGTGTGAACCAAGCAGTCCAATGTCGTCCATGATAGTCGGTTTTAGCCATAACGCATTCATAACCGAGCACAGTTCGGGTAGAATCAATAATTTCCCACGTCTGTGGTTCGTATTGTTCGGTATATGTGAACATAAGCATAGAGTGCCCGTCGAATACTTCGGTAATATTGTTGTATTTATGTTTAAATACATACATAGGTACGGTGCGTGACGGCACGTTTCGCAATTTTCCTGAAGTGTAGGCGGCCATTTTCATCTGGTTATACATTTCTTTGCCCTCCGGAGTAGCTTCCAAAGAGTCGACATACTCAGTTTGCGGATTATAAAATTTGGAATTGACCGCGTTTGCAAGCAGGATCATCGGATGGGATTGCTGTTTACCGGTGCGATGAAAATGGGTATAATCGTAGCAAACTTCTATGTCGGCAATGTCTAAATTTTGGGCGCAGGCACTAAATACCGTCAGGCCTAAGACGATGTGTAGGAATAATCGGTTCATACTTTAATTCTTATAATCGGGTTCTAATGCATATTTTTTTGCATCGAATTTAGGGCGTTTACTTGCATCGTAATTGAACTGAACGCTGCCCCCATGTTTGGCTTTGATTATATTTTCACGATTGTTGACATAGTGTTCGTGATTAGCCAATGCTTTTTTGCGGTCGACTTTTTGATACATATCGTTTGAATACATCGGTGTGATGATTCTGTCGGAATGTTCCACGCCCGTAGCGGTAAAAACAGTCTCGTTGTCTGATTCGGCCCTGAGGATTAGCCCAGGTAGGCCGTGCAGTTTCCATGGACCGAATTGCAGTGGGATTTCGGCTGTAAACCAAGCGGTCCAGTGTCGTCCGTGGTAGTCGGTTTCTGCGGCAATACATTCGTAACCAAGGATATTGGTGGTTGAATCGGTGATTTGCCATTGCATATCGTCGAATGATTCGTCATAAAACATTTCTTCATCGCCGAATTTGTCGTAATACCTCATATTTCCGTTATTGAGATTGGTGAACACGTAAGTGAAGATTCGTTTTATTGGTCCTGCCTGTCTATTAAAGACTATTCCGCCGTCGGGAGTTTGTATGAGGCATGCGGCTATAATTATCTGGTCAAGCTGCTCTTTACCTGCGGGGGTTGACGATAATGAATCCGACCATAGGCTGAGGTCATTGAAATATTTTGATTCATAGTTGTTGGCTAGGAGTGTCATTCGCTGATTCTTAATTGTGTCGGTTTCCCAATTCCGTGAACTTTCATCGTAGCTTACTATGACCTCTGCCTTGTGTTGTGCGTTTGCGGCGAGCGATGCGAAACACAATGATAAATAAAGGTAGATTAGTTTCATATGTATTTAAATAGGGTTAGTCTCAATTGTGCATCCTTATTTTCTGATGGAAATAGTAAATAGCAGTTCACGTCCACGTAGCCAACGCTGACTTTCGAATGAAGAGAGCTGGTTGTATGATTTGTAGTTATATGTCCGTTGATTGAAAATATTGTTCAGGTGGGCTGAAAACTCAAATCGTTTGCTTAGCTTATATATGGCTTTAGCATCGAGTAGGAATACGCTTTTAAAATTGTCGGCTGTCAGTTCGTTGCGATAATATTCGCCGATGATGTGCCATTCCCACTTCTTATGTGGTATGATGTTAAGCAACAACTCGTTTTCAATACTTCCGAGCCATGAAGCCTTTAGGCTATTCATAGCAAGTCGGCTCGAAGAAAAAGCAAATCGATAGTCGAAGCCAAACCACCGTATTGGTATGCCGTTTATTTTTGTTCCAACAGACCATATCGTCCCAACCGAGTTGACTGAGCGGCTTTCAGATATGAGGTGCGACTCCCGGCGGCTGAACGAACCGTTTAGATTTGCACTGCCAAGTATAAAATCAAGCGTTTTACCGACATTACAGTTCGCCATAAACATTTGACTGTTATTGTTGGCAGATGTATAGGAATATACGATGTAGTCGCCATATAACTGTTGCGCCATTGTATATGGGAGGTTCGACCATGATTGCATTGCTAAAATGTTGGCAAATAATCCTTTTTGCGTATGTTTATATGAGAGATTTGTCGATACGCTTTGTGAGGATGAGTTGTAGAAATTGTCTACGCCTTGACGAAATGACCGATAGTCGGTCATAATTAGTCCTGGCTGAATCATATTAAGATTCATTGGCGAACGACCTGCGCTGCCTCTTAGTGTCATTGAAAGTCGATTGTTAGCTTTCCAATTCAGATTGAGAGATGGGGAGAAGTATGATTCGTTTCTATTTGCGATAGCTTTGTCGAACGAATAGTGCGCAAAACTTACAGGGGTGTTTATGGCTATGCTGATGCGTTTTATCCAATATTCGAATTTTGGTGTGAAATATATGGTCAGATAGCTGGTATTTAATATGTTATCGATGATGTCATCACTTGATGCCACCTCGTCTACGATATAGGTTATGCCGTGTAGCTCAGTGTTAAGAGCGCGCAGATATCCAGTTATTCCACCTTCCAATCCTATTGTTATGCCTTTGATTGATAATGCATACGCGGCACTCTCATTCGTATGGAACGAATGGTCGCTAATATCTTGACGCATATAATCTTTGTCTTGATTGACAGATAGGATCTGGGGCATTGACTCCCATTCATTTTTGCTTAGAAACGTTAGCAGATGTTTGCTATTTAGGCGTTTGATTAATTTAAAGTCATTTCCGACATAATAATCAGGGAGCGATGCAGCCTGACGATTGTTCAGAGAGCCTGTGATGTCGAGTTTTATGTCGTCCCAATCAATATTGGTTTTCAGCGTATTGTTTATGAATGCAGTTTTCTGGTTAAGTTCATAGATGAATTTGCCAGAAAGAGAGTGAGACCGGTCAATGCCACTGCGATTTTCGGTTATTATGCGATTGCCATCATTTAAAAAATATGTGGTTATGTTGGATGCATCAACTGTGATATGATTGAAGGTATAGTCGATTTGGGCCTTGAATTCTCCATTTTTCAATTTCCACAAGTTATTTGTTGAAATTAGTGCCGATTTATTAAACAATGTGCGGTTTCGATTGAGATTCGGAACGCCGGGGAGTGACAAACCGATATATCGTGACAATGAAGTTGAACGTTTCGGTGCTAATAGATCCAATGTCTGCACTGAAAGATCTTCGCCTACATTGTTGGTCTTTATGGTTGTGATGTGTTGAAATCCCGGCATCACAGCCATGGCAAATAGTTCGCCGTCCCATATCGCTCCTTCAGGTTGGCAACCATATCCCGTTCCGGCATCGCCGTGAACGTTCCAAGTAGCTTTGGCTTTATTTTTAAGCTTTAGATTTATAGCGGCCTTGTCAGAGAATGATAGGCCCGAAAGCACTTGCATTGGTTGATGATTTTCCATCACTTCGACTGCGCCGACATCTTCATGGTTTATGCCGTTGGTTGCTATTCCGTATTTGCCGCCGAGCAAGTCGGTGCCTTCTATATAGAATTTGTTTATGTCCTCTCCTTGGTATTGGATTTTTCCGTTTTTTGCTACATCTATTCCCGGCATACGTTTCAATACGTCGCCTATCGAACGGTCTTGATTTTGAGCGAAACTTCCAACGACATAGCTTATCGTGTCTCCTTGTTCGCGTATTCGGTCGGCTTTGACGATTACTTCTTTGAGCAACGTGTTGCCCGGCTCCATTATGACAGTGACGGGAAACGACACGCTGTCGAGCGCAATTGACTTTTTGGCAAATCCAAGCATCGAAACCTCCAGACGGCATCCGACGATTGACTGCATAGAAATGGCGAAGCTGCCATCAGCTTTTGAAGAGGCGAACTTCTTTATTTTTCCGTCCGAACCTTTCACAATGACGGATGCACCGATAATTGTATCGTTGTTTTCTTTGCCAATGACTGTGCCGGTGATATTTACCTGTGCTGTGACACAGAATGTGCTCAGCAGACAGAAGATGTATGATGCCAGGAATTTCATAAATTGTGCGGATAATCAATCTCTTCTTTGTCGTAATTGATTGTGCGAGCTTTATTGTCGCGATTATCTGATTTCGCTCCGACTCCATAAGCAGCATTGATTTTAGCTATGAAATTGGAGTGCTGGTATTTCCACCAATTTTTCAGAAAATCTGTGCGTGTTACATCGATATAGTTGTCAGATTTCTTGTTGATACAATATCCTACATCGCCGATACCAGTCTGCATTAATCCGCATGCTTCGAAAGAATAATCTTTTGATGCGTCGTATGCTTCAAGGATTAGGCCGGGGAGACCGCATAATTTCCATGGACCTTCTTCGACAGGAATTTCCGGCGCAAACCAGGCTGTCCACTTCCGCCCCCGATAATCGGATGTGGCTTTGAAGCACTCGTATCCCAAAACTTCTTTTGTCTCATCGGTTATATCCCATTCAGGCTTCTCCCACGCTTCGGTGTATCTCCATGGGGTCATGTCAAAGTAGTCATTTTCGACTACTTTATTCTCATTGTAATATTTATACAGATACGACCGTTTGTGTCCGTCGAGCGAAGCGAATACGTTGGAATTACCCTTGTCAATCTCAACTGCCATCTTCGTCCAATAAATGTCGGGGTTGACCCTTAGAAGAGAATCATTTTTAAATCGTTTGGCACAGCAGAACAATGACATGTCTTTACCGATTCTCAACATCATCTCGTCAGTGAAGAAGGATATATCGCGTTTCGTCGTATCGTATACCTCGGTTCTGTTATAGCGAACTTCAAGTATAGCCTTCTGGGGATGAGGGATGAATCCATCGGCATTTGCCGATAGCACGGCCAACATGAAAATCAAAAATGTTGTTACGATTCTGTTCATTTCAGTCAGGTTATTTTTTAAGTTCTACATAAATCTGTTTTTTAGTCTTATTTACGGTAATGGCCGATATTTCTGACGAGGGGATGTCATTAAGATTTTCATACTGTGTGAATGTCCCATCGATATATACGTCCATATCAAATTGGTTGGTGGACTTTACATCGCTGTCTGAATAGTCGGAATTTATTCTGATTACCGACATATGGGGTATGGAAAGTATGTTCCACACAGCAGGTATTGAAAATATGTACGTGGCAGACAATATGCCGATTAGGGGAGCGATGTAACGCAGCTTGTTATGTTGTACGCTTTTTATGGAATGGTTCATCATCGAAATGCGTCGGCGCATATTGTGATAGCCTAAATTATGGGCCATCGTCGGGAACTGTGAGTTTGTTGCCCTTTTCAGTAGAAAGATTTGATATGAACGAATATCGAATCCGGTGCATAAAACAAAGTCATCAGCTTGAAATTCATGGATGCATTTAAGTTCACGGCGCAAAATCCATGCAGCCGGATTGTACCAACATAGAATGGTAATTGATTGCGCA
Organism: uncultured Bacteroides sp.; assembly: GCA_964600585.1. Classification (GTDB taxonomy): domain Bacteria; phylum Bacteroidota; class Bacteroidia; order Bacteroidales; family Muribaculaceae; genus Paramuribaculum. Next base: position 20,796 of record CAZRJT010000005.1, read on the forward strand.
AGAATCATATCGATGGAATGGCGATGGGTCAGATGTCCCATTTCGTGGGCTACAATCATATTTAGACTTTTATTGTCGTCATAGTCAGTTTTACCCACCACTATGATATTGCCAAAACTGAATGGTTTGATTTCGTTATTCTCAGATATATATATTATGTGTCCGTCAATGCATTTTTTTGTACATCCTTTTATGGTATGGATTATTCGTAATAGTTCTATAAATGTGAATATTGTGCAGATAATAGTGCCCGTTAGCCATATAATAACGGTCATTTGGATGTGCAGCCGTATAAAATTGGGTGTAATGGAATGGACGTAGATTATTTGTCCAGATGCAATTAAAGATGTTATGACGTATGTTACGACGGGATATAACCCTATGCTTATTAAGTAAATGCATATGATGAATATACGATTTGCTTCGAGTCGTTTTTCAGAAGCAAACCATATTCGATAGATTACTGACAAAATGGCCAATGGTATCGAGACAGCCAATGAAAATTGAAATAGGGGAGTCATAAGAGTTATTCGTGCTTTTGATTCTGAATCATATCGAGTAGCTGTCGTAATTGCTCGGCATCGATTTGCTCTTCTTTTACCAGATGTGAAACCATCGAAAAGCAATTGCCAAAATATCGGTTGATAATTTTTCCAAGCGTATTTCGGCGATAGTCGGTTTTTGATTTTAACGCGAAATAATTGTATGAGCCGTATCGACCTTGTTGATGGCCAACGAATCCTTTTGCTTCAAGACTTCTAACGAACGTCGACACTGTGTTTATGTGGGGTTTAGGCTCGGCATAATATTCTACCAGTTCTTTTACGCTACAAGGGCCGTGTTCCCACAAAAGTAACATTGTTTCTTCTTCTTTTTCAGTGAGTTTGTCCTTTTCTTCTTTCATATTAACGGTTGATTTAGTTTTAACTACGAATTTCGTTGAGATTGCAAATGTAGTACATTTTAATCAAATAGTAAAAAAAATAAACGAAAATTCTCGTTCAAAAGGGGCGTATGAGTTGAAAAGGTTAATCTATGATATTATTTAGTAGATTTATTTAATAGCGACAAAATTACTGTTAGCACAAAAAACGCACAATGCACAATTGTGTACAAATTCAGGTGAGGAGGGAGGTGAAAAAAGGTCGCGTTATTGGAGTCAGCATTACATTTTGCTGACGGTAAGCGAATAGAGCCACTTTATTTCGTCAGCCCAAATCTCTTCATTTGGAGTTTCCAATATCAATGGAATTCCGTCCATACGGCTGTCCTTCATTAGCATTTCGAAAAATTTGGAACCGAGCATTCCATTCCTGAGTGATTCATGCCGGTCGACACGAGAGGCGAGACCTTTTTTGGTGTCATTTATGTGCATTCCCGACAAGTATTTAAAGCCAATCGTATTATCGAATTCGCTCCATGAAGCCTCGTATCCTTCGGGTGTCGACAAATCATATCCGGCGGCAAAAGCATGGCATGTGTCGACGCATACGCCAACGCGTGATTTATCGGTTACGCCATCGATTATGCGGGCAATCTGAGCATATTCGAATCCTACGTTACTCCCTTGTCCGGCAGTGTTTTCGATTACGGCTTTCACGCCTTCGGTTTGGTCGAGGGCAATGTTTATTGATTCAGCAATCAAGTCGAGGCATTGCTCTATGTCTATAAGGTTCAGATGACTGCCTGGATGGAAATTAAGCATTGTCAGACCCAACTGATGGCATCGGTTCATTTCGTCGATAAAAGCTTCGCGGCTTTTATTGAGCTTTTCCTCGTCGGGCGACCCGAGATTGATTAAGTAACTGTCATGCGGCAGAATGATGTCGGGGGTATACCCTAATTGTTGACAATTGAGTTTAAACGCATTAGCTTCTTTATCGGATATCGGGGCGGCTTTCCATCTTGACGGATTGCGGGTGAACAGAGCAAACGCTTTAGCACCTATGGCATTGGCATTGAGCGGGGCGTTGCTAACGCCGCCTTCTACTGAAACGTGGGCACCTATATATTTCATCTGGATTGCTATTTTTAGGGAATGGTTTTGTTTAAGAGTCAATTGATGGGCAAAAATACATAAAAATATCGTTTTTTATGGCTTAGAGGCAAAAAACTTTCTTATTACCTATGCCGCAGCGAACAATTGCGGATATTTTAATGTTTGAATTATAAATTAATTAAAATCAGCTATTATGAAAAAGAGATTGACACTTGGTTTGGGTTTGGTGATGGCATTGGCAAGCTCTATGGTGAATGATGTCGATGCATGTTCACGTATATTATATGTTGGCGATAGCGTTTCAGTCGGCCAACCGTTGCGAATCGTAGGACGTTCGCTTGATTGGAAGACTCCGATTCCAACAAACATATATGTTTATCCGCGTGGAATGAAAAAGGTGGGCAATGATGTGCCCGGGGCTGTTAGCTGGACTTCGAAATATGGATCGGTATATGCCGTTGGATACGATGGCGGCGTTACGGAAGGCATGAATGAAAAAGGATTGGTGATTAACGGCCTATTCTGTAAGGGAACGGTCTATGATTCACCTGAGACAATGGATCGTCCGGCTATGTCGCTTGCCGTATTCGTGGCATGGCTGCTTGATATGAATGCTACGACTCCGGAAGTGGTGAAAGTTCTGAAAGAACATAATTTCAACATATCAGGTGCTACGTTTGATGGCGGCACGGTATCGGCGCTTCACTGGGGCATTACAGATGCCGAAGGCAATTGCGCCGTTCTTGAATTCGATAATGGCGAAGTGAAGATATACGAGGGCAAGGATATGCCGGCAATGACTAATGACCCTACGTTCCCCGAAATTAACGCCATAAACGACTATTGGAAGAAGGTGGGTGGCGCGAATATGCTTCCCGGCACAGTGAAAAGTCCGGATAGATTTGTGCGCGGTTCTTATTTCGATTCGCATGTCGAAAAGACAAATGATCCGGATTTGGGGTTGTCGATTATTCGCAGCATTTTGATGAATGTGTCAGTTCCGTATAAATATGCGGTTGAATCAGAACCTAATGTCTCATCGACACAATGGCGCTCGTTTGCCAATATCAGAGATCTCCGTTATTATTTCGATATAGTTACCAATTATGGTATATACTACGTCGATTTGAATAAGTGCGATTTGCGTCCGGGAGCTCCAGTGCTTAAGCTTGACACTTCAAAGTCAAAAGATATGGTGGGCGACGTGACATCGAAATTGGTTCCGACTGCCCCCTTCAAACCGATGTACTAAGACAATTATGAATTGAAAAATCAGTGTAGTGCCCGAAAAATTAGTTAACTTTGTGCCAATAAAAACGATTTATAATTTGATTCACTGAATGGCACTGAGAATATTGATATCACTACTACTGGTTGTTGGATATGCATCATCCGCCGTATCGACAGTAAAAGCCGATACGGCGGATGCGTATGACGCAGATGCTAAGTGGATTACGCAGTTGGTTAATAATGGATTTAGAATCAACGATCCCGCCATTCGTTATCCAAAATTTCCGCGATTTTGTGTGAAGGTGTATAATTGGGGCGATAGGGTGTTTAATACGTATGACTCAGACTATGTGGTGGGAACAGGACGCAATTGGAAAGCTATCGTGAAAAGCACAAATTCGCTCCAGACCTACAATATGCGATTTAACGACAACAGCGAATTGCGCATATTGTCGAACATCCATAGCGACCTTGGTTTTAATCTGTGTTTTATGGCAGTGAGTCTTAGTTATACGATTAATGCCAACCGCTGGTTTCATAACGTCGAGAATCCTCGTAAATCTCTTAATTTTAATTTTTGCAGCGCACTTTTTTCGGCTAATTTCGAGTATCAGACGGTGGAAGGAGGCGCGAAAATAACACGGTTTGGCAATTATGAGAATTCCGGCTCATCGAATGGTTCGAAGAAGCTTGATATGAAATTTGATGGAGTTAAACTTCGTTCGATAGTTGGGGATGCTTATTATTTTTTCAATCATAACAAGTATTCTCAGGCGGCGGCATATTGCTATTCGAAATATCAGTTGAAAAGTGCAGGCAGCTGGATTGCCGGCTTGGCCTACTCGCATCAGAATATTGATTTGGATTTTAAAAACATACCCCCCGATATGTGGAGCGCTCTTTCGTCACTTAAACTGCGTTATGATTTTCATTATGCCGATTATAGTTTGTTGGGTGGATATGGCTATAATTGGGTGTTGAAGCCTCGGAAATGGTTGATAAACGGAACTATTATGCCATCTGTCGGTTATCGGCATTCTTATGAGGGCACCACTGACGGACGAAAAGATATGTTTGCAGCCAATATACGTGGGATGTTTTCGGTGGTATATAATTATAAAGCTCTATTCGCGGCATTGGAAGGTCGGATACACGGCTCTTTGTACTTCACCGATGCATATACATTTTTTAATTCCACCCAATTCTTGATGTTAAATGTCGGGATGCGGTTCTGACGTATTATGGTTTTGAGGCGATTTGTAATCAAATGTCATACTTTTACGTCCGAAAAATGATTCCCAAACCAATTTTAGCTTAACGGTCTTTCCAAATGTGGGAGGTAATGATTTAAGATCAAATGCAATGATGCTATTTGCATAGTTTCCATCTTTGTCGCCTTGTGCATTATGGTGTAATTCGACTGTATATAATGATGTCGGGTCGGTGCCTGTAAGCAAGTTCATTATGTGCGGTTGTTTGGCATCTCCCCATATTGTGCTGAAGCAAATGGTCAGATAACCATCTTCAACCCCTGTCATCCAATTGTCTATGATTTCGACCGCGTCATTTCCGAACAAAAAGTAGTCTTGGCTTCCAGTCGACGGCACTGTCGGTTTTGTTACTATGCTGTCGATGCGATTGATTGTCACCAATCTTGAATATGCTCCGTTGCTGCCTAGCGCATCTGAAATGTTGGCAAGGGCTCTTACCTGTTTTTTCCCAAAGGGCGATTTCGTCATATTTACAGGTAATAGTGTGGTGGAGTCATTGAGCTGAAGATACATCTGATTTGATTGCGGGTCGGTTTTCACAGTTACAATCGCATTTGGAATCATTTGTGACAAATCGGGCTGATAATCGTCGTTGATGTCGTATCCGCAAGCCGACACTGTGAAAAATGCTAATGCCGAACAGGTAACTTTTATGAAGTGTATTAGTTGCATAATTACGTTTTAATGCGTGGAAATGTTTACTATAAAACTGAGGTGTGGCTTCAATATTGCATAAGATGTGGTGAATAAATGTTAACGCATATTTGGGAATTATTGTGTCCATATGCTGAAAATTTGTTCAAGGGATAAATTCAAGACCGAAATTGCACAAATTTGTTTAAGATGTTGGCCGTATGAAAAATAATTATTAAATTTGCACCTCGAATTGCGAATAATATAAAAACGAAAATATAATACGGCAATGAAAAGAACATTTCAACCTTCTAACAGAAAGAGAGTTAATAAGCACGGATTCCGTGAAAGAATGTCTACTCCCGATGGCCGCAAGGTGCTTGCGCGTCGTCGTGCAAAGGGTCGTGCTCGTCTGACTGTCAGCGATTCAATCGCCGGAAAATAATCGTTGTATCAAACGAAAAAATTTATCGGCAATGCGAACGTGGCGAAATCTGGCTCCAGATTTCGCCACGTTCGCATTAGTCGGCCACATAAAAATATGTGGTCATCGATATGCGTTAATACGGGATGAGTTGTAATTATTATCAAACCAATAACTAATTTAAATGAAGCGCTTTGTTTTTTCAATTATGCTTTTGTCGACAATTATATTTTGTGCTATGGCAAAAGATAAAGGAGATGTATGTGTTGTGTATATAGGAAATAGTATCACGCAAGGTGTGTTGCTGGCCGACTCGCAGAATGAGGCACCGCCGGTAAAAGCTTCGGAGTATCTTTCTGAAAAAATAGGTTCGAAGGTCGACTTCAGGAATTGTGGTATGAGCGGCGCTACTACATTGGATTTTCTGCCTGTAACCGACCGTCTCTTCAAAAATGTTATAAATGCAGCTAATGAATTGACAGAAAAGCCATCAACGCTTATATTTTCTGTTTCACTGGGCACGAACGACAGCGCATGCTCCGGGCCGTTCGGTTCGCCGGTCGTTCCGCAGCAGTACTATACCAATCTTAAAGTGATTATAGATGAATTATTGTCTTCCTATCCCGGAAGTAAAGTGGTTGTGCAATATCCATTGTGGTATAGTCCGAACACATATAATGGTTCGGTTTATCTTAAAGCCGGGTTGGAACGCTTGCAAAGCTACGTGCCGATGATTGACAAGCTGGTTGAGGATTATTCGCAATCTCATAAAGGTCGGGTGTTTGCCGGAAGCCGCGAAGCATTTGATTTGTTCCGTGCGCATGTTGATGAATATTACGTTCATGAGCAGGGAAATGCAGGCGAGTTTTATCTGCATCCCAATAAATTAGGCGCAGAGAAGTTAGGCGCTATCTGGTGTGATGGGCTGATTAAGGCAGTCACTAAATAGTTTCAGTTGGGAAATCTCTAATATACGGTTTTTTGAGTCTATGGTGCGAGGTTGTTTATTAGTGGAATTTTGAGTAACTTTGCATCCGCTTTTTCAATGAATACTTTTAATATAATATGATAGCTGTAAATAACTTAGGCATTCAATTCGGTAAACGAGTTCTCTTTCAGGACGTGAATCTGAAATTTACGCCTGGTAATTGTTATGGTATAATTGGTGCCAATGGAGCTGGGAAATCCACGTTGATGCGCATTCTGAGCAACCAACTAAGTCCTACACATGGTTCGGTGATTCAAGGTCCTGGCGAACGAATGAGTGTGCTTGAGCAGGATCACTTCAAATTCGATGATTTTACGGTGATGGACACCGTATTGCAGGGTCATGTGGTGCTTTGGGACATTATTAAAGAGAAAGATGCCATATATGCTAAAGAAGATTTTACGGATGCTGATGGTATAAGGGCTTCAGAACTTGAAGAGAAATTTGCCGAACTTGAAGGCTGGAATGCCGAAAGCGATGCGGCGGCTCTGCTTAGTGGCTTGGGAATAAAAGAAGACAAGCACTATATGCTGATGAAGGATTTGAGCGGTAATGAAAAAGTGCGTGTACTGCTTGCCAAAGCGTTGTTCGGAAATCCTGACAATCTTTTGCTTGACGAGCCAACCAATGATTTGGACCTTGAAACAGTGGCATGGCTTGAAAATTATTTGTCAAATTTTGAGAATACGGTATTGGTCGTGTCGCATGACCGCCATTTTCTTGATGCCGTGTCGACTCATACGCTCGACATCGATTACAATAAGGTGTCACTATTCGCCGGTAATTATAGCTTCTGGTACGAATCGAGTCAGCTTGCGCTGCGTCAGCAACAGCAGCAGAATAAGAAGGCTGAGGAGAAACGAAAGGAATTGCTAGAATTCATACAGCGTTTCAGTGCCAACGTTGCCAAATCAAAGCAGACTACAAGTCGAAAGAAAATGCTTGAGAAGCTGAATATAGAGGAAATTCAACCATCATCACGCCGTTATCCGGGCATAATCTTTACGCCGCAACGCGAGCCTGGAAATAAAATACTTGAAGTGCATGGACTCACGGCTTCAGTAGACGGCGAATTGCTGTTTAAGGATGTGAATTTCCAGGTTGAAAAAGGTGATAAAATTGCATTTTTGAGTCGAGACCCACGAGCAATGACGGCTTTGTTCGAAATCATCACCGGAAATCGTAAACCTGACGAAGGCTCTTTTGACTGGGGACAGACTATAACAACGGCATATCTGCCGCTTGATAATTCGAGCTTCTTTAATACAGATTTGAATCTGGTTGACTGGCTGTGTCAATTCAGTAGCGATTCGAGTGAAATATATCTAAAAGGATTTCTTGGCAAAATGTTGTTTTCGGGCGAAGAGGTGCTTAAAAAGGCGTCGGTATTGTCGGGTGGCGAGAAGATGCGTTGTATGATAGCGCGTATGATGCTCAAGGATGCCAATACGATGATATTGGATTCGCCTACCAACCACCTTGACCTCGAATCAATTCAAGCTTTTAATAACACTTTACAGAATTTCAAAGGCAACATATTGTTGTCATCGCATGACCATGAATTCATTCAGACAGTATGTAACCGTATAATTGAGCTTACGCCGAATGGCATCATTGATAAGATGATGGATTATGACGATTATATATCCGATGAACGCGTTATGGCTGTAAAGGAACGTTTATATTCACAGAAATGACATTTTGAATTATTGATATGGTAAAGCATATAGTTTGTTTTCAATTTACCGGCACACCAGAAGAGCGTGTCTCGGTGGCCCGTTCTTTTAAAGCGGCACTTGATGAACTTCCAGAAAAAATCGACGTGTTGAAATCCATTGAAGTGGGCATAAATCAAAATCCTGACGAAGCTTGGGATTTGGTGCTCACTGCACTTGTGGAAAAGATGGATGATGTAAGCGTGTATGCCAAACATCCGGCCCATGTGGCGGCCGCAGCTCTGATAAAAGACCATAAAGGAGCAAGGGCTTGTGTCGATTACGAGTGTTGTTGATTGTTCGGCAGTTAATTAATCTATAATATTATGATTGGCACCACAAACAATGATTTGTGGTGCCAATCTTTTTAATGATTTTCCAATTCATCGAAAGACGGAATGTCCTTTAGAAACGAATATGACCCAGATGAAAATCGGCAACAGTAGTGAGACAATCCGTTGCTGACAATAAGATAAGGAGCATTCAGCACAATATTGTAGCGGGCAATCTGATCAAAGACTTTCTGAGTTATGACTACGGATGGAGCTTTGTATTCCACAACGACCAAAGGCTTGAGACTGCGGCTGAACACAACCGTGTCGCATCGACGGCGGGTGGCGTTGAGCGAAATTCCGATTTCGTTTGCCATAATAGATTGGGGATAGCCCTTTTCTGAATATAGCCACGTCGTGAAGTGCTGACGCACCCATTCTTCGGGAGTGATTATCACCCATTTCTTACGCAAAACGTCAAAGACCGATAGCGAGTTGTCGGGGTTGCGCCGGATGTTCAGTTTAGCGGCCGGGAGATTTAGCCTTGGCAATTCCATAGTTTAATTTGTATCCTATTCAATTAATGCGTAAATTTACAAAAATATTTTCACATATCCATGGCACCAACTCCCGCACTGACGTTTGCATCGCTTCGGCAATCGATTGTAAAAAAACAATACGCTCCAATCTATCTATTGCATGGAGAGGAGGGGTATTTCATCGATGAATTGGTGAAGCTTTTCGAGGAGATAGTGGCTCCGGAGGATCGCGATTTTAATATGACCATCCTATATGCTCCGGAAACTGATATTCCAACGGTGATAGCTAATTGCAGGAGATATCCGATGATGGCCGACAAGCAGGTGGTGATATTGAAAGAAGCTCAGGCTATACGCGCCGACCAACTCAACAAGCTCCATGTATATGCAGGGTCGCCGTCGCCCACCACGATATTTGTGATATGTTGCAGAGGCGCGCAGGCTAAGGCAAAGGATTTAATCACCGCAATTAAAGCATCAGGAGGAGTAATATTCGAATCAAAAAAGCCTACGGACAGGAATCTCGATGCGATGATTGAAGGTATCGCTAAAGAAAAAGGGCTTAACATTGAGCTTAAAGGCGTCGGAATGCTTCGTGATTTCGTAGGAACGGATCTTTCGCGTCTTTATAATGAAATCGATAAATTAAGGCTGGTACTTGGAAATGGAGCCACCATAACGCCAGAAAGCATCGAACGTAACATTGGCATAAGTAAAGACCATAATAATTTTGAACTTGTCGATGCCCTGGCCACCAGGAATGCTGAAAAGGCATTCAGGATTATTGAAAATTTTCGTTCAAATCCGAAAAATAATCCCACTGTGATGACAGTGGCATCTATTTTCAATTATTTCTCAAATCTGCTTATATTACATTTCACAAAAGATAAATCTCCTGCGTCGATGATGGGTGCGTTAGGCTTGAAATGGCAGAGCCAGTTGCGCAATTACGAAGTGGGATTGCGCAATTATAATGCATATAAAACGATTGAAATTATATCGGCTATACGTGATTTCGATACGAAAAGCAAAGGCATCGGAAGCCGCCAGTCAGAATATGATTTATTGCATGACCTCATATTTAGAATAGTGTATGCACGAGGTATAATCGTTATTTGATTCTAAGCATATATGCAAGCGAAACCTGTATTGATGAGCTTCTCGACGATGAAAACTCATCTTTTCGACTGCTGGGGAATATATTGCCTAAGCCGAAATAATACCGGCCTTCCAGCATGAAGGAATGTTTGCGTTTTAGTATGAATTCTATGCCACCTCCAGCCATAATGCCATAATCTATTTTGTTGGAGATTGCGAGCTTCATCTGATTCACGCGTCGATATTGCAATGGGAAGCCGCTTACCGACGACGGATTTTCATAATTAAAATTCGATGATATTTTGCTGCCGAGCATATAGCTCACGGCTGGCCCTAAATTGATAAATCCTTTTACTTTACGGCCTCCGAATGATATATGTGTCAGAATTGGCAATTGCACGTATGTGAGCTGTCGTTGGTATTCAAATTCCTTGTCTTCAAAGTCCTCTTTCCATCCACGTTGCTCAATGTTGAGCTCAGCTATGAGTCCGAAAACTTTTTCCTCCGTATATCGGATGCTTATACCCCCCATTTTACCCATAAGCATAGATTGCTCTACGCTTGGCGAAAACTGAATTGATGACATCGTGATGCCGGCTTTTCCGCCAATGTCAAAATGAGGAGTGTAGTAGCGTTGAGCTAATGCGGTGGCCGACGATATTATTGCCAATGCGAGTATTAATACGACGCGTGTATGGAATCGAAGTTTCATAATGACACTTTGTCTATCAGGCCGCTCGGACGGAAATTAATAAAATATAATTCGTCATTCACCATTCCGGCATCGGTCTCACCAGTGAAGTTGAAACCATTCTGCACACCTGAATATGATGGTGTTAGTTTGTTGAAATCGCCACCGTTAGCAATAAGAGCGCGTATGATATACATTCCGGCGTCAAATCCAAACAGACCCTGTCGTGGAACGTAGTTAGCCATAGGCTTACCATACCAGTGTACAAACTTGTTTTCAATATCCTGTAAGGCCGGGTCGTCAGGTACGGTGTAGAAGCGCGAATATACAACAGTGTTTATTTTATGCATGTTGTCCTGAGTCTCGCCACGGAAAGTTGTCCATTCCGGATAGCCGAAAAGTCTAATCGGATCATATTCCGTTGAACGTTCTTTGAACTCGGTCAATGCCGGAATGATGTAGTTGAGTTCGGTTTGTTTTCCGCTGACAGGCACGAATGCATAGTGACCGTCTGCGCCTAAAGCCATGATGTCATCGCAATTCAGAAGACCTTCAAATTCGATGGCCTTGTAATCTATACCATTCTCATTGAGGTATTTTTTTAATGCCGAAACATACTCAGCTTTGTCTGACGCTCCATTTTTACGCGATAGAATCACTGGCGTAAAAGATTCGAATCGTTCGACTAGTCCTTTTATAGCCTTGGCATACATTGTGCCGTGGGGTATGTTGCCTTGCATTAGATAGGGAGTGGTCTTATATGTTTGGTCTTTGACAGCAAAAAGATTCAGAATGTTTATGTCATTCTCTTTGCCAAACTTAGCCAATTCCGATATTTGAGCTTCGGCATCAGGAGCTATAATTACTTGCATATCCTTCATCTCAGGCCGTGTAAGTAGGTTGCGGAGTGTATCGATGGAGGCCGAAGTGTCAAATGCATAGACGTTGATTGGCGTGCCGCAATCACGCAAACTGTCGACAGCGAGTAGGAATCCCTTGTAGAATTCGGTGAAAAGTTGAGCCTGACGCGACTGGCGTTCGGCCTGAAGCATAAAAGGCAAAGTCAAGGCTATGTTTATTGATTCGGTTGGTTCCTCTGCGTTCGGATTGGCATCTTCGCCGGGCGACACAGTTTCGGTCTTCAGAGCTCCAGTAATGTCATTTGAACCAGGTAGATAGACAACCGGCTTCTCGGGACTGGTCTCATCTGTTTCGGTTTTATCGGTCATCAGATGGGCCATAGTGTTATCTTGTGCCGGAATGGTCAGAATCATCCCTTCTTTTAATGCGCCTACCGAGGGGTTGGCATTTTCAAGTGCTTCAACGGTCAGATTGTGGGCCCGGGCGATTGAATAAAATGTTTCGTTACGTTTTACGACGTATGTTGCCACTTTGGTGTTGTTATGGCTGTCCGACTGATTTTCGGCAATAGTTGTGTCGTCGTTTTCATTTAAGGTTTGCGACGACGCGATGACATCGCTATTCTCACGATTTACCGATGGTATCAATATCTCTTGACCGGCCTGATAGTTTTCCGAATCCAATCCGGGATTTATCGCCAGAATATCTTTGATTGTAGTGAAGTGCTCTATGGCGATGCGATATAGTGTTTGGCCAGGTTTGATTGTATAGCGTACGGTGCCGTTCTGTGCAGGCATCGAACTCTCGTCGGCTGATATTTTATCAGCCGATATTTTATCATTGGCGGCAGTGTCGTCGGCAGTTTCTGCTGTAGTATTTGATATGGGTTGGCTTACGGCCAATCGTTGCCCGACTCTCAAGCCATCTCTTGCAGCAGGATTCCAACTCAGCAATTGCGAAGTGGTAATGCCATATGCTTTGCTTATCCCATATACGGTTTCACCTTTTGCCACAATATGAACTACGGTTTTCCCTTCCGGATTCTCCGACGCGGGAAATAGCAACACTTGGTTTGCCCTCAAACCATCAGCTGCCGATGGGTTATAGCGGTAAATCTCGTTTTTTGAAACTCCTAGTTTCTGGCAAAGAGAATATATGGTTTCCTTTGGCTGCACCTGATAATAATGGTAAGTGCGGCCATTGACAACCTTGACGGGCAAATCTTCAATAGCAGCCATCCCCGAAAAAAATATTGAGGAACACAAGGCAAATGATAATACCCTAAGCTTGATTGACTTCATCAAATATTACTACATAATTGAAACAATGCATGTCTCCGTACGATAACTGTAATGACAACAGTGTTTCAGGTTAATATTGCCGATTAAACTCTATGTGGTCTAATCAGATGCAAAGTTAAAATCTTTAGTGGAATTTTCCAAACATTGCATGTTAGCTTTAAATTCGTTAACTTTGTGGTGCTATGACCGAGTTTAACAAGATTCAAACCATCAAAAGGCATTTTTTTGCTATGCGTAACGGCATAATAGCCGATACATTGCGGAGAGCCGGATGCCATTTTAAAATAATATTCGGTTTGAATATGCCGCAACTTTCTGATTTTGCCAAGCAACTGGGGTGTGATTCAAATTTGGCGCGTTTGTTATGGAACAACCGCTCTACACGTGAAAGTATGTTGCTTGCAACAATGATTTTTCCTTTGGATGAAATGACGGCCGAAGAGTTGTGCCAATGGATCGACGATGCTCCATCCACTGAAGTCATAGACGTTTTATGCCTAAAGATGATTCGACATTTACCCTATGCTTTTGACGTGGCTACGGCATTGCTTGAATCGTCCGACGATATGAGGCATTATGCGGCAATCAGAATATTATGGAATATCATACCGACTCATTCTGCATTTATTAGGCCGTTGGCCGAAGCCGAAAGCCAACGCCATTGTTCATTGACTGAAGCGATGGCGATAAATCTCGTTGAAGAGATTGATTTTCTCTGTGGCGCTTGAGGCGCTTTTCTGATTCTTTTTTCCGTTCAACGACTTGGACGTTGGTTCTTTTTCCCAAGTTTTTCGCTGATGATTAGTCCGCCTAAAATCATTGCACATCCGATATAGCCGATGATCGACACGCTCTCATGGAGCATAATTGCTGAAAAGATAAGTGTCACTATTGGTTGAAGATATAGGTAGTTGCCTGCTTTTATTGAGCCAAGCCCTTTTATGGCCATAGACCAAAAAATATAGGCCAATAACGATGCACATAATCCTAAAAATGCAAGGTTACCAATCACCGTTGGCAATAAAAGTGTGTCAACAGATGCCATTGAAGGCTCCATGAGCAGAAAGGGCAGGGCAGTTATTAGGCCGTAGAAAAAAGTTTTTCTTGTAACCATCCATACGGAATATACTGTGCTAAGCGGACGTAAAATGATAGAATATACGGCCCAACAGAATGCTGCAAGCAGTGCAAGTAAGTCACCCAGCGGCTTGACATTTATTACGAAGCTGCTGTTGAATATAACGCAGCCCACGCCGATCATAGCTATTAGTGAGCCTATCACCATTCCGCTTGACGGACGTTCGCTTTTGTATAATAATCCGACCAGCAAAGTGGTTATCAAAGGGGATGTGGCTGTGATGAGCGCAACATTCGACACAAGCGTATGGCTTACAGCTATGTTTTCTGCAATGAAATAAATCGAACCGCCACATACGCCACATAGTAAAAACGACAATTCGTCACGCAATGAATTGCACATTATGGGTTTCGGACATATTAAAAGCGTAAATATGTAGGCAATCAAAAAGCGGTAAAGATATATTTCAACTGCATTAAGTCCATTGAGCAGTAGGATTTTAGTGGATATGAATGATACGCCCCATACCGATACGCTGATTAATGCGCAGATATGAGTGCCCATACTTGTGTTTTTGGTGCTCCTTGAGAACAACGATTTATGCATAGATATTCGGCGTTTGCTAATTGTATATGCAAAATTAGGCATTTTTTACCTATTAGACGCAAACATTTATGATGATTCAATTGTAGTAATTTAAACGTTATTAAAACAATTAACTTTGTGAAATAATTAACATATAAAATATTTGGCGATGAAAACTTTGAAATTATTTGGAGCTGGCGCATTAGTTCTGTGTATGCTCTTCTCGGGATGTAAAAGCATGACCAATACTGGCAAGGGTGCTTTGATTGGAGGTGGTGGCGGAGCTGCTGCCGGAGCATTGTTGGGCGGAATTATCGGTGGTGGTAAGGGCGCAGGCATAGGCACGGCCATTGGTGCTGCCGTGGGAGCTGGGGCCGGTACGCTTATTGGCAAGAAGATGGATAAGCAACAAAAAGAGCTTGAAAAAGAATTGGCTGAAAAGGCCCAGATTGAATCAGTGACCGACCAGAATGGATTGCAGGCGATTAAAGTCACATTTAGCGGTGGCATATTGTTCCCTACAAATGGTACCACATTGAGTAAAGGGGCAAAAGAAGACCTCACTCAGTTTGCAGTGTCGTTGCGTAACAATCCCGAAACAGATGTACAGATATTCGGATACACAGATAATACGGGAAGTTATCAGGTGAACGAACGTGTGGCAAATGGTCGTGCTGATGCGGTACGCACATATTTGATTAACAGTGGGATCGCAAGCTCTAGAATAACGGCAGATGGAATTCCGATGGCTGATTACGTGGCGTCTAACGACACACCTGAAGGTCGTGCCCAGAATAGACGTGTCGAAATCTTCATTACTGCAAATCAGACAATGATTCAGCAGGCTGAAAATGGAACTCTACAATAATTGAAACGGTAAACATAATATGACATTAACGGAGGATGGCGAAAAGCCATCCTCCGTTAATGTATGATGAAATAATGTTAATTGTTGCGATTTTATTTGGAATTAAAACCTAAAGCCATTAATTTTGCATCAGTTTTTCATGGTATTAGATTTAAGGTAAAAAGATTATTCGTCGTGATGACGAGTAATTTTTTTTTGTACCCTACCATAATTAGACTTAAAGTATCGAAAGTCGTGTCTAATAGGGCTAATTAATAAAAAAATCGTTTTAAGATCTTTTACTCATCAGAATTATAAGAAAAAAGTATTCTAAAAACTGTATGCTCGGGTATTTTTGACTAATTTTGTATTATGTATTGAGTGTTGAATCTATGCATATTTTCAAGAGCCATTTTAAAGTCATAAGCGCCATAATATTCGTTTGTCTATGGACGGCAGGATGCAATGCGCCGAAGCTTTCGGTTGCAGACGAGCAGATGGCGCGAGGAGAATATTATGAAGCGGCACGAACATATGGCCAGATATACAAGCGACTTACAAAGAAGCAGGATAAAGCACTACGAGGCGAGGTCGCGTTCAAAATGGCTGAGGCGTATGGTATGCTCCGACAAAATGCGCGCGCGGCGGCTTCTTATGGCAATGCATTAAGATTCGGCTACTCCGATTCAATTTGTCTATATAAGATGGCTCGTATGCTTCATGCTTCGGGTCGTTATGCCGATGCCATTACGGCATATGAGCAATATCTCGAGCGATATCCGTCAACGCCTATGGTTCGAAATGGATTGGCTGGAGCTATAAAGGCTATGGAAGAGAAGCATCCCAATACTCGATATCGGGTGAGCAAATCAAAACTTTTTAATACTGCTCGTTCGGAGTTTGCACCAATGCTAAATGGAGATGCTTTGTATTTTACGACCACAGCAGAAGCCGTCGCCGGGAATGCGCGTAGTGAGGTCACCGGTATGAAGCGCAGCGACGTCTGGGTGTCGCGAAAAGATGAGGCGGGAAACTGGCAACGACCCCAGCCATTGGAGGGAGAGATAAATACGGAGATGGATGAAGGCGTTGTGTCGTTTTCTCCTGATGGTTTGACTATGTATGTCAGTATGGCTAAGCGCGAACCTGATGCACCTACGTTGGTAGGTATTTATACTTCACGGCGTAGCGATGCCCGATGGAGCACGCCAGTAAAATTGGGAATTGATGGCGATAGTGTGTATAGTTACGGACATCCTTCTGTTAGCCCAGATGGTAAGTATCTTTATTTCACTGCTGACCGTCCTGGCTATGGGGGAAAGGACATATGGCGTATTAATTTGAAAAATGGCTCTACAATGCCAGAGAATTTGGGCCCGCTTATAAATACTACCGGAGATGAGATGTTTCCATTCGCTCGTACTGACAGCTTGCTTTATTTCGCATCTGACGGCCATGTCGGCTACGGTGGGCTCGATCTGTTTAAGGCTCAGCTTCTGCCATCAGGCGGATGGGCTGTGATGAATATGGGAAGACCAGTCAATTCATCGGCCGATGATTTCGGCATCACGTTCGAGGATAATGGTGAAGCCGGATATTTTAGCTCAGGACGTGGAGATATTCGTGGTTACGATAACATATATCACTTCGAACTTCCCGACGTCAAGGTGACGATAAATGGAGTGGTTGCCGATGCAGATGACGAGCCAATATCGAAAGCATTGGTCAGGATTGTTGGAGACGATGGGTCGAACCGAAAGACGATGACTCGAAATGATGGGACTTTCGATTTTCCTTTACAGCTTGGTGTAAGTTATGTTATGCTTGCCGGTGGAGAAGGTTATTTAAACGCTCGACAGTCGTTTGCGACAGACACCGTTGAGGAGGATGCTGATTATCGTGTCGATTTTAAGCTTGTGTCGCTTACCAAGCCCAATGTGGTGGAAAATATTTTCTATGATTATAATAAAGCCGTATTGCGTCCTGAGTCGAAAGAAGCCCTTGATGAATTGGTGCAGATGATGAATATGCATCCCAATATTACTATAGAAATGAGCGCCCACACCGACAGGGTGGGTAGTGAGGGATATAACAACGCCTTGTCCGAACGTCGGGCAAAGGCCGTTGTGGATTATCTGATTGATTCCGGTGTCGATTCCGGTCGAATGACATATAAAGGTTATGGTAAATCTGTTCCGAAATGTGTCACCAAGCGTATTGCGAAGCTTTATCCGCAATTTCCTGAAGGCGCTGTCCTGACAGAAGATTATGTGCTGTCTTTGGATGATGCGGACAGAGAGATTGCCGATCAGATTAATCGCCGCACGGAATTTAAGGTATTATCTACTGATTACGGAATTTATTGATTATGGCATTTTCTGATTTTGAGTTTCGCACCAGAATACCATTCCTTGATTGTAGTGGATGGATTGAGCATAGCACTCCGATGATGTTGGTTGGGTCATGTTTTAGTTCTAATATTGGAAAAAAGTTGAAGGAGCGTTGGTTTGACGTCATATCCAATCCATTTGGTCCATTGTATAATCCGGCATCGATAGCTATGTGGTTGGAGCGTCTGATTGAAAATCGGCGATTCGAGGAATCCGAACTGTTTTTCAACGGAGAGGTATATGGTAGTTATTGGTGTCACACAATTTTGACTGATTGTAATGCATCGTTTTTATTGGATAAGCTCAATCATTGCTTCGATGAGGCACGCAGTCAATTGTTGAAATCAAAAATAATGATAGTCACGTTGGGTACTGCATATGCTTATTCGTTGATATGCAGTGGTGAAATAGTCGCTAATTGCCATAAAATGCCTGCATCGAACTTCTTGCGCCAAAAATTGGATTTGGATGATATTGTGAGCCGGTTACAATCCTCAATAGAGGCCGTGCGTAATTTGAACCCTAATCTAAGATTTATCTTTACTGTAAGTCCAATTCGGCACCTGTCAGATGGATTCCATGAAAATCAACTGAGCAAGGCATCGCTTTTGTTGGCCATTGACCGGCTGATTGCAATGATTGACGGGGTGTCTTACTATCCCTCATATGAAATAATGATGGATGATTTGCGCGATTACAGATTTTATGACTCGGATATGTCGCATCCCTCAGAGGTTGCAATCCAATATATATACGAGCATTTTGCCCGGTCGTTTCAGTCCGAAGAATGTATGGTTGCTGCTGCGCAGTGCCTTAAATTGACAAACCGTATGTCGCATCGTCATCGCACCGATTCTCCACAGATAATTGAAAAGTTTGAGAAAGAAACCATCCGTATTAAGGATGCGCTTATTGCACGTTATCCTTATTTGGGCAGGTTAAACAATATGATTTTATGAGTATGACTTATTCCATTTCATCTATATGCACTATCTTGCATCTTCCGGAGCCGATAGACCCCTCATATGACATAAGCGAATTGCTTATCGACAGCCGATCTCTGACCTATCCCAGAAGCTCGTTGTTCTTTGCGCTCAAGACGTCAAATAACGACGGTCATAAATACCTGTTGGATCTGTATGAACGGGGAGTGCGTAATTTTGTCGTAACACATATTCCAGACGGCTTGCCCGATGAAATGATTCAGCATTCCAACATGCTTGTTGTGCCCGACACTTTGAGGGCGTTGCACGCTGTGGCCCGCTATCATAGGAATAGGTTTGACATTCCGGTGATAGGCATTACCGGTAGCCGGGGGAAAACAACGGTTAAAGAGTGGCTCTATCAATTACTCGCCGCCGATTATGACATCGTGCGCTCGCCTCGAAGTTATAACTCTCAAATAGGGGTGCCACTATCAGTGTGGGGACTAAATGACGCCACGCAATTGGGCATATTTGAAGCCGGTATATCTCAAAGCAATGAAATGTATACACTCCAGATGCTTATCCGTCCGACATTGGGTATTATCACCAATATCGGAAATGAGCATTCTGATGGATTTGCGTCGGTCAAGGCAAAATGTGATGAAAAGGTGATGTTGTTGCGCGATTGTGATTGCATTATTTATAACGGTGATGACCAATTGATAAGCAATGCTGTTGCCGAAGCAGCGTTGCCAGTTAAGGAAATTGCCTGGTCGATGTATGATAGTGATCGTCCGTTGTATATTTCGAGGATTGAGAAGCATAAGGATTCCACCGACATATATTATTCTTATCTGCGCAATGACGGACATGTCACGATTCCGTTTGTGTGTGACGCCGATATCCAGAATGCCATACATTGTCTTGCCGTACAATTATATCTCAATCGTCCTGCGGATTTGATGGCTGCACGAATGTCGATGCTCACTCCTGTTGGCACCCGTCTGGAAGTGATTGAAGGGGTGAACAACTGTATGGTCATCTATGATTCGTACACATCAGATTTCAATTCTCTTGCTCCGGCATTGGATTTTATGTCGAGGCGTCGCACAAATTCGCGTTCAATGACGGTGATTCTTAGCGACGTGATGCATGAAACTCTTGAACCGGCGAAACTTTATCAGGAAGTGGCGAATTTGTTGAATCGTAAGGGAGTTGCTCGTGTGATTGGCATAGGCGAGGAAATCAGTAGATATAGCCGCTATTTCAATGCCGATTCAATGTTTTATCCAACAACTTCGGCATTTTTGGATGCCGTTTCATCGGGCGACTTCGACAATGAATTGATACTGATAAAAGGGGCTTCGCATTTTCATTTCGAATTGATAAACGATATGCTTGAGGCCAAGCAGCATGAAACGGTGCTTGAAGTGAATCTCGGCGCCATTGTCGATAATTTTAATTTGTTTCGCTCTAAAGTGGCGCCGACAACCGGCATCATCTGTATGGTGAAAGCTTCGGGATATGGGGCAGGTTCGTATGAATTGGCCAAAACATTGCAATCGCAAGGGGCTGCATATTTGGCTGTCGCCGTACTTGATGAAGGGGTCGATTTGCGTAATGCCGGAATTACAATGCCTATAATGGTGATGAACCCGCGTGGTGCCAATTATAAAACGCTGTTTTCGTATAATCTCGAGCCGGAAGTGTATAGCTTCGAAATGTTGAAAGAAATGATAAGCGAGGGTATGAAATATGGCATTGTCGATTATCCGATTCACATTAAACTCGACACAGGGATGCATCGACTTGGATTTGTGGAAGAGGAGATACCCGAATTGCTGGATATTCTGAGACATCAGAAGATTGTTAGGCCCTGCTCGGTGTTCAGTCATTTAGCGGCTGCCGATTGCTTGGACATGGATGATTATACGCAGCATCAATTCGACTATTTCGACCGGTGTTACAATATGATAAGCAAAGGATTCACTTATCATATTATGAGGCATATACTTAACTCGACCGGTATAGTTCGTTTTCCTGAATACCAATATGATTTGGTGCGTCTCGGAATTGGACTTTATGGAGTCGCTACGCTGTTCGATGGTTCGCAAGATGGTTTGCGACAGGTCTCATCGCTACGAACAGTCATAATTTCAATACGTGAATGGCCTGAAGGTACAACTATCGGTTATTCCAGAAGGGGAGAGCTAAAACGTAA
>CAZRJT010000006.1:0-24464 GCA_964600585.1 uncultured Bacteroides sp.
TCGATGCCGAGTGAACGGGCCACCTCGCGTAGCTGCTCTTCGTCCATGCCGGTGATGTCAATGCCAGTGTGCTCTTTGATGGCGTCGGTCATCGTTACGCGGCGATAGGGAGCCTTGAAGTTGATGACGTTATCGCCGATCTGTATTTCGGTGGTGCCGTTGACATCGAGGCATATCTTTTCGATGAGTTGTTCGGTGAATTCCATCATCCAATTATAGTCCTTATAGGCCACATATATCTCCATACAAGTGAACTCGGGATTATGTGTGCGGTCCATGCCTTCGTTGCGGAAGTTCTTGCCAATCTCGTACACACCGTCGAATCCACCCACGATGAGGCGCTTGAGGTATAGCTCGGTGGCTATGCGCATATATAGCTCAATGTTGAGGGAGTTGTGGTGGGTGATGAACGGACGAGCGCTGGCACCGCCTGCGATTGACTGGAGGATGGGCGTCTCGACTTCCATATATCCGTGGTCGTTGAAGAACTGGCGCATGGAATTCAGCACTTTTGTGCGCTTGATGAATATGTCTTTCACGCCATCGTTGACAATCAGGTCGACGTAGCGGCGGCGGTAGCGGAGTTCGGGGTCGTCGAACGCATCGTAGGTAACGCCGTCCTTCACTTTGACTATCGGGAGCGGGCGGAGCGATTTGCCGAGAATTGTGATTTTTTCGGCGTGTACGGTTATTTCGCCCATCTGTGTTCGGAACACATATCCTTCGACACCAATGAAGTCGCCTATGTCGAGGAGCTTTTTCAATACAACGTTGTAGAAGTCCTTGTCTTCACCCGGGCAGATGTCGTCGCGGCTAACATAGACTTGAATGCGTCCGCGTGAATCCTGGATTTCAAGGAATGAGGCCTTGCCCATTATGCGTCGGCTCATAACGCGTCCGGCGATGCTCACCTGGCGTCGTGGCGCGTCGTCGCTGAATGTCGATTTTATTTCGTCGGTGTATCCGGTTACGTTGTATTGGGCTGCGGGATAGGGGTCAATGCCGCGTCGGCGCAATTCGTCGAGGCTTCCGCGGCGCACGATTTCCTGCTCGCTAAGTTCGAGTATGTTCGTCTTCATTTGTGTACAATTTATCAAATATTTGCAAAATTAGTGAAAATCTCCAAGATGCAGGGTGGCGTAGGGCAAAAAAATGCGGTGAAAGGCCAATTTTGCGGCTTGGAGGCAGGCGTTGACACTTTTGCTTACGTTGTGAGGCTTACGCCGTATGGGCGTGCTATTGCTACTTTGGCGGGATTATTGTATCTTTGTGGCTGATTTGCACCAACCGGTAAGATATGTTAGGAATCAAACGTCTGTATATGTTCATTCTCAGGAGCTTCTTGCCCCTGTTCATAATGACGTTTTTCATAAGTCTGTTCATACTGCTGATGCAGTTTCTGTATATGCGCATCGACGAGCTGGTGGGCAAGGGCCTTGGCGTGGACGTGATAGGCGAGCTTTTTTTCTATGCCGGCCTGGCATTTGTGCCGCTGGCGTTGCCGTTGGCCATATTGCTTGCATCGTTGATGACGTTCGGCAATCTTGGGGAGCAGTTCGAACTCACGGCAATGAAGGCGTCGGGGGTGTCGCTCGTTAAGGCTATGCGTCCGCTGATGGTGTTCATCGGCGCGGTGGCCATCGGCGCATTCTTTTTCCAGAACCATGTGTTGCCGTGGGCTCAGGTGAAGATGTACACGCTGATATTTTCGGTGAAGCAGACGTCGCCTGAACTCGAAATACCGGAAGGCGTGTTCTATGACCAGATTCCGGGCTATAACTTGTTTGTGGAGAAGAAAAACCGCGATACTGGAACGTTGTACGACTTGATGATATATGACGTGTCGAAGGGCTTTGAGAATGCGAGTATAATCTTGGCAGATTCTGGCAAACTGGCGATGACCGATGACAAGACCCACCTGTTTCTGCATCTGTGGGACGGTGAGTCGTTCGAAAATCTGCGCGAGGCCGGGGCCAATGTGAAGAACGTGCCATACAGGCGCGAGTCGTTCTCGTCGAAGGAGGTGCTGCTCAAATTCGACGCGGGGTTCAACCGCATAGACGAAGAAGGAATGCGCAACCAGTATGTGGGCAAGAACATAGCCGAGCTCAAAGCCACGATCGACTCCGTGGAGACGCGAATGGACAGCGTTGGGCAGGTGTTTGCCCAGATGGTGGTGGAGAATCCATTTTTCGGAATCGAATATAACACGACGGTGTATGATGAAAAGTCGATGCCGCAGGAAATTCGCAGGCCTGACGTGGCTCTGGACAAGCCGGTGAACGTGGATTCGATATTCAAGGGCCAAACGTCGGGGATAGGCCTGAATTATCTGAACCAGGCCCTGATGAAGGCAAAGCGTCTGCGTCAAGACTATGAATTCAAAAGCTTGACAATCACGGATGATTTGCGTACGATACGCCGCCATGACATAGAACTGCAGAAGAAATATACGTTGTCGCTTGCCTGCATAATATTCTTTTTTATCGGGGCGCCTCTCGGGGCCATAATACGTAAAGGCGGCATAGGTATGCCTCTGGTGGTGTCGGTGCTGCTGTTTCTGTTCTATTATCTGATAGACACGATGGGCTACAAAATGGCCCGCGACGGCAAGGTGGACGTTTGGGAGGGGATATGGCTCAGTTCGGCCGTGCTGTTGCCTCTGGGTGTGTTTTTCACTTATAAGGCAGTTAATGATTCGGCGGTGTTCAATCGCGATGCCTACGTGAACTTTTTCCGTAAACTTTTCGGCACTAACGTGGTGCGCAGCGTTGAAATGAAGACCGTGGTCATGGACGAGGTGGTGCCGGCGACGGCCATCGCCAAACTGGAAAGTCTGGCGGCGACGGCCGAAAATTATCTGTCGGCCAATCCTCCGAAGCAGGGATATATAGACTATTGGCTTAAAGGTTACAGCCGTTCGGGGCTGCACGAGCTTTCGGCGCAACTGGAGGCTACGGTAGATTATCTGTCGAATTCACACGACAAGATGGTGGTGGTGAAATTGATGGATTTTCCGATATTGCGGAGCTTGTGGCTGTATCATCCGACAAACTACCGCTGGTCGGGGTGGATAGCCATAGTGCTGTTTCCGATCGGATTGCCGCTTTATGCCGTCGGGCTTAGAATGCAGGCACGGCTCAGAAAAGAAGTAGAGACGATTGCCGTGGAGGCAAAAGAGGAGCGCGATTTCATAGCCAAGGCAGAGGCAGCGGTGGATAATTGACATAATATCAAGACGAAATCATAGATATGGAAGATATAAAGCTAAATACGATAGAAGAGGCGATAGATGACTTTCGCCAGGGAAAATTCGTGGTGGTTGTTGATGATGAAGACCGAGAGAACGAAGGCGATCTGATAATGGCTGCGGAAAAAGTGACGCCTGAAGACGTGAACTTTATGGTGACCAATGCGCGCGGCGAATTGTGCGCTCCGCTTTCGCTGTCGCGTTGCCGGAAGCTGCAGCTCGAGCATCAGGTGGACGACAACACTTCGATGCTGGGAACGCCATTTACGGTGACTGTTGACAAGCTTGCAGGATGTACTACCGGCGTTTCGGTGCATGACCGCGCAGCCACTATAAGGGCCTTGGCCGACCCTGATTCGGTGGCGTCGGACTTCGGACGTCCGGGCCATGTGCATCCATTGTATGCTCAGGACGAAGGAGTGCTTCGGCGTCCGGGCCATACGGAGGCTGCGATAGACCTGGCGCGCCTTGCCGGGCTTCAGCCGGCCGCCACTCTCATCGAAATACTCAACGAGGACGGCACGATGGCGCGTCTGCCCGAACTGCGCCGCAAGGCGGACGAATGGGGACTAAAGCTCGTGTCGATACGTGACCTGATAGCTTACCGACTGCGTAATGACGACTCTATTGAGCGTGGAGAAGAGGTGGATATGCCTACGGCTTACGGACATTTCCGTCTGATACCGTTCCGTCAGCGCGACAATGGACAGGAACACATAGCTTTGATAAAGGGCGATGTGTCCGACGGAAATCCGGTGCTGGTGAGGGTGCATTCGTCGTGTGCCACGGGCGACATCTTCGCCTCCAAGCGTTGCGACTGCGGCGACCAGCTTCATGAGGCTATGCGCATGGTGGAGAAGGAGGGCCGCGGCGTAATATTGTATTTGAACCAGGAGGGCCGCGGCATTGGCCTGATGGACAAAATAAAGGCGTATAAACTTCAGGAAGAGGGGTTGGATACGGTGGATGCCAATCTGCATCTCGGCCATAAGGCCGATGAGCGCGATTACGGCGTGGGGGCCCGCATCCTGCATCAGCTCGGCGTGGAAAAAATGCGTCTGATGACTAATAATCCGGTGAAACGCATAGGCCTCGAAGGCTATGGCCTGACGGTGGTGGAGAATGTGCCGGTGGAAGTGGAGCCAAATGAATATAACCGGTTCTATATGCATACAAAAAAGGAGCGCATGGGACATAATCTGGATAGAGTGGATTGATGGATATGGGCTCGCTTGTAAGAAAGGTGTGGAGTCGATTGGCATCGTTTGTTTTGGCGGTGGGCTGTTGTCAAATTACAGCTGAGGCTTTGGAGGCAGACAGCTTGTTGGTCTACGGAGTAGAGACTACGGTGAGCTTCAGCGGCGGGAAGAATACGCCGTTTTGGCTGGTGAACAACAGGCAAGGTCTGTCGTCTGTGAAAAAGGACAACGGATATGTGAGGGCGTCGCTATTCAAACTGACTGAAGGTGACAAACGTTTTTCGTGGGGTGCAGGTGTGGATTTGGCCGCTGCTTACGACTTCACGTCGTCGTTCATCGTTCAGCAACTCTACGGCGAAGTGCGCTATCGTTGTCTCGGTGCAGTGCTCGGCAGCAAGGAGCAGTGGGGTGAATTCAACAACCGGAGGCTTTCGAGCGGTAGTCTGTTCTATTCAGGCAATGCGCGTCCTATACCGCAGCTCAGGGTGGGAATTCCGGAATATGAACTCATACCCAAGACTCGCGGATGGTTGTGGGTCAAGGGGCATCTGGCATACGGAATGTTTACGGACGACGGTTGGCAACGTAAGTTCGCGACGCCCGATGGAAAGCGGACGGAGCATGTGCTATATAATTCGAAGGCGGCATTTCTGAAGGTGGGGAACCGCGACTATCCTGTGACGTTCGAAGGAGGCTTGGAGATGGCCGCACAGTTCGGCGGAAAATCATATTCGAACGGCAAGGTGATAGATATGCCTAACGGACTGAAGGATTTCCTGAAAGCTCTTATCCCATCGTCGGGCAGCGGAGACACTCCGGTGGGAGAGCAGACCAACGTATATGGCAATCACGTGGGAGCCTGGAACGGCAGGCTGACGTTTGCGCCGAAAGGTGCCGATTGGTGCGTGCGGACGTATTATGAACATTTCTTCGAAGATCATTCGATGATGTTTATGGACTATATGTGGAAGGATATGCTGCTTGGATTTGAATTTGAGCTGCCTCAAAACCGTGTGGTAGACGGCGTGGTGTATGAGTATCTGAATATGAAGCATCAGTCGGGGCCGGTGTATTGGGATCATACGCCTGAAATACCAGAGCAGGTTAGCGGACGCGATGACTATTACAATCACTACATCTATTCGGGGTGGCAGCACTGGGGAATGGGAATCGGAAATCCGCTGCTGTTGTCGCCTATCTATAACAGTGATGGTCAAATCCGTTTCAAGCACACGCGCGTGAAATGTCATCATCTTGGCTTTGAAGGGACGCCTTGGAGCTGGTTGAGGTATAGAGTGCTTTTTTCGTATACTCGCAGCTGGGGCACTTACGGTGTGCCATTATATGATGTGGAAAATAACGTGAATGCGTTGTTCGAAGCAGAGATTCGTCCGTCGAAGCTCAAGGGATGGAGCGGTACGGTTTCAATCGGGGCTGATGGCGGAAATATGCTTGGCAGAAGCGCAGGTGTGATGTTTTCAATAAGAAAAACGGGCTGGTTATGATAAAGAGCTTAAAAATATTCATATCGTTAGTGGTGATGATGCTATGCGTTGCCGGTTGTCGTAAAGGAGACATCAATGGCGACCTTGACGGGCAATGGCAGATAATGGAGCTTGAACGCGTCGGTGAGGGTGAAGTGTGTCATCCAGAGCGTACGTATTACTGCCTGTATCTGCATACCGTGAATCTGACGAAAGCGGGTGGTGGCGTAATAGGTGGGAATATGATGTATGAGGAAGGGAAGCTGCTGACATTGAATTTCCCGAACACGAAGGTTGAAGGACTTTATTATTGGGGCATATATGACCGTACAACGACATTTGAAATAGAGCATCTTAGCTCGGAAAAAATGGTGCTGAAGTCGGATAAGGCCATTATCGTTTTCAGGAAATTCTGACGTAAAACGAATGTGTAAACCTGAGATAATCGCTAATGAAGAAGGGCGTGTGAAAAAATATGAAAAAATAGTTATTTATATTGAAATGTTTTTTGTAATTTTGTAAGTGATTAATGTTAGTGACTTAGAGTGCTAACATTATTGACACAATTATCATTACTAAGCGTTATGTGTAGGGAGCTATATATGATGAAGTTATGGTAAGCGACTGGTGTCTTTGACGGGTTTGAAGACGTATGTTGAATCTCTTCGAGTTAACCTAAAACTACTATAAATGGTGGATTTTTTAGCTATAGCAAATTCATTCGTGGTGCAGGCTGTATTAGTCTGTGCATTATGTATGTTTTTTGCAGGTATTCTTATTCCTCAAATATTATTGATTTCATTTCGTCGGCGTTTATTCGATGAACCTGACGAGCGTAAGATACATAAGGGCGCGGTTCCGCGTCTTGGCGGAATGGCATTCACACCGGTGATATGTTTTTCGATGTCGTTGCTGCTTGGGTTCGGCTATCTGATCGATGGCGAGATAGAGGATTTCAACGTGCTAATCGACGGGCGCTCGGTGTCATTCGGGCTTTGTGCATTGTTGATGCTATATATAGTGGGATTGGCCGATGACCTTGTGGGAATACGTTATAGGGCAAAGTTCGTTGTTCAACTGTTCTGTGCGTCGCTGCTGGTAGGAGGTGGTCTGGCTTGTTGTAACCTTTACGGCGTGCTGGGCTTTGATGCTATACCGCTGTGGGCCGGAGTGCCGCTGACGATGCTTGTAGTGGTCTATGTGGTGAATGCCATAAATCTGATTGACGGCATTGACGGACTTGCTTCGGGACTTTCGATTGCCGCGTTTCTGGTGTATGGCATATCGTTCGCGTTTACGGGTAATAGTTTTTATGCATTGTTGTCGTTTGCAGGGCTCGGCGTTCTGATACCATTTTTCTATTATAATGTTTTTGGCGACCCGAGTAAAGGTAAAAAAATATTTATGGGTGACACGGGGAGTCTTACCATCGGTCTGATGCTGGTGTTTCTCGGTCTGGCATTTCTTGAAGGTGCCGTTTACGATATGTCGCTGATGTCGGGGCTGAATCCAATGGTAGTGGTGGTGTCGCCGCTGATTATCCCTTGTTTTGACGTGATCAGGGTGTTTCTGCATCGCATCCGCCATCACGGAAACCCATTTTTGCCGGATAAGACGCACATCCACCATAAACTTTTGGCTTTGGGCCTTAAGCAGCGAGTGGCGATGAGCATGATAGTGACGGCGGCGGTCTGCTTTAGCGTAGGCAATATATTGCTGTCGCGATTTTTAGAAATCAATGTGTTGCTGTTGGTGGATCTGGTGATATGGACAGTGGCAAATTATTGGCTTTCGAAAGCGATAGCGAAAAAGAATAAAGTCGGTTGAATAAGATACATAAAAAAGATATATGCTGAAATATTTTTTTCGGACAGTTATGGTGGTCGGTGCTATGCTTTTTGCTGCACCGACTATTGACGCTAAAATGACCGATGATCAGGTCATAGAGTACATAAAGGCCCAAAGTGCAGCCGGGAAATCGGAGAAACAGATTGGCCAGGAATTGCTGGCTAAAGGTGTGACGCCCGATCAGATAGAGCGGTTGAAAAAGATTTATGGCGATGGGACAAAATCGACGACTAATACGGTGGTTACGAAAGCCAGCAACTTGGAATGTAGGGAAAATCCTGTCGACGATGTCACCGAGGACCAATTGGGCGAGGTGTCGTCATCGCTTAATGATGAAATAGTGCTTGGAAACAACGAAGGTGTCCGTAAAATATTCGGCCATGACGTGTTCAACAACAGGGCTCTTTCGTTTGAGCCGAATGCGAACATCGCCACTCCGCAGGATTATCGTCTTGGCCCGGGCGACGAGGTGGTAATCGATATTTGGGGAGCGAGTGAAGACCGGATACGCCAGACGATATCGCCCGAGGGGAGCATAATCATATCGCAAATCGGACCGGTTTATCTTAACGGCCTGACCATAAAGGATGCTAACGAACGCGTTAAGGATTTGTTTTCGCAGAAGTATGCGGGAGTTGCCGAAGAGGAAACAGACGTGGCTCTGAGTCTGGGTCAGATACGCACTATTCAGGTGGACGTTATGGGCGATGTGTCGGTGCCGGGCACTTATCGTCTATCACCGTTCTCTAATGTATTCCATGCTCTTTATCGTGCCGGCGGCATATCCAACATAGGTTCGATGCGAAACATCCAGGTGGTGCGCAACGGAAAATTGCTTTCGAATGTTGACGTATATGAGTTTCTGTTCGGAGGAAAAGATACGGGCAATGTGCGCCTGATGGAGGGCGATGTAATAATAGTGCCGCCTTACAACGAGCTGGTGTCGATACAAGGGAATGTGAAGCGTCCGATGTATTATGAAATCAAGGCCGGCGAGTCGTTGAAGGATGTGCTTGAATATAGCGGCGGACTCACAGGCGATGCGTATGCCGACATCGTGAACGTGACTCGTCAGGAGAATAATGAAAATAAGATGTACAATGTGCAGCAATCGGAATTTGATGCCTATCATCTGAAAGACGGCGACAAGATAATGATAGGTACTATTCTTGACCGGTATGCCAACAGAGTGGAACTCAAAGGGGCCGTTATGCGTCCGGGGTTGTATGCCATCGATGACAATGTGAACACTCTCAAAAAGCTCATAGAACTGGCCGACGGTTTGACGGAAGATGCATATACGGAGCGTGCGCTGCTATATCGCCAGGGCGATGACTTGTCTCTTGAAATAGTTCCGGTGAATCTGTCGGATTTGATGAACGGCAAGAAGGCCGATATTGTCCTTAAGAGGAACGATATGTTAGTGGTGTCGGGCATACATGAACTTAACGACCGTGGAGAAGTGAGAATAATCGGGCCAGTAGCGCGCCCCGACCTATACGTATATGCTGAAAATATGACGGTCAATGACCTGATTCTGATGGCCGGCGGATTATTGCAAGGTGCGTCGACGTCGAGAGTGGACGTGGCTCGCCGAATAATCGACCCGGAAAGTTTGAAACCTACCGACGAAACGGCTAAGGTGTATTCGTTCGCGCTCGAAAATGGTCTGGCGATAGCCGATGGCGCAGAATTCAAGCTCTATCCTTACGATGTGGTGATAATACGTAATAGCCCTGGATATCAAGTGCAGAAAATGGTGGATATAACCGGTGAGGTGCTGTTTGAAGGTTCGTATGCCCTCACCCGCAGAAACGAACGCGTGAGCGACTTGGTGAGACGAGCCGGAGGGTTAATCGACGGTGCTTACCTGAAGGGAGCTTCGCTGAGACGTAAGATGAGCGATGACGAGATTTTGGCAAGAAAGGAGACTTTGCGTCTTGCAATGCAGGATTCAGAGGATTCGGTATCAATAGATAAATTGGAATTGTCGCCATTCTATAACGTGGGTATCGATTTGACAAAGGCTCTTGAAAATCCCGGCAGCTACTACGATGTGGCGTTAAGGGAAGGTGATGTGCTTAACGTGCCGGAACAGGTGACCACGGTGAAGATTGTCGGTGAAGTGCTTTTCCCGAACACGGTTAATTTCGTGCCGGGAAAGAAACTTAAGTATTACATCGATCAGGCCGGCGGATATGGGAATCAGGCCAAGAAAAGCAAAGCATTCGTGGTGTATATGAATGGCCAGGTGGCAAGAGCCAAACGCAATACGGTGATTGAGCCCGGATGCCAGATAGTGATTCCATCGAAGCCGAAGCGCAACGGAAGCAATCTTGCTGAGATATTGGCCATATCTTCGTCGTTGGCATCGTTCGGAACAATGGCTGCCACGATATACAGCATAATTAAAAAATAATAGCTAATCTATTATGCAGGACGAAAGAGAGAATACGTATGCTGATGGCGACGAGCAGGAGATAGACTTGCTTGAGCTGGCGCAGAAGCTTTGGGCGAATCGCCGTACGATAATAAAATGGGGCGCGATAGGCGCTATTGTCGGAATTGTCGTTGCATTTTCGATCCCCAAAGAATATACTACGACCGTGAAACTTGCGCCTGAGGTGTCGAGCGGAAGCAAAGGTAATATGGGCGGACTTGGAGCTTTGGCTTCGATGGCTGGTATCAATATGGGGTCAGGTGCGACTTCGGATGCGGTTTATCCGACTCTGTATCCCGATATCGTAGGTTCGGTGCCTTTTACCGTAGGGCTGTTTGACGTGAAGGTTAATGATGTGGACGGAGATAACCGCATGGAGGTGCGTGAATATGTGGAAAACGAACTCCGGTCGCCTTGGTGGAGCGCAATACTCGCACTTCCGGGTAAGGCTATCGGTGGCGTGATGTCGCTTTTGAAAGACGACGAGAACGGAGTGGCTGCCGACAGCATAAACTCGTTCCATCTGACCAAGGACGAATATGGAATAGTGGACGTTCTGTCGCATCGCATTGGTGCTGACGTTGACACAAAGACATCGGTGGTGACAGTTTCGGTTACGATGCAGGATCCGATGGTGTCGGCAATGCTTGCCGATACGGTGGTGGAGCGTCTGAAGGAGTATGTCACCAACTACCGTACGAACAAGGCGCGTCAGGATATGGCGTATGCCCAGAAGCTTACCGATGAGGCCCGTGACGATTATTATGCCGCGCAGCAGCGCTATGCGTCGTATGTTGACAAAAACCACGGCATAGCAAGTTTGTCGGGCCGTACTGAAACCGAGCGTCTGCAGAATGAAATGCAGCTTGCGTTCAACCTATATAATTCGATGGCGCAGCAGTTGCAGATGGCCAAAGCAAAGGTGCAGGAGATTACGCCGGTGTACGCGGTGGTGCAGCCTGCAACGGTGCCTCTTCTGGCGTCAAAACCGTCGAAGGCGTTGATATTGGTGGGCTTTGTGTTCCTTGCCGTTGTGGCGGCTTCGGCATGGATATTGTTTGGTAAGGACATCTTAGAACGCTTCAAGAGCGGAACATCCAAGGGAGAGTCTGTTGCCGACCAGAGCGGGAAGTGATGACAAAATGGTACGCTGTCGTGCAGCGGTGCCTTAAAATATGGCGGGGCGGAATCGATACTGATTCTGCCCCGCTCCATTATGAGGGATTGTGTACGATGAGCAATGTGCTGAATGCTATCTCACGTTATTTATGTGTCATTTGTCGAGATTGGTGTGTGCCCAAACGTACAGACGGTCGGATGGCCTGATTTTCTCAGCTACTTTTATTGAGAAGCTGTCGCCTTTCACCGCTTTTTCGACGGGCTTCAAGTCGACCCGAATCTCTTCAACGGTCATAATTATCGCACCGGTAGTTGGCCCGGTAATCACTATTTCGTCGCCTACGTTAAGCTCACCGCTTTCCATAAGGAATTCGGCGACTCCGATGTTTGAGAAATATCTGATGCCTTTTGCCGCATAGCGTTTTACGCGGGTGGCAGATGAACCGTATTTCGACGACCATTCGCCAAGGCGTTGCCCGAGATAGTATCCGTTCCAGAATCCTCGGTTGAATATCTTTTTCAGGTCATTGTCCCACCGTGCAATACTTTCGTCGGTGAATGTTCCGTTGCATACGGCATCTATGGCTTCGCTGTAACATCTAACGGCGGTGCTCACGTATTCGGGCCCGCGGGCGCGACCTTCGATTTTGAACACTGACACTCCGGCATCAATCATTTTGTTGATGAAGTGTATCGTTTTGAGGTCTTTTGGCGACATTATGTATTTATTGTCCACGGTTAATTCGTCGCCGGTTTCGCGGTCGGTCACGATGTAGCTGCGTCGGCATATCTGCGTGCAGGCACCACGGTTGGCGCTTGAGTTCATTTCGTGTAGGCTGAGGTAGCATTTGCCTGACACGGCCATACATAACGCTCCATGGCAAAACATCTCGATTCGGATGGGCTGGCCGTTTGGCCCGCAGACATTTTCGTCTATGATTGCCTGGTGAATGGCCTTAACTTTATCGAGCGACACCTCTCGGGCGAGCACCATGACGTCGGCAAATTGCGCGTAAAACTTCACGGCTTCGATGTTTGTGACGTTCACCTGTGTCGATATATGGACTTCCACACCCACTTGCCTTGCATAAGATATCGCGGCGATGTCGCTGGCTATAATTGCCGAAATTCCGGCTTGTTTCACCGCATCGATGATGGCGTGGCACATCGGGATATCGTGGTCGAACATCACAGTGTTGAGCGTGAGGTAGGATTTGACTCCGGCGTCGGAGCAGATTGTGGCTATGCGATGGAGGTCGTCGAGTGTGAAGTTGACTGACGAGCGAGCCCGCATATTGAGTTGTTCCACGCCAAAGTATATGGCGTCGGTGCCGGCATTAAGTGCGGCATAGAGCGATTCATAGCTCCCGACGGGAGCCATTATTTCATAATCAGAGCGTTTCACTTGCTTAACGAGAAATGAAAATCGAAGTTGATCGGTTGAATTGGAATAAAGTATTTAGGCAGAATGTCGGGGCCGCAAGTGGCAGTTCCGACACCGGTCTGAGCAGCATCGACGTGTATGGTCACCAATCCGTCGTCCTTCAAGTCGTTGATATGTCGCGCACGGTCGATGGCCATATCGTCGAATGGCGTGGCGCTGAACTGGAACGGTGCATTCGATGTTATGGTCATTCCGGAGCCGTCGAGGCTAATCCATCGGGTGTCGGTGTGATTGCCCGATGCGCTGGGAACGGTGTAGAAGTGGAAGTCGGCCATAGGCGTAGTGGTGTAACGTCCGATACGTCCGGCTTGATTGCGGTCTACGTAAGTTTCGACGGGGCCACGTCCTAAGTAGGTCACTGACGAGCAGTCGGGCTCGGGTACGCGGAACGTAAGACCCACTCTCGGCAGGCTGGTGATGGTGGCGGTGTCGGGGGAGAATGTGCATCCGACGTTGAAAACATCGTTCTTCGAAACGGAGTAAGTGTAAACAGCCGAACCGATGCGCTTTCCACCGCGACCGTTTATGTCGGTGCTTACGGTGAGGAGTTTTCCGTCAGTGGCAATGTCGGTGACCGATTGGTTGATGCTGTCGAGGCCTTCGGGTCGCCAGAAGCGCGTGCCGGAGCCCCAGCCTGCCGCATCGTTTTCGGTGAGCGGGCGCCAGAGCGACAAAGTGAGCGGCGTGGCGATGCGTGGCTGTCCGTTGACCATGAGCGATACGATGTCGCCGTTTTCGGGCGATATTTCGAATGCCACTTTTCCCGCGGTGAATTTGTTGCCTTTGCGTTTGAGCTTTATAGGATCATAGGCGATTTGAGAGGCGGGAGTTCCGGGAAGTACGAATTGGTCGTAGGCGACTTCATATCCGGCCTTGATCACCGGAGCGTCGGTTTTCGGCGCCCAGCTGAGGTCGAGATAGGCTTCGGGTTCGGTAGAGCCTACGTATTTGCCGAGGCTTACTGTGGTCGATTTATGCGGTTCGCAGTTCACGGTCTCTGTGCCCGACTGGAGGAGGTTTCCTTCAGGGTCGGTTACTTTCCACCGAAGGTCGAATTCGTTCAGATTGGAGAAATCGTGCCAGTTTTTGATTTCGACTGTTAGTGATTGCGGGTCGACGAGATTTGACTTGATGTATTGATATACCTTTTTGACTTCTTCGAGGTGTGGGTGAGGCGTGCGGTCGGCGCGAATCAGACCATTGCATAGGAACGAGTTGTCAGACGGAACATTCGCGGGGCCATAGTCGCCGCCATAAGCCCAATACTTCACTCCGTCGGCATCGGTTTCTTCAAAGGCCTGGTCGACCCAGTCCCATATGCAGCCGCCTTGTAGTTTTGGATGATTCTCGAATGTGTCCCAATAGTTTTTAAGTCCGCCGACGCTGTTGCCCATGGCGTGTGCATATTCGCAGAGGATATATGGACGGGTCAGTTTAGGGTTTTTACCGTATTCGTTTACGTAATATACAGGATTGTACATCAGGGCGTATATGTCGCTGTTCCAATCGTCGAGAGCGCGTTCGTATTGTATCGGGCGGTTGTGTTCGACCGATTTCATCCATTTATAAGTCTCTTCAAACACGATTCCGTTGCCGCACTCGTTTCCGAGCGAGTAGAATGTTACGGACGGGTTGTTTTTCGATTTGGCATACATTCGTCGGGTGCGATCCATCACGGCCGGAATCCATTCGGCGCGTTTGGCAAGCGATTCTTTCCCATATCCGTAGCCATGCGATTCGACATTGGCTTCATCGATTATGTACAGACCGTATTTGTCGGCCAGATGATACCAATAGCGGTCCTGGGGATAGTGGCAGTTGCGCACGGTGTTTATGTTGTTTTCCTTTAGAAGTTTTATATCGGCCATAGCGAGTTCGCGCGGGACGGTGCGTCCCATCGGCGAGTGGGCATGTCGGTTTACGCCTTTCACCTTTATTGGCATACCGTTGACGAGCACCACCGAATCCTTTATTTCGACTGTTTTGAATCCGACGTTGCATCCGACGGTTTCAACGGTCGAACCTTCGGGATCTTTCAGATTCAGAAGCATAGTGTAAAGGTAGGGGTGTTCGGCATTCCATTGCTTTACGTTGTCGATGGTGTCGGTGAGTTTTAGCGAGGATTTGGCTATGGCTGAGTTCTGAGCCACGGCAGAGCCGTTGTTGTCGTAGATAGTGTAGTCGACCGACCAGTGTGCCGGGCCTTTTTTAGCTGAGGCTCTCACGTTAGGAGCGGCCGGGATTCCGTCGACGTCCACTTCCACCGTCAGGCATCCGTCGGTGTAGTCGGCCGACAGAGGTGAGCGTACGGTGTAGTCGGCTATGTATGTTTTTGGTGTGCTATACAGGTATACGTCGCGTTCGATTCCACTCAGGCGCCAGAAGTCCTGACATTCGAAGTAGGCACCGGCAGACCAACGGTAGACTTCGAGGGCTACTGTGTTTTCGGCATTAGGCTTCAAGTGTTCGGTCACATCCCATTCGGCGGCGGTTTTGGAGCCCATGTTGCATCCGAGGTATTCACCGTTTACCCATACGTAGTAAAATGATATCGCGCCTTCGACGCAAAGCACCACGCGCCGGCCATTCCAATCGGAAGGCACGGAGAAAGAGCGCCGGTATGAGCCGACTTCGTTTGTGGCGACGGGCACGAATGGCGCATTTTTGCGGAATTGTGCCCAATCGGAATCAAATTCGTAGGTGGTGTTGGTGTAAACGGCCGTTCCATATCCTTGACGTTCCCAGTTTCCGGGAACGTTTATTTCGTTCCATGTCGAGACGTCGTATGAGGGATTGTGGAAGCCCTGAGGACGGAGTTCGACATTCTTAGTCCAGTTGAATTTCCATTTGCCATTTAGGCTTAGGTAGAATGGAGAGCGGTCATACTCCATTTCGGCAACTGCCTTGATGTCGCCGTTACGGTAGGGCACTACGAGTGCGTGGGGATTGAGTTGCCCATTTCTGAAGGCGTTGATTTGCTGCCATTCCGGCACGTTTTCGGTTGGCTTGGCGGCGTTAACCGTGATTGTGGAGGCCGCAGCAAAAACAGCCAAAGCAAGAAGTCTGTTCATAGCTAAAAAACAATTGGTTGGAGATATTTTACGTATTTGCGCTGTGAATGCAAATATACTGAAAAATCTCCAACCAATTGTTGATTTTTAGGTTATAATTTTATGTCCATGACTTTTAATATGGTGTTACATCCAATGTGGACGAAGTCTTCCAACGGGGCCCGAACCGAGGATGCGTCGGCATCGGTTCACTGCTTTTTTGAAATCGTCGAGCAATTTTTCGTGAAAAATTTCGTCGACACCCTCATAGGCTTCGGCAAGAGCTTTACGCGAGATAGCCCGTTCGATTGAGGCCCGCAGTATGGGCGTGTTTTTGGATTTTACGGTAGGCGGAAGCTCGACTTCAATCGTCATTATTTCGGAGTCGGTGACGTCGTCGCCGATACTGCAGTCAGTGATGGCCGGTATGAGAGCAATGCAAATGTCGGCGAATGCAGCGTCGATTAAGCAGTTCAATGCTTTCTGACGGTCGCGGTGCAGCATTGCAGGCCGATTGTCGTTGAGCAGATGGCGCATTGCAGTTTCGGCATATATGTGAGCCAGGATTGATTGACGCGAGAGTGATATTTTTGTCATAGTTTTTGTTGATTAAGAGTGAACTGAGTGTGATGAATCAGAGCCGTTCAGGGCGTTTGTCAGCTGATAGGTTACGGCGCAGATGTTTGGCGTGTTTTGAGTACATACGTTTGGCTGCGGCGTCGGACAGGAAGAAGCTCGATGCCCAGCCATCGGCCAGCACTAAGGCCAGAGCTTCGCGGTCGGAGAAGCCGTGTTTTTGCCAATTGGCCGTTCGTCTGTCAATTTCAGCCATTCGGCGTGCTGTCGAGGAATACTTGTAGGTGTGTTCAGGGTGTGTGCGCATGTAGCGTAGGCGTCGCAGCGCGTAGTCGAAGCTAAGGTAGTATCCTTTGGGCTTCGACGCGGCTGCGATGTTCGCGATTTTCTCGGCTGTGATTTTCGACCCGTGTGTCGATTCGATGGCCTCCTTGCAAGCTTGCGTAAAGTCGGCTGTACGTTGGATGTTGTGTGTTTTTACCATATTAGTTGTTGTATTGCAAATTTGTATTGGCAAAATTACAACTACAACTGGCGTAAAACAAGCATTGCAATATTAAAATGTGTTAATGCTGAAGTGTGGATCATAGCACGAATGCCACTTCTTTGAAGGCGTAGACACGCTCAGTGCCTTCAGAATCAATGAGGTGTATGAATCCGCAAGGCTCGACGTTGACAATGCGGGCCATAAACTGTTTGCCCGATGCCGCGTCGATATAAGGGTGCATAGAGTAGTAACGCCATAGGCGGTCGATGTATAGCGTGTGCAGTTGCTGATGCATTTCCGGTTTGTCGAATCGTTCGAAGTTCCGGGCCAGCATTGTGGCGAGCTCATCGGTCAGTGGCAAGAGTGGAAGTTCGCAGCCGGTGAATTCTATCATTGAAACGGGGTTTGGCGCGTCGGATTGGAACTTGCGTTGATTTACATTCAGCCCTATTCCGGCGATGGAGTGTTCGATTCGGCCAGCGCGTAGCGAATGCTCAATCAGTATGCCGCATATTTTTTTGTCGGACACATATATGTCATTGGGCCATTTAATGGACACATGCGCACTTTCCGGCAAATGACGTTTGATGAACTCCACCACTGTTACCGACACTATTTCCGATATTATGAATTGTGCATCCGGTGCTACTGATTTGGGTCTGAAAAGCATCGACATCGTGATGTTGCGTCCGGATTCAGCCTCCCAGGAATTTCCGCGCTGTCCGCGTCCGGCAGTCTGGCTTTCAACCGCAATCACGGTGCCATGGGGCGATTTTGCGGCTATTTCGGCAAGCATCGAGTTGGTCGATGTTCCGTATTTATGTCGTATTATGTTATAGGTGGCGGTCATGTCTTGATTGGGCAAGTAGATGCAAAATTACAAAAAAAATGCAGTGAAAGTGATGCGGGAAGGAAAAATCGCCTATTCGGGGGGCGGGACCCATCGTAACTTTGCATCGCAAACATTCAATAACTTTTATTATGAAAACACCCAAACAGCAAACACAATCAATTGCGGCTGCTCCGGACAAGAATATGCCGTTACAGCAGCCAGAATCACCCGGGCCAGCGACCGTTAACGTGGCAGCCGACAAAGCCGAAGAAAAGGCTGGAAGCAATGGCACGTTCATAACTGACGAACGCCTGGCCACTATGTTGCGCGACGCCGAGGAGGCTGGCTATCGGCGCGGACTTGGCGATAAAGCCGGAATCGAGGCCACTGACGAACCCCGATTGTGGGAGAATCCACGCCGCACCGAAGCCGAACTACGTCAGCGCGTAAAATTCGAAGATACGTTCCTCACCTGTATGCGCCGTGGTGTATGGGATTGAACGGCTATAAGCTATCTCACAATA
The DNA here is from genome assembly GCA_964600585.1 of uncultured Bacteroides sp. Classification (GTDB taxonomy): domain Bacteria; phylum Bacteroidota; class Bacteroidia; order Bacteroidales; family Muribaculaceae; genus Paramuribaculum. Next base: position 18,254 of record CAZRJT010000006.1, read on the forward strand.
CCAATCTTTTAAATCATTTAAACTGATCATCAAATTATGGAAAACAAAACTACGACCACCGAAGGCTTTGCCGGTGGCACCCATGTGGTGGAAGGGCCGCTGACAACAACTTTGATTAACGACATTTCGCCCGACCTGTTGCGCAACGAACTCGATACGCGCATAGTGAAAGTGCGTCCGATGGCTACGCCAATCGACCAGATATCGAGAATGATCGGGAGTCGAGCTGCACGTTCGATGGTGGTGGAGTATTATTCGGTCGACTCCAAGGCAATCACTACGTCGGCTCAGGGCCCGGCATCGGCCTGCAAGACGCATGATATGGGTGACTATGACTGTTATACCGTGAAGGTGAAGGATGGTGGTGTTTTTGCGGCCACCGACACAATCCTTGTGCCGTCGGAGGCGGGTAAGTCGGCTAACGGTAATGGTGGCAGTGCCTCGCTGATGTTGTATGTTGTCGAGGCTCGCGGCAAGGAAATTGACGTGATAGCACTCAACGGCATAGACGATGGTGCGCTCGACAACATCGATTCGGGCACAGTGTTGGTGAGAATGGGACGCGCCGCCGGCGAACTCGACGTGCAGACCGCCCAGTTCGAAGCTCTACCCAAAAAGGTGTCGAATAATTGCCAGATATTTAAGACCCAGGTCGAACAAACCACATTTGCACGTCTGGCGGCCAAAGAAGTGGGGTGGACTTTCAACGACCAGGAAGAGGTGGCCATCATGGACATGCGCCTCGGCATGGAGAAGAACTTTCTGTTCGGCGTCAAGGCCCGATTGTCGTCGCCCGACCGCAGCGACGAGGTGATGTTCACCGAGGGAATCTGGCATCAGGCCGGTGGAAGCGTCGAATATGACGAGGCGACTTTCGATGAAAATTCGGTGATTGATATCATGAAAACCGCTTTTACGGGACATAATGCCGGTGCGTCGCGCAAGATTTTGATAGCGGGTTCAGATTTGACGGCCACCATCAACAAGCTGTCGTTCACGCGAGTGGTCAATTCCGGTGATACCGTGACGCGTTGGGGCATCGACTTCAATGAACTTCGCTCAAAGTTCGGCACTCTCTATGTGGTGCATTCCGAAATTTTCGATACGTGCGGTCACGGAGCCGATGGCTTGATTATCGATCCGCAGTATCTGACAAAATACGTGCACGTTCCGTTTAAAGTGGAGCATCTCGACATGAAGCGTACGGGCACTCGCAACACCGACGCTATGGTGGTCACTGAAGCGAGTTGTCTGGTGCTGCGTCATCCCGGAGCGCACGTCAGGGTTGTAAAGAAGCCGGCCAAGACCAATGGTTAAAACATATTCAGAGACCGAACTTGTGGAGCTATGGCGATTGATGGAGGGATATGAGCCGCTGCGCACCGATTGTGAAGTGATTCGCACAGATGGCATAGATCTCGACTCGATGATAAAGGAACGAATCGACGTGTGGTATCGGCGTATTCTTGCCACCGCACCTGTCGACAAGCTCCCGCTCACCGACTTCGCTCCGCAGCTTGCAGTGAGCCGCACCCCCGATGGTGTGGCCACGGCAAGTCTGCCTCCGACGTGCATTCGCGTGGTCGAGGTGATGATGGACGGCTGGGTGACGCCGGGACGTCTGGTGCATGATTCGGCTTCTGCCGACTGGTATGCGCAGATGTCGGAATATTCACGCGGCGGATGTGTCGAGCCGGTGGTGCTTGTGGGGCGTGATTCGGTGACGCTTTACTCGCCTCCGTCCGACGTTTGTCGGCTGGTGCGTTTTCTTGGCGTGCCGGCTCCTATGAAGGGAGTCTATTCCTTCGACCCGTCGTTGCTTCCGTTCGATGTAGATATTAACTCAGATTGAATCTCGATGTATGTTTATGAATAAAAATCCGATTATGAAATATGGATGCCGATTATCTGAAACTTGCCTATGAGGCTTGGTTGGCGGGTGGTTCCGTCAGGGAGAGTCGCCGCCGTTGCCGCCGATTCGCCTACGGTCATCAGTGGGACGAAACCATAATCACACCCGACGGACACACGATGACTGAAGGGCAATATGCCGCGATGAACGGTCAGCGTCCTATGAGCAATAATCTAATACGACAGATGGTGAGGAATCTGATAGGTTGTTTCCGTAGCAATCCTCAATACGACGTTTGGCCCGACGGACTGATGAAGGACACCGCCGAACTCAATATGCTTGCCGAACTCGACAGCCGATTGCTCGAGGAGTTTCTGATATCTGGGTGCGCCATACAGCGTGTCACTTATGAAAAACGTATCGGCGGCACGGGTGTGTGGGTCGATAATGTCAGTCCTGACCGCTTTTTTGTCAATCCGTTCACCGACCCTCGCGGTCACGACATCGAAATCGTGGGTATGTTGCACGATATGAGCCTTAAGGAGGTGGAGGTCAGATTTGGCCATCGTTTTGCCCCCGGTGAAATAGAGCGTATATATGCCAATATGGAGCTTAATCCCGAAATTGCGGGCGATTTCTATGCTGGGAGTGGCGGCAAATGCCGTGTCATCGAAGTGTGGACGCTCGAAGTGCGTCAGGCCGTAAGATGCTATGACCCGTTGTCGGCCACTGGTTTCATAGCTCCACGCAGCGAACGCCGTGCGTTGCGGCGTATTGATGCTGCTCGTCGAGCCAAGGGCAAGCCGCGCATCCACACTCGCGATTACACCACTCTTCGATGGCGCGGACGCTTCTATACACCGTCGGGACTGTTGCTCGACGAGATGGATTCGCCTTACGGTCATCAACTACATCCGTTTGCGGTGAAATATTATCCGCTTAATGATGGCGAAGTACATTCGTGCGTAGAAGACGTAATCGACCAGCAACGCTATGTCAACCGGCTCGTCACGTTGCTCGACCACATTCTTGGCGTGAGTGCGAAAGGGGTGTTGCTGTTTCCGCTCGATGCCAAGCCCGACGATATGTCGTGGGACGACGTGGCCGACATATGGTGTGACTGCCGGGGCATTCTCCCATATAGGCAGTCGACATATGGTAACGCCATGCCGCAGCAGATCATCGCCCCCGGCGGCAGTGCCGGAGCGTCCGAGCTGCTTAAGTTGCAGATGGATATGTTCAAGCAGATTTCGGGCGTACACGGTGCCCTTCAAGGGCAGACGTCGACCGGACTCACTTCGGCGTCGCTTTTCGAAGCGCAGTCGCGCAACGCCATGTTGTCGCTCCATGATTTGTTTGAGTCGTTCGAATCGTTTCGACGCGCTCGCAACCAGCTGATTATGACTACGTGATTTTTGTTTCACAATAAGAGGGCGGGCCGCTCCTCCGATGCTTAGTTCGGAGAGGCGGCCCGCCTGATTGTTTTATGGCTGATTCAGGTCAGCGTCAAAGGGCTATTTTAGCTGTGGTTCGGCCTACGCGCACCACGTACATACCGCCCGACAAGGCTATGCGCGTTGTGCCTGATTCGGCGCGGCGCACGGCCACGAGTCGTCCTGAGGCGTTGTAAACCATGATTTCAGTGCCTTCCGCGGCACCCTTCACCTCAATGGCCTTGTTGACGGCCTTTATGGTGATTTCGCCGCCATCAACTCCGTCGATGCCCGACTTGTCTGTTACGGTCACTATGCATGTGGCGGAGAGAGTCGGATCATCGGCCAGCGAAACGGTTATCACCGCAGTGCCCATGCTCTTTGCTGTCACAGTGCCATATGAGTCGACTGTTGCCACAGTTTCGTCCGAAGAGCTCCACACGAGTTCGGAATATTCCGCGCCTTCGGGTTCAACCGTTGCGTTTAACTGCAATGTTTCGTCCTTTTCGATTGTTGCCGAGGTCTGGTCTATCTCGATTCCGGAGGGTTCAATCCTCTTGGCGATCACGGTCACAGTGCAAGTAGCCGATATTTCGCCACAGGTAGCGATGATGGTGGCTGTTCCGGCAGTGATTGCCGTCACTGTGCCGTTGGCATCGACTGTCGCCACTTCTTCGTTGTCGGAAGCCCAGGTGATTTCGGCGTACGTAGCGTTTTCAGGCTCTACGGTTGCGGTTATCTTGAGCGATTCGCCTTCCACCAATTCTGCTTTTTCAGGGCTGATTGACAGTCCGGTGGGCTCAATCTTCTTGGCGGTTACGGTCACAGCGCAAGTGGCCGATATTTCGCCGCAGGTAGCGGTGATGGTGGTTGTTCCGGTCGCGATTGCCGTCACCTTGCCTTCGGCGTCGACTGTCGCCACGGCTTCGTTGTCGGAAGCCCAGGTGATTTCGGTGTACGTAGCATTTTCAGGCTTGACCGTAGCTGTCAGCGTTATAGATTCACCTTCAACGATTGATGCTGTCGAGCGATTTAGTATCAGATCGGTGGGCTCAATCTTCTTGGCGGTTACGGTCACAGTGCAAGTGGCCGATATTTCGCCACAGGTAGCGGTGATGGTGGCTGTTCCGGCAGTGATTGCCATCACTGTGCCGTATGAGTCAACTGTTGCAACGGCCTCGTTGTCGGAAGCCCAGGTGATTTCGGCGTACGTAGCATTTTCAGGCTCTACGGTTGCAGTTAGCTTCAGCGATTCGCCTTCCACCAATTCTGCTTTTTCAGGGCTGATTGACAGTCCGGTGGGCTCAATCTTCTTGGCGGTTACGGTCACAGCGCAAGAAGCTGATAGTTCGCCACAGGTAGCGGTGATGGTGGCTGTTCCGGTCGCGATTGCCGTCACCTTGCCTTCGGCGTCGACTGTTGCCACTTCCTCGTTGTCGGAACTCCACGCAATTTCTGCGCCGATAAATCCCTCGGGCTCTACGATTGCTTTGAGTTTCAGCGATTCACCCTCGACTATCGATGCCTTTTCGCGGTCGAGCGACAATCCGGTAGGAGCGTCGGGCATCATTTCTACGATTTTGGCGAAGTTCTTCCAGCCATAAGCGTTTCGGTAGGCGTCGCCCGAACCGTACGGCACATAGAGCGTAGCTGATTCGAAATCTTTGGCAGAGAATGATTGGTCGCCGCACATAACAACCGTCGGGTCTGGAATATTGATTGTCACTTCTTCGAGAGGCACTTCTGCTTTTCGGCTGAAATCTACAGTCCAGTTGGAGACTCCCGAGCCTATATAAAGTGATTTGCAATAGTCCATATCCTTTATTGCTAAGGCTCCAATCCGTTTTACCGAATCTGGAATCTTCATATATGGCAGTTGCGAATTGAAGAATGTGTAATCCCCAATGTTTTCTACTCCGGCCGGCATATCGTAAGCCACTGATTTTCCGATTGCATAGGCTATGATGCTCTTTTTGTCGGCTGTGAATAATGCATCATTTCCGGCGATGTAATTTTTATTGGCTGCGTCTACCGAGATGCGTTCTAAGCCTGTCATATTTCCAAAGGCTCCTTCGGCAATGGTTTCTACGCTTGAAGGTATGCTGATTTGAGCAACTTGTGAACAATCATAAAATGCCGCCGGCTCTATATGCTTTACGGAATTGGGTATTGTTATCGAACTCATCATACAGCCGAGAAGAGCTTCACTTCCGATGGTTTCCACCGATGAAGGAATTTCGAAATGATCCGTCCTGCCACCAGGCACTGCAAGAATTTTGGTCATATCTTTGCTGTAAAGCACCCCATCAACAGACTCGAACATCTCATTCGATGCATCAACTGATATATCCATAAGGCTTCTGCACGAGTTGAACGGATTTCCTGAATTTATAGTCCTTAAAGTTGATGGCAGATGAATGGATTGGATGTCGTGACAATACCGAAATGCACTGGTTAAAATGATTTCAATTCCTTCTGGAATTACCACAGAGGTTATTTTGCTCGCAAAGAATGCATATTTCCCGATTTCGATTACGCGATATGTCTCGCCGTTAATCAGAGTGGTTGTCGGTATCACGATGTCGCCGGTATATACGCCTTCGGTTTTTTTCTGTGTCACTTTACAGGTCTTGTCTTCTTCTGAAACTATCTCGTATTCAAGTTTCGAGCATACGGTCACGGCGCATTCGGCAGATAGCTCGCCGCATGTAGCGGTGATGGTGGCCGTTCCGGCTGCGATTGCTGTTACTGTGCCTTCGGCATCGACTGTCGCTACGTTTTCGTTGTCGGAAGCCCATGCGATTTCGGTGAACGTAGCGTTTTCAGGCTCAACTGAGGCTACGAGCTTCAGCGATTCTCCTTCGGCAATCGAGGTCTCCGAGCGGTCGAGCTTCAACGCGGTTGGCTCGATTCGTTTAGTCGTCAC
>CAZRJT010000006.1:24564-36781 GCA_964600585.1 uncultured Bacteroides sp.
GTCTCCGAGCGGTCGAGCTTCAACGCGGTTGGCTCGATTCGTTTAGTCGTCACTGTCACGGCGCATTCGGCAGATAGCTCGCCGCAGGTGGCTGTAATTTTTGCAGTTCCGGCCGCGATTGCTGTCACTGTGCCTTCGGCATCGACTGTCGCCACGTCTTCGTTGTCGGAAGCCCATGCGATTTCGTCGAACGTAGCGTTTTCAGGCTCAACTGAGGCTATTAGCTTAAATGATTCTCCTTCGGCAATCGAAGTCTCCGAGCGGTCGAGCTTCAACGCGGTTGGTGCGATTGCATCGGCTTTCGTCACGTTGAGCGGTATGGCCGCCGGTTGCAATTCGGGCTGTGCCGAGGTGATGGTCATCATTCCCGAGCCTTCGGTCACGGCTTTGAACAGGAGTTCTACGTTTCCTTTTCCATCAGGTTCGTTGGATAGGAGTTCAAGCACGTTGTTGGGAATATTGAAGCTGAATTCGGGATTGAAATGAGTGCTGAGAGGACGCGGGTCGAGTCGCAACTTGAATTCGTCGCCCACCTTGAGGTCGTTTGGCTTACCCTTCAGGAAGGTGTATTGCAATACGTCGATGAGCGAATAGAGCTTGCGATAAGATGTCGTGGCGGGGTCGGCGGCGAAATACTGCGGTTTGTCGAGCACTTCGGCATAAGAGTCGTAGACTGAAGCCGGCACGTAGACTGACATACCGGACGGAGTCTGGTAGAGGATGTTGGCGTTGCTGAAAAGGAGCTTCTCCGGGCGTAGCAGCAATGCGGTCATTTCTTGGGCTTTGGCAAACGCAAGGTTGTCGATGCGTTCCACAGGATAGGCGTTGCCGTTGAGCGTCACTTCGGCAGGAACGTCGACCACGCCCGAATACGGGTCGGTAGGCGGGGTGACGAGGAATGCCGCTCCCTCCTCGACTCCAAACCACAGTCCGTCCTGCTCCTCATACACATATACGGGAGTGCGTTCGCTGAGAGCAGTGCCATTTTTGTCTGTTATCAGAAAATCATATTTGCCTGCCGGAAGTTTACCGCTCGAAAATCCGGAGAAAGTGACTGTGTATGAGCCGTTAGGAATTGTTACGCTTCCGTTCATAGCATAAAGTCTATCAGAATCCCCCGGATTGTAGAAACCAAAAATGGCATCTATTGGATAGTCATTGGCCGATGAATTTGTTATGGTCAGACTTAATGTGGTCGAGTAACCTTTATAGAATTTGGATGGAGAGTTTAAAGAAATCCATATAGGAGTTGTTCGTGTATCCTCCACCACTTCTATCGGGAAATCCTTGGCGTTTATCTCGTTGCCTGAAGCATCAGTGAATATGGCATTGTAAGTGCCTGGGTCGAGCTTGAAGTTAAAATTAATAGTGCCGCTCGTCTTCTTTCCGGCGGCCACTCCGATTGTGAAACTGTCGTTGTATAGGCTCTCAGAGCTTCCCTGACGACGTACCGACAGATTTATTATACCGTTGAAGTCGCCGTCGCCATAGTTTTCGACAGCAAGTTTGAATGTGGAGGTTGAATTGGCATAAACGGGGCCTTGTGCTTCGAATTCGGTCACTTTTATGTCGGCACTCACTTTGGAGCCGTTATTGAAGTAAGTATAGCGGCCATTATCGTCAACTGTAAGTGTCACATATGCTTGTTTCTCCTTAGGGCAATGGATGCGATTCCAGTCTCTGCCGTTTTCGTCCCTATAGGCCGGATAGATTATGTAATTACCCGGTTCGAGGCCTGATATCGGAGACGTGAAGTCGAATTGAGGGTAAACACGATATCCTATATTGGGTGCGCCACCTTGAAGGGTGCTGAGTTTACTTGACACAAATAATTCACCTTCGCCGGTAGAACCTTCGGGAACAACTTCAGCTGCCAGATAGAAATTGGCATTCTCCATATATCCGGTGTAAATGTCACCGGATAGAACGAAGCTATTGTTGTCTGCCTCATACGTGAAGTCTGCATCGGCTGTAATGGTGTAGCCCATCGCATCGTCATTTCCTGAAGTGGGACGCTGTATGCCGATGCCTATTTCCTGGTCTTGATTATAGCCACCTTCATATCCGCCTATGCCTTGTCCGTTAGGGTTTAGGGCAGACAGAGCGAAATAGTCATCGTACCAGCCGCCCCAGCCCCAGTTGATGTGGAAATAGCCATTGCCGTCATAACCGTCGCACACGAATGCGTGACCACCGGAATCGGAGCGTCCGGCATAAAACACCGGGCGATTGTTGGCAAGCTCGTTATAAACTAACGCATCCCATTCTTCGGCCGAGTATCCTATGCGGTTCACTGTGCGGGAGCCGGCGTCGTATCCGAAATATTTCACCAATGCCCAAGGCACTATGCATCCCATAGCACCACTTGCGCCCGATGTGTAGCCCATATTCACTGACACACCGCAGGCGAGCATCAGAGTGGCTACGGCATTTTTCTGGGCCTGGCTCGGATTGGTGTTATAGTAGTCGTCGAGCATATTGTTCCAGTCGAATGTCGTCGACGAGAAGTCGAACGACATAGGAGTGCCTTTTTTAGTAGTGTAGCTGTAAGACCCTTTGCCCGGCCCTTGCGGCCACTGGTGATAGTTCATTATCTGGGCCATAGCCGTTGCCACGCATCCGGTGACTGAGCGTTCACCGCCGTCGATGGGGCATAGGTCGTTGAATGGCTCGCTTTGATCCCATAATGTTTTGACCAGTGGGCTTATGGCTCGTTGCGCAGTGGGGGCCACTGTCGTCATCGAAAATGGCTTGTCGTTGCCGACGATGCTCAGCGTGGTCTGTGTGGCCGTGCCGTTGCCGGGTGTGTACACGGGAGTCGGGATGGCATTGAATTTAGCCATAGCCATTGGCGACGTCGGGCGTGGATTTTCAGCATCCTTCAGGAACGCCTCGATTTCGCGTTCATATTCGCCGAGCCACCATTTCATGTTTTCAGGAATGGTGTTTATGTCAAATTTGCCTGAAGTTGAATAGCCGAGCACCTCGCGCAGGCGGTCGTCGGCCGAAACGACTATGAAGCCGTTGTTGTTTCCGCGGTCGAACACGTAGAATGCCGGTTCGGCCGTCTGTGCCGGCTTGGCCTCGTAGACAAGGCGCAGGGCCGATGATGTGCCGCCTGTGCCGAGCGGGGCAGCCGTTCCGGCCCTCAGGAAACGCTCGGCGTTCTGCCTGGCCTCACTGGCCGACAGTTGACGCGCCAAGGCTGTTAAGCTTATATAGGGCAATATAAGCACAAATAGGAAAAAGAGTAAAGATTTCCTCATAAGCGATTGGTTTATGTTAATAAAAAAAGATTGTTCTATGCATTTGATTGATAATCACTGCAAAGATACGATATCGATTGTGACTGTGCAACTATTTTTAGCATATCTTTGGTGAAAAATGGAGTCGAGTCGGTATGTAAGTGCTTTCGGATGCTTTTGCGGTAGTAAATTTTGCCAGTGTGAGAAAAGTGAGTATCTTTGCAGTGAAATTAGAATAGTTGTAATTAAGTTTGGAGAATCAATAAGTTATCAACACTCAATTCTAAACCAGTAAACACATCGGCGTTTGTATGCCTTCGATATGGCGGTTACACCTCCGGTTTGAACGTAGAATAGCCGATAAACTTTGAACCATCATAAGTTATATTTCTATGGAATTAAGCAAAAACTTCATTGACGGCCCTTGGAGCAAGGAAATCAATGTCAGTGATTTCGTGAGCCGAAACATTGCGCCCTACACCGGAGACGCATCGTTTCTGAAAGGCCCCACCGAACGTACGAAACGCATCTGGAACCTCTGTGTCGAAGCCATCGAGGAGGAGCGTGCAAACAACGGCGTGCGTTCGCTCGACAATGTCACTGTATCGACAATAACCTCCCACAAGGCCGGATACATCGATCGCGAAAATGAGCTCATCGTGGGTCTGCAGACCGATGAATTGCTCAAACGCGCCATTAAGCCCTTCGGCGGATTCAAGGTGGTGGAGAAAGCTTGTCGCGAAAACGGTGTGGAAGTCGATGACAAGGTTAGAGACATTTTCACGCACTATCGTAAGACGCACAACGATGGCGTGTTCGACGTATACACAGAGGAAATACGCACGTTCCGTTCGTTGGGCTTCCTCACCGGTCTGCCCGACAATTATGCTCGCGGACGAATCATAGGCGATTACCGTCGTCTGGCTCTGTATGGCACCGATCGTCTGATTGAGGCAAAGAAGGAGGACCTGCGCAATCTCACCGGTCCGATGACCGATGCTCGGGTGCGCCTGCGCGAAGAAGTGGCCGAACAGATAAAGGCTCTTAACGAAATACGCACGATGGGCGAATATTACGGACTCGATCTGAGCCGTCCCGCAACGTCGGCACAGGAAGCCGTGCAGTGGGTGTATATGGCTTATCTCGCAGCCGTTAAGGAACAGGACGGTGCTGCAATGTCGCTTGGCAACGTATCGTCGTTCCTCGACATATACATCGAATACGATTTGTCGCATGGCAAAATCGATGAGGTGTTTGCTCAGGAATTGATTGACCAGTTCGTGATAAAGCTCCGCATGGTACGCCATCTGCGTATGCAGTCGTACAACGACATCTTCGCCGGTGACCCGACATGGGTGACCGAGGCTCTTGGCGGACGATTCAACGACGGTCGCACCAAAGTGACCAAAACATCGTTCCGTTTCCTCCAGACCCTCTATAACCTCGGCCCGTCGCCCGAACCCAACATGACGGTGCTTTGGAGCCCCGAACTTCCCGAAGGTTTCAAGGAATTCTGCGCAAAGGTGTCGGTCGACACGAGCTCGATTCAGTATGAGAACGACACGCTGATGCGCGAGGTGCGTAATTGCGATGATTACGGTATTGCCTGCTGTGTGTCTTATCAGGCAATCGGAAAGCAGATTCAGTTCTTCGGCGCACGTGCCAACCTGGCCAAAGCCCTGTTGCTTGCCATTAACGGCGGACGTTGCGAAAACACCGGCACTGTGATTGTCAAAGGTATTCCCGTGCTCACCAACGACAACTTGAAGTTTGAGGAGGTGATGACAAATTATAAGAAGGTGCTCACTGAAGTGGCACGCGTCTACAACGAAGCGATGAACATAATCCACTATATGCACGACAAGTATTATTACGAAAAAGCCCAGATGGCACTCGTCGATACTGATCCGCGCATAAATCTGGCTTATGGCGTGGCCGGTCTGTCTATCGCAATCGACTCGCTGTCGGCTATCAAATATGCAAAGGTGAAAGCACGCCGCAATGAGATTGGCCTCACTGAGGCTTTCGACATCGAAGGCGAATTCCCCTGCTTCGGCAATAACGACGACCGCGTCGACCACCTCGGCGTCGACCTCGTGTACTATTTCAGCGAAGAGCTCAAGAAGCTTCCGGTTTACAAGAATGCCCGCCCCACGCTGTCGCTGCTCACCATTACGTCGAACGTGATGTACGGCAAAAAGACCGGTGCCACTCCCGACGGACGCGCAAAGGGCGTGCCTTTCGCTCCAGGCGCCAACCCGATGCACGGCCGCGACAAGAACGGCGCAATTGCGTCGCTCAGCTCTGTGGCCAAGCTGCGCTATCGCGACTCGCAGGACGGCATCAGCAACACGTTCTCGATTATTCCAAAGTCGCTCGGCCCGACTCCAGAAGAGCGTGTTGAAAACCTCGTGACTATGCTCGATGGCTATTTCACAAAAGGTGCCCACCATCTGAATGTGAACGTGCTCAACCGCGAAATGCTTTACGATGCGATGGAACACCCCGAAAAATATCCCCAGCTCACAATACGCGTGTCGGGATATGCCGTGAACTTCGTGAAACTTAGCCGCGAACATCAGCTTGAAGTGATTAGCCGCTCGTTCCACGAACGTATGTAACGACGACGATGATAAACGTACATTCATACGAAAGTATGGGAACATTCGACGGGCCGGGTCTCCGGCTCGTCGTTTTCCTACAAGGGTGCCCGTTCAAGTGTCTTTATTGTGCCAATCCTGACACAATCGACGCCCGGGGCGGCAAACCTACCGCGCCGTCCGAAATCCTTGACATGGCCGTGAGCCAAAAGCCGTTTTTCGGCAAGAGGGGAGGGGTTACCTTCTCTGGAGGCGAACCCACCGTGCAAGCCCGTGAACTCATACCGCTTGTGGCCGATTTGAAATCTCACGGCATACACGTATGTCTCGACAGCAATGGCGGCGTGTGGAACGAACACGTCGAACGTCTGCTCGGTCTTGTCGACTTGGTGTTGCTCGACGTTAAACAGTTCAACAATGAGCGTCACCGTCAGCTCACCGGACGCGATAATGACCGTACCCTCGCCACCGCGCGTTGGCTCGAAGATAACGGACGCAAATTCTGGCTGCGCTATGTGCTCGTGCCAGGTTATAGCGACTTTGAAGCCGACATCCGTGCGCTTGGAGAGGCACTCGGTGGTTACAAGTGCATTGAACGGGTTGAAATTCTGCCCTACCACCGTCTTGGCGTGCATAAGTACGAAGCCATGGGCTGGGAATACAAACTGCCCGACGTAAAGGAGAATACGCCTGAGCAGCTCGATCGTGCCCGTACCCTGTTTGAAGAATATTTTAAAAATGTAGTTGTCAACTGATTTTATTGATATGAGAAGCGAAGACGATTTGTCGGGCATCAGCCTGCTTGGTGCGTCGGGGGTGCAATATCCCACTCAATACTCGCCTCAGGTGCTTGAAACGTTTAAGAACAAACATCCCGAAAACGAATATCTTGTAACATTCACCTGTCCTGAATTCACGTCGTTGTGCCCTAAGACAGGGCAGCCCGATTTCGCCAAAATAATCATCAATTATATCCCTCGCGAAGATATGGTGGAGAGTAAGAGTTTGAAGCTCTATCTGTTCAGTTTCCGCAACCATGGCGATTTCCATGAAGATTGCGTCAATATAATTATGAAGGATTTGGTGGCACTGATGAATCCCCGTTATCTCGAAGTGATAGGACTGTTCACTCCGCGCGGCGGCATATCCATATATCCGTTTGCCAACTATGCCGATGCCGACCATCAGGATATGGCGCGCCAGCGAATGTTGGCGGCTTTTCGTAACGACTTTTAATTCAGAGACTATATGGCGACAGACAGAAAAGATGCCTTGTTGGTGTTGTCGGGTGGAATGGACTCCACCACGATGCTTTACGAATACGCAACGTCTATTGCGCTGGCGGTCAATTTTTCTTATGGTGCCAATCACAATAGGCGTGAGGCTGAATGCGCTCGCCAATCGTGCCGCAAGCTTGGCATCGAATTCGTTGAAATCGATCTCGCTTTTATGGGGCGATATTTCGAAAGTTCGCTGTTGAGTGGTGCCGAAGCCATTCCTGAAGGGAGGTATGATGATGAAAATATGCGCTCAACGGTGGTGCCGTTTCGCAACGGCATTATGCTGGCGGTAGCTGCCGGTCTTGCCGAAAGTCGCGGGCTGAAAGCCGTGATGATAGCCAATCACGGCGGCGACCATACGATATATCCTGACTGTCGCCCGCAGTTCATAGAGTCTATGGGTGCAGCTATCGCAGCCGGAACTTTTGAACACCTTGAGCTCAGAGCCCCGTATACCAATTTGACCAAAAACGACATCGCATGCCGCGGGCGGGAACTTGGCGTGGACTACTCGCTCACTTATTCATGCTATAAAGGTGGAGAACACCATTGTGGACATTGCGGCACTTGCGTTGAACGACGCGAGGCTTTTATGGCAGCCGGAATTCCGTGCGATTCGAATGGCGATGTCTTATGATGGATGTTACAAGCTATTTTAAATCGACTATATAAGTGTTATAACATACCGAGCGGCCACCAAGGCCGCTCTTTTGCAATTCAAGCCCTTCGTTCAGTGTGAAGCCGCCATTTTCACATGAACTTCCGAAGTCCCACCATTTGGCCCGTGTTGCGAGGTCGGCCACCGCATAATCGATTACGGCGGTCAGCGCCTTGGTGGCACGGCCTGCTTCGGTGGTGGCCATATATTGGGTGTGCGCCACTGTCGGCGTGACGTAGACCAGAGTGCCGGCAACGGCCTCGCCTTCACAATAAGCCATATATAGCTTTATGTTGTCGTGAAAACGTCCGATGAGCATCGACATCTCTTCGGCCGTATGTACCGGCACGGCATTATGGCGTTCGTCCAATCGTCGAGCCAGAATGCGCCAGAATGTATCGATGTCATTGCTCTGCTCAACTCTCACGCCTGCACGCCGGGCAAGCAGCCGGGCGCTTCGGGTGCTCTGGTTCAGCATGCGCGTACTGTCGAGCTGAAAGGCCGACGACACAGTGCTTGCCGACAACCGCGCTCCTTGTCTGAAAAGAGCGTATTCGTCGTCGTCAGCCGGGACCTGGCAGTATATCCAGGGGCAACGCTTATAGATTATATTCTCGAATCCGGTGTTTTTCAGATAAGAAGCCATAGAGCTCCAAACGTCGAGCATGGTCGATGCGTTGAAATGGCGCAAAGGTGTCAGCCATCCGCCGAAAGTGAGTCCTTGATGTGAGTGCAGGGTATTCCCTGTTTGGTTTGCCGGCAGCAGTGCGGCTATTTTACCGTGATGGTCGTAGGCTATGAGCGAATGGTCGGCAAACCGGTGGGAATGATAGTCCATATAGTCGCGCACGAACAGCAGTGACTGCTGTCGTGCGCGCACGGCAAATTCATTCCATTCGCGCTTCAGCGACGGTTCATAGCGGATTATCTCCATCTGGTGTCAGAGCATCAGTTCATAAATGGCTTTTGTGTCAGCGGCCTTGAGTCGGTAATATCCTCCGATTTCGGCCCCTTTGTTCTCGTGGAGCTTGTTTACGAGCAAATCGATGTCGGGCGTATCGATGCCGAGTTGGGTGAAGGTAACGGGGAGCCCGAGTGCACTCCAGAACGCTTTGAGACACTCTATGCCTTCGAGCGCGGCAGTGCGGTCGTCGCGCGAATCCACGTCGAACACCCGGCGTCCGAACTGAGCTATCTTTTCGGGGTGATGGTTAGCCATAAATGTCATCCAGGCGGGCACCACTACGGCCAGACCGGCACCGTGTGTCACTCCGTAGACGGCACTGATTTCATGCTCCATGAAGTGCGACACCCAGTCCTCCTGCCTTCCGGTGCCGCAGATGCCGTTATGGGCGAGTGTGCCGCTCCACATTATGTTGGCGCGCGCCTGATAGTTTGTAGGGTCGGCCATCACTTTAGGAGCCTCTTCGATTATGGCTTTAAGCACGCCTTCGGCCACGCGGTCGGTAATTTCGACGTCGGGAGTGTTGGAAAAATATCGCTC
Organism: uncultured Bacteroides sp.; assembly: GCA_964600585.1. GTDB lineage: Bacteria > Bacteroidota > Bacteroidia > Bacteroidales > Muribaculaceae > Paramuribaculum. Next base: position 33,852 of record CAZRJT010000006.1, read on the forward strand.
CATGATATGCACCATCATGTCGGCTATGCCACTTGCCGTCTGGTAGGGGGGCAGAGTGAAGGTGAGTTCGGGGTTCATCAGCGCAAATTTTGGACGAAGGGCGCTTTCGGTGCGCAGGCTGATTTTATGGAGCCCGTCGAGACGGGTGATTACTGAATTTCCCGACCCTTCGCTGCCTGCAGCCGGGATGGTCAGCACCACGCCCACGGGTAGTGCCGTCGTGGCCGGTAATTTCCCGGCGTAGAAATCCCAGAAATCGCCGTCGTAAGGCACGCCGAGCGCGATGGCCTTGGCCGTGTCGATTACTGAGCCGCCGCCTACGGCCAGCAATCCGTCGACATTCTCGCGCCGACAGATTTCGATGCCTTCGTACACGCGGTCGTCGGTCGGATTAGGATTGATTCCACCGAATTCTATATGTTTTACGCCGGCCTCGTCAAGCGCATTTTTCACTCTTTCGAGCACTCCGCTTCGCACCACTGAACCTCCGCCATAAGTGAGCAACACTTTCTTTAGTCCTATATTCGCGGCAAGTTCGCCGGCTTTCTTCTCTACTCCTCGCCCAAATACGTATTTGGTTGGGGTGTAATAAGTAAAATCGTTCATATTTTTTATGGAGAATTATTGGGTTGCTTAATGATTTGATTTTAGGATGGTAAATATTTATGCAAATGTAAGTAAAAAGCAGCGGATTTTATGTAATTTTGTGCGTAATGTTGTTAAGGGGCTGATTTGGCCTCAATATGATGCAGATAAATAAGTGCGATATGCGAAAGAAATGTTTGGCGGCTGCCATTCTGGCGATATTGGGATGCGTATATGCGTCGGCACAGAAAAAGGTGGTTGAGAAAATTATTGAAGAGGGTACCACTAATAATCAGGTGATGAACCATCTTGATGTTTTGACCGGTCGGTTTGGCGGACGGCTCGTCGGGTCGGATGCCTATGAAAATGCCGCAGATTGGATGATGTATAAATATGGACAATGGGGCATACCGGTGCGCAAGGAGCTGGCAGGTCAGGTGCCCGTCGGGTTCAATCGCGACGCTTGGTTTGGACGGGTATTTGGCATTGACGGGCTTAATCAGCTCCATTTTGCCACTCCGTCGTACACCTCCGGCACACACGGCAAGCAGATGGGACATGTGTTGTGTGAACCCCGCACTTTGGACGAATTCAACCGCATGCGCGGCAAACTCAAAGGGGCTTGGGTGCTTTTGGCGCATCCGGCCAATGGATATGCTATCAATAAGACGGCTGCCGGGGATTCGTCGCGAATGGCTCTTCGCAGAGAAAATGAGCAAATCGCAAAAAAGAATGAGGAGATACGTCGGTATAATCGCGAAAATAATGCCGATTCGGCGCTGATTAAAGAACATAACATACCAGTGCCATTTTATCGCGAGATGTGCGATGCCGGAGTGCTTGGGTTCATTCAGTCAGCCAGGATTCCGATTTGCGCTATGTACGACCAAACTTTGGTGCGCGACTCTACGACAACTTTCGATAACCTCCCCACGCAGCCTGAAATACTGCTCGATAAACATCAGTTCGAACTTATCAATCAGGCCGTGAAAGAGTGGCGTGATGTATATATGGAATTCGACATACGCAACCACTTTAAACTTGGCCCTATTCCCTACCACAATATCGTCGCTGAGATAAAAGGATCGGAATATCCCGATGAATATGTGATAATCAGCGGACATCTTGACGCTTACGATGTGGGTACAGGGGCTATTGACTGCGGCACCGGAATCGGACCGATGATGGAAGCTGCCCGCCTGTTGGCCGTTTCTGGGGCCAAACCAAAACGCACGATACGCTTCGTGGCGTTTGCCGCTGAGGAATTCGGTCTGCTCGGAGCACAAGCCTATTGCAAGGCGCATGCCGACGAATTGCCTAAAATCGCTATCATTATGAATCGAGACGGCGGTCCGGAGCCACCAGTGGGCATAGCCGTTCCAAAAGCAATGATGGCGGATATGCAGAAGATATGCGAGCCCATAGCATCGATAAATCCACGATATCCGTTCGAGGTGACTGAAGCCCAACCGCGCGAACGTCCGACGCGATATGGCAGCAATGATGCTACTGTGTTTGCCGTCGAAGGTGTGCCCACTTACGGATTCCGTTTAAGAGATGTTGATGGCACTAATTTTACCTACTATGAGATTTGGCATACCGAAAACGACATACTGAACAAAGAAGTGCCCGACTATCAGAAACATACTGCAATGGTGACGGCTATCGTGGCTCTTGGCATAGCCAATCTCGACCACCAGTTGTCGCGCGACGGCATGTTCACCGAATAACCCCTATGCACTATTTCTTAATAAAAACTTATCAATAAATGGAAACTAAACTTAGTCCTGAAACCCTTTGCGTTCAGGCCGGATGGACTCCGGGGAATGGAGAACCAAGGGTGTTGCCTATATATCAGAGCACTACATTCAAATACGATTCAACCGAGCATATGGCTCGACTATTCGACCTCGAGGAGAGCGGATACTTCTATACACGCCTGCAGAATCCGACCAACGATGCCGTGGCCGCTAAGATTGCCGCCCTCGAAGGTGGTGTTGGCGCAATGTTGACATCGAGCGGACAGGCTGCCAACTTCTACGCCATATTCAATATTTGTCAGGCCGGTGATCATTTCGTCTGCTCGTCGGCCATATACGGAGGCACGTTCAATCTGTTTGCTGTTACGATGAAAAAGCTTGGCATCGACGTCACATTCGTTAATCCCGATGCGTCGGAAGAGGAACTTGCCAAGGCATTCCGTCCCAACACGAAGGCCCTCTTTGGCGAAACCATATCGAATCCAAGCCTCGAAGTGCTCGACATCGAAAAGTTTGCGCGTGTGGCCCATGCCCACGGTGTGCCATTGATCGTGGACAACACATTTCCTACACCGATAAATTGCC
>CAZRJT010000006.1:36791-39829 GCA_964600585.1 uncultured Bacteroides sp.
GGGGAGCTGACATAGTGGTGCATTCGACCACCAAATATATGGATGGCCATGCCACGAGCGTGGGGGGCGCCATCGTCGACAGCGGTAATTTCGATTGGGAGGCGCATGCCGATAAATTCCCCGGTTTATGCACTCCTGACGAGTCATACCACGGTCTGACGTATACGAAGGCATTTGGCAAAATGGCATATATAACCAAGGCAACGGCTCAATTGATGCGCGACCTCGGCAGCATACAGTCGCCGCAGAATGCTTTCTTGCTCAATCTTGGTTTGGAGACTTTGCACCTGCGCATGCCTCGCCATTGCAGCAACGCCTTGGCAGTGGCCCGCTATTTGAGCGAGAACGAAAAAGTTGCATGGGTGAATTACTGCGGATTGTCTGACAACAAATATTATGCTTTAGCCCAGAAGTATATGCCCGAAGGTTCATGCGGTGTCATATCGTTTGGCCTGAAGGGCAATCGTGCCGACACCATACGCTTTATGGACAGTCTGAAGCTCGTGTCAATAGTGACTCACGTTGCCGATGCGCGCACGTGCGTGCTGCATCCGGCAAGCCATACCCACCGTCAGCTTTCTGACGAGCAGCTGATAGAAGCCGGTGTGCGTCCCGACCTTATAAGGCTTTCGGTCGGCATCGAATCACCCGACGACATTATTGCCGACATAGAGCAGGCTTTGTCAAAATAGATCAGAAGGATATAAAGATGGACGCCTCTGACGTGTGATGTGCACTGTCGGAGGCGTCGTTCTTTTATCTTGTGGAAAGTGTAGTCATTCGGTGAATTCGGCCATATTGGTGAATAACGCAATTATGTGTTGGCCATAATTGTTGTTCATCGCCCAGCGCATGTTTAAGTCGCCCCAAGTCTTGGCCGAACCCCGATTAACCATAAAAAATCGTGGGTCGATGATAGGGCACCCGCGTGGGACGGGATGAGTCGATGCGTATGCATACAAATGTTGTATCTGGGCGGTTACGCCGTCTTCGATTGTCATGAACGAATTTCCTTTCAATCCACGCTTCGTCACTCCTAAGCCACAATAATTGTGTTGGTCGGGTGTCACAGCCGTTCCGTCGGCGAACATAAACCATCCTGTCTCAAGAATCGCCTGGCATAATGCTATATCGCCTCTGACTCCGTACAGATAGCCGATGTTGTAGAATGCTTCGGCTATTTCGCGGTCGAAATCAGGATTCTGGCTGCAGACGAAACGATACATCTGCTCGACTCCGATTTGCGGAATGCCCAATATTGGGACTGATGCATCGATTAGCTCGTAATCGTCCAGCGTCTCGTCGCCAGGAAACTGGATGTAGTCCGGAATCACTATCGTATCGGGAAGTTCATCGGCATACAGTCGCTGGGAAAAGGCAGCATAAAAGAGCAATATGTATAATAAAAACTTCATAAATTTTGTGTCTTCCGGTTGTTTGGCATAAAATGTCCTCGGCCGGTGCCATTGGCTACTTGCGGCGGCCGATACCTAAAAGAATCAACAAAATTAAAGATTTTTTTCATTAATTGTTGGAATGCACGCATATTTAGCTTAATTTTGCAGAAACTATACATAATAGTAAAACTAATTTAAACATACTAATAAACTCAAATCTCACAAACGCTATGTGGTTAACATGCTCATCTGTAGGAAGGAAGCTCGTAATGGCTATTACGGGCGTTTGCCTGGTCCTATTTGTTACGTTTCACGTGCTGATGAACGGAGTTGCAATCTTCTCGCCCGCGGGTTATAATGCCATCTGTGCATTCCTCGGTGCAAATTGGTATGCGCTCGTAGCTTCGATTGGTCTGGCTGCATTGTTCATCATTCACATCATTTATGCAGTGTGGCTTACGCTGCAAAACCGTAAGGCTCGCGGAAACGACCGCTATGCCGTAACCTCAAAGCCCAAGCAGGTTGAATGGGCTTCGCAGAACATGCTCGTTCTGGGCATCGTGGTGCTTGCATTCCTTGTAGTGCACATGATTCAGTTCTGGGCAAAGATGCAGCTTGCCGAAATACTTGGCGAGCACGAACCCAATCCTGCAAACGGTATGTACTTCATTAACCTTGCATTCTCTTGCTGGGTCACTCCGGTGGTCTACATCATCGGCTTCATCGCTTTGTGGTTCCATATGACCCACGGTTTCTGGTCGATGTTCCAGTCAGCCGGTTGGGACAATGACACTTGGTTGCCGCGTCTCAAATGCATCGGCAACTGGTGGACTTCGCTGGTAGTGGCTTTGTTCATCGCTGAGGCAGTGGTGTTTGCTGTGAACGCAAACAACGGCAACTACGACAATTGCCCCGTTGTGAACGGCGAAACAGAATTGGTTGTAACCGAAGACTGCTGCGCCGGAGGTGAGATGATGATGCACGAAGGCTGCGAAGGTCATAAAGGTCATAAGGGCCATAAGGGCAATATGCATGGTGCCCATAAAGGCCATATGCATCAAGGCTGCGACGGTAAGCACGAAGGTTGCCCCGAGCAGAAGGCCGAATGTGCAAATTGCGAGGAATCGAATAATTAATTAAGAACAAAAAACACAATCACAGATATGGCAGACTTAAAGCAAGTAGAGGGTATGATTGACTCTACCCCCATAATGAAGGATTATGCCGACATCGAATCCTCAAAGCTCCCCGAATATCAGATTGATTCAAAGATACCTGAAGGGCCGATAGCCGAAAAGTGGACCAACTATAAGGCTCATCAGAAATTGGTGAACCCCGCCAACAAACGAAACCTCGACATCATAGTTGTTGGTACTGGTCTGGCTGGTGCTTCGGCTGCGTCGACTCTCGGCGAACTCGGGTTCAATGTTTGGAATTTCTGCATTCAGGATAGTCCCCGTCGAGCTCACTCGATTGCCGCTCAGGGTGGTATTAATGCCGCTAAAGACTATCAGAATGATGGCGACTCAGTATATCGTCTGTTCTATGACACGGTGAAAGGCGGCGACTTCCGTTCGCGCGAAGCAAACGTTTACCGTCTTGCCGAAGTGTCAAACAATATCATCGACCAGTGCGTTCAGC
>CAZRJT010000007.1:0-37021 GCA_964600585.1 uncultured Bacteroides sp.
AAAACGCCTAATGATATCAGCGCGGAGCACCAGAATACCTTAGTATTAGTCAATTCCTTCATAACGATAATTTTATTTTTAAATATTATAAATTTTAGTCTTTACACATACCGTTTACAAATATATATATTAGACAAATACTTCAAAATATAAATTTAATATTATTATATTTATGCAACTCTTTTTAACCCAAACAATCAATCGCACACGGTTCGAGGCTGGAGACCAAGCACTAAATTACGTGGACTAAATTCCGCCCCTCGGCTTCTGCGGCCCGTATGAACAGGATTATCCGATGACGACGTGCGACCTGTCAATCGTAGGAGATGTTGTGAAGGTCTTTTATCGCCGACTTCTCCGACGGGCTGGTGAGGAGCGATTTCAGGTCATCGCTCGTTATGCCGGTAGACGGCTTGAACGACGGTGTGTTCATATATTCGACGACCGATTTCACAAACTGCCGTCCTTCGGGATATTCCATCACTTTATCTTTATCGACCATCATCAGCAAGAGTTTGCCCCCTTCAACATCGAATTCGGCCACGAGCCCCAGACGATGATTGCGCTCAATGTTGTCAATCACTTGAACCAACGGAATATATCCCGATTCATTGAAGCGGTCGAGAATCAATGGATAGCTGTTCTTGACCACTGCATACCATTGCCAATCGGAATGCCCCTCGTTGGGAAACGACGCTAAAGCCGGATGGGCGGCATCGGCAAGTATGCCCAGCGTGCCTGGAGACACCGGACGATGAGCGTTAGCGCAAATAGTGCGGAACATGCGGTAATTCCAGTAATCGGTCTGGAACAGACCGCCCACAGTCACACTGTCGACCAACTGGCGCTCCGGTGCAAGCAATACTTTGCCGCCGTCGCGCAACCGAGCCAACACTTCATCCAGACTCGAAGCAACATAGACGTTGCCATAATCGATTTCTACGTCTGAAGGATATGCCCAGATTTTATAACTGTTCGCTACGCCGGCCGACGGCACTTCCATATCGAGCGAAAGCTGCCTTGCCATACCTTCGACGGGTACTGACAACGCCACTGAATCGACAGGCAGAAGTCCGAATCCACCTTGCACCGTAGCAGTTCCTTCGGCCACCACCCTATCGCCATCGCGCAGGCTCCAATTGAATGCATCGCCTTCAAGCGAACGATCGCCGTAATTGGCAACTTCGAACGATACGTCAAACGGCTTACCCTCCACTACGCAATATGCCGGAAAACGGGCTAACGCCACGACCGGCGCACACGACTGCCGCCATTCCACCGGTTCGACGAGGCCCTTGCTATCCATAAATGCATCAAGAATACCCACAAGAGCCGTACCCTGTCCAGGATAATCCTGTATGTCAAGCAACTGAAATCCGGCCATCGACGGAGTGCGCAGGTTCATTTCCATATCGGCTTTATATAACTCCACGGCCCATTTGCCCGAAGCATTGAAAAAATCACGTGCCTGGTCAAGCATTCCGGCATCGGCCAGACGCTGACGGAAAATTCCGAAATTCACCGGCTTCATAACCCCGTTGTATTTTGCCATTTCGGCATAGTCGGGATAAATCTGGAATTGGCCCGTTTCATGGCCGATCACCGGAACATCCGATAGCTTTACGGCCTTTTCAAAATCCATCACCGTGTTAGGATAAGTGTTGTTGAGATAACCCCCCTCATCGGCATCGGCAAATGAGAATGAGGCACGCACATGCGTATCATAGCCGTTACCGCCTCCCACACGGCAAGTCACCGAAAAATCTTGTCCTTCCATATTTCCCTGCCATCCGAGGAACGAATTAGAGCCTAAAGCATAATAATGCCGGTTGTCCATCGCTCTGAAACGTTCGGAAAATTCTCTCATCAGCTCTTTGTCGCCGCCAAGTTCATTGCCGAGTGAAAACAATACGAACGACGGATGCTCGCCGTAATCGCGATGTATAGCTTCGCCGTCGGCCATCAAGAAATCCATCAATGTTTTTTCGTCACGGTTGAAAGCTCCCCATATAGTGAGTTCTGGCTGAAGATAAATTCCTTCGATGTCGGCCGCCTCGAAACATGCTTCAGGGGGACACCATGAATGAAAACGCACATGGTTGAGTCCGTAATCCTTTATAGTGCGGAAATATTGGCGCCAGCTTTCCACGTCCATCGGAGCATAGCCTGTGAGAGGAAACACGCATGCGTCATGGCGTCCGCGCAGAAACACCAGCGTGTCGTTGACGGCAAACTGCATACCTGATTTCGAGAATTTACGCAAACCTGTGTTAAGGCTCAACGTATCCACCCCAGGAATCATAGCCTTTATCAGATGCAATGCCGGCATACGGTCGCTCCATAACTTTGCAGTGTCGCCAAGCGCCAATGTAACTTCATATTCGGCAAGACCCGGCTTGGTTTTTATTTCAGCCGAATTGTTGCCCGACACCACTTTCAGTTTGCCTCCTTTTCGTGCTGCCTCGTCCGACAGCTGCACGGCCACTCTGAACGAACGAGAGTCAATGTCGGGATAAGCCCGCATCGAAACAATATGGCGTTTAGGCTTGGCCTGAAGTTCGATTCGTCCCACAATGCCGTTCCAGTTCGACTGGGTTGATTCGGTGCATGCATGCGAGTTCGACCTAACCTGACGCGGAATGCTGTCGGAATTATTCACCATCACCATAATGGTATGCTTTCCGGGCGATAGATAAGACGTCAAATCATATTTATGCGGAGCCGAAAGATATTTTTGCGAACCCACCGGTTCGCCGTCGACCCATACCGATGTGGGGCGCGTACGCTCGAGAAAAAGCGTGATGTCTGAATTTTTCCAGTTTTTCGGTATCACGACGTCACGCACATAATAGGCCGGCCCTTCATAGGAAAACTCACGGGAAAGCTGAGTGGTCATGCCCGAGTCATTATTTCGGTTTCCTTTTCCATTAGTATCCATAGTGCCCGGAAGCATCACCGTCGACGCTATGTCGGCATCGGACAAGCCGAATCTCCACTCTCCTGCCAGATTCATCACTTGACGCGCATCGGAAAAAACAGCCGAAAACACCGCGGCAATTATGAAAAGTATACGTGCTCCTGTCATAAAGTCAATTTTTTCGCAAAAATACGAATTTTATAAAACCATAGCCAATACATCGCCTTTTTTTCTTAATTTCGCATTAGCATAAAGTGCTTACTAATGTTTGAATACGAATTTTTCAGAAATGCATTTGTCGGCGTACTGATTATAAGCATAGCGTCGGCTCTGATAGGTACATACATAGTCACCCGCCGCCTTGTGTCGATCAGCGGCGGCGTGACGCATGCCTGCTTCGGAGGTCTTGGGCTGGGCTATTTTCTAAGCGTCAATCCAATCATAATGGCCGCCGTATTCGCAATAGCCTCATCGCTTGGAGTGGAATGGCTGTCGTCGCGTGGCAGAGTGCGCGAGGATTCAGCTATTGCCGTAGTGTGGGCTTTGGGAATGGCCTTGGGCGTGCTGTTCGTATTCCTCACTCCGGGCTATGTGCCAGAATTGAACACATTTCTCTTCGGCAATGTACTCACCATATCATCGGCCGACCTATGGTCGTTCGGCATCTACACTATGGTGCTCATTGCTTTTTTCGCGAGTTTCTATCATAAGATAGTGGCATGTGCTTTCGATGCTGATTTTGCCAAAGTGATGTATCTGCCCGTGCGCTTCATCAACTACACGATGACTGTGCTTGTGGCAGTGTGTATAGTTCTAACCATAAGGCTCGTAGGCATAATGATGCTTATGTCGATGCTAGCGTTGCCACAGATGACAGCCGAACTTTTCAGCCGCCGATTCAAAAACATCATATTTTTATCGATATTGTTCTCAATCATCAGCTGCACGGGCGGTCTTTTGCTTGGCACCATAATCGACGTTCCATGCTCGGCACTGATAGTGATTATCATGGTTGCGGCATACGCGTCATCGGCATTGGGTGTCCTGGTGTACAAAAGCTTGAAAAACTGATTTCAAGGATAAACCTCATTAATTTTACGGGTGATGAAATGCAGATACGCCATATGGGTTATAGCAACGTTGACGGCCATCGCTATACTCGAATCATGCAGCCTGAAGAAAAACACGGCGGCCACACGCAACTACACTGCTTTCATCACACGATATAACGTTCATTATAACGGAGCTGAACATTTCGACGAAACGCTGAAGAAAATGGAGAGCGAATATAGCGACGACTATTCACGCCAATTATATATGCACCCGGTCGAAGCATACGCCGACCCTAATGCAACAAAACCTTCAGGATCATTCGACAAATCAATCGAAAAAGCCCAGAAAGCCATACAACTTAGGTCGATAACCCGTAAGCCTAAACGAAAAAGAGGCCATTCGCGCGACCCCGAATATCAGAAATGGATGAAGCGTGACGAATATAATCCGTTCATACACAATTCATGGCTTATGCTCGGACGCAGCCAGTATTTCAATGGCGATTTTCTCGGAGCTGCATCTACTTTCATGTATATAGCCAAACACTTCGACTGGCTTCCGGGCACCGTAACCGAAGCAAAGCTCTGGCAGGCCTTATGCTACTGCGCTCTCGACTGGGGCTTCGAAGCTGAGATGATAATTACGCGCATCGACGAAAAATCACTCACCAACAACACTCTTAAGGGGCTATATTATTTTACGTTGGCCGACTACTACATACGAACGGGCAACCTACAAAAAGCCACCGAAACACTGCCTGAAGCAATTGAATATGCCAAAGGAGCACAAAAGGGGCGTCTGTGGTTTCTAATGGGACAGCTGGAGATGAAAAACGGCCGCCCAGGCAATGCGTTGAGCGCATTCAAAAAAGCCGAAAAAAACTTAGACTCTTATCAAGGACGCATAAATGCCCGGCTTATGCAAAGCCGGGTGCAGAACACCTCGTCGGCCGATAAAGAAATAAGCTCCCTTAAACGCATGCTGCGATATGAGCGCAACAAACCCTATGCCGGACTAATCCATCATTCTCTTGGCTGGCTATACCTGAAAACCGGCGATACGGCTCAGGCCGTAAACCAACTCGTAAAGGCAATTGACTTATCGACCGAAAGCACTGAAAAGGCCATTGCAAGCATCACTTTGGGAGAGATATATTTCAATCGTTCGAAATATGTGCTTGCCCAACCCTACTATTCCGAAGGCATAACCTCGTTGCCTAAAGAATATCCGGGATACGACACAATCCAGCGACGGAGCGACGTGCTCGACGAATTGGCTTTATATGCCACCAATGTCGAACTCCAAGATTCGCTGCTAAAACTGGCGGATATGACTCCTGAACAACAATTGGCCGTAGTCCAGCAACTTATCGACAATTTAAAAAAACAAGAAAAAGAAGCTGAAGAAACTCGTAAATATGATGACTCCCGAAACCAGCAAATACCGATGGCCGTGGATGCCAGAGGCGGCGGTTCGTCGGCTTCGGCACCGGTAAACTATATGAGAAATGATGATAAGTCATGGTATTTCTATAACCGGACAGCCATCCAGTCGGGGCGCAGCGAATTTCAGCGGCGGTGGGGCAACCGCAAACTTGAGGACGACTGGCGCCGACGCAATAAAAATTCATTCAGTTTCGACGAGGACGAAAGCGGCGACACTGAAGCATCTGGCGATGCAACTGCTGATAAAACCGGTGAAAAGACCACGAATGCCGATGCAGAAATGCACCGCTCAGACCCTCATTATCCTGAATTTTACCTTAAAAACATACCTGCCGACGATGTTGAACGCACCAATTCACATAATATCATTCAGGAAGGATTGTACAATATGGGAATAATCCTGAAGGATAAACTTGAGGATTACGCCGCGGCAACCCAGAAATTCGATGAACTTATGCGACGATATCCCGACAACATATATCGTCTGGATGCCTATTACAACCTATATTTAATGCATTCCATTGCCAATGAAAAAGACGAGGCTGAGCATTATCGACATCTCATACTCACCGAATTTCCCGATTCGAAATATGGTGAAGCCATGACTTCGCCCGACTATTTCGACAATCTGCGAAATATGACGCGCATACAGGAAGATATGTATGAAGCAGCCTACCAGGCCTACCTTGACAATGACAATCAAGCGGTACATGATGCGTATAGAAATATGCGCGATGCATATCCTATGAGTGAAATAATGCCAAACTTCATGTTTCTCGATGCAATGGCTTATGTCACTGAAAACAATCGTGAGCAATTCAGCTCCACACTGGATGAATTGCTCCAGAAATATCCCGACACACAATTTACGCCTATCGTGTCGTCTTATGTTAAACAACTGAAGCAGGGACGTGAATTGCAAAGTTCGAACGAAAACATACGCGGAATGGTGTGGCAATATCAACGGTTGTCGACAGATTCAATCGCCGACAACATAGCAACCGATGCCGACCGCCATATGTCAGTGAATCTCGATTCCGAAACACCACATCTCCTCATTCTGCTCTATCCCACCGATTCAATATCAGGAAATCAACTCATATTTGATGTAGCGAGCTATAATTTCACTAACTTTGTGGTGAGAGATTTCGACCTCGAACAAATGAATTTCGGAAGCCTCGGCCTGCTTGTGATAAAAGGATTTGCCAATCAAAAAGAAGTGATGACATATCGTAAATCACTCGAAAAAAGCACTGAATTACACTTGCCCCCTGAAGTGAAACCAGTGATAATCAGTGACGAAAATTTCAAAACAATGTTGCAGGAAGGCCGTTCGTTCGAAGAATATTTCAATGCATTGGAAAGTGCCAATGCCGAAAAAACAGAATCAGACTTAATTAGCGATGCCGATGACAACGAAGATATTATGGGCCGACGATGAAATAGATTTACTAAAGCCCCACATATTGTTTCTGAAGAGCAGAGGTTACGAAGTGGCCACTGCCAATAATGGCATCGATGTAATCGAAATGCTCGAGACTGAACATTTCGACCTGATTATACTCGATGAAAATATGCCCGGTATCTCCGGACTCGAAACTTTGTCGCGACTGAAAGAAATAAGGCCACAAATACCGGTGGTGATGATCACAAAAAGTGAGGAAGAAAACATCATGGACCAAGCCATCGGCCGAAAAATATCGGATTATCTGATAAAACCTGTAAATCCGCACCAGATACTTCTGTCCGTAAAAAAACTGCTCCATTCGACCGAACTCGTCACGTCGCATTCGACCGACGATTATCGCCAGGACTTTGCAAAGATAACGTCGCTCATCAACGACTCTTACATGCTCAACGACTGGATGACGCTTTACCGCAAACTCATTTATTGGGAACTCAAGCTGTCAGATGCATCAACTAATATGGCTGAACTACTTGAAATGCAAGTAAATGAAGCTAATTCGGCATTTACCAAATTCGTGAAGCGCAATTATGAGTCATGGCTCGATTCGGGTGAAGACTCACCTATAATGAGTCACAATCTGTTCAAAAGAAAAATATTGCCCTTGCTCGACGACGGAGAGGACGTGTTTTTGATACTCATCGACAATTTTCGGTTTGACCAATGGTGCATCATACGCCCATTGCTCTCCGATATGTTCAATTGCGACGAAGATCTGTATTGCTCCATATTGCCTACTGCCACTCAATATGCCCGCAACGCCATATTTTCAGGACTTATGCCCGGCGAAATAAAAAAACTCTATCCCGACTTGTGGATTGAGGAGGATAGCGACGAAAGCAAAAATCTCAATGAAGAAGCTTTGCTTGGCAAACAGCTGGCCCGGCTAAGAAGAAACTACAAGTTCTCCTATCATAAAATCAACGACCGCAGCGGCGGAGAGCGGCTGATTCGCGACATTACGATGCTCGACGGCAACAATCTTAACGTAGTCATATTCAATTTTATCGATATGATGTCGCACGCACGCACCGAGTCACGCCTAATGCGTGAACTCGCATCGACAAATGCGGCTTACCGTTCGATAACCGAATCATGGTTCAGACACTCTTCGGTGCTCGACTTCTTCCGTAAACTCTCTGAACGCCGCTGTAAAGTCGTAGTGACATCAGACCATGGCACCATAAGGGTGGACAACCCTATAAAAATAATAGGCGACCGAAACACCAACACCAACTTAAGGTATAAAGTAGGCAAAAATTTAAATTACAATCCCAAGCAGGTGTTTGAGGTTAAACAACCCCAACGCATGGGACTCCCCTCACCCAACGTTTCGTCGACTTACGTATTTGCCACAAACAGAGACTTTTTCGCATATCCAAATAACTATAACCATTACGTACAGTATTACACAGACACATTTCAGCATGGCGGAATATCGCTTGAAGAACTGCTTGTGCCGATAATTACCCTAACACCTAAAAATCAATAGAATTATGTCAGTACATTCATTTATCATCTCGTCGACCGACGACCTGCCACGTGTGGCATCGGAATTTGCCGCTCTTATGGGCGACTACACCATTTTTGCATTCAACGGCGAAATGGGTGCCGGAAAAACCACTTTCATAAATGCCCTATGCCGTCAGCTCGGCGTTGAAGATGATGCAACTGGCTCACCGTCATTCTCGCTCATAAATGAATACAGATCCGACACTACGGCCGAACTCATCTATCATTTCGACTTATACCGACTCGAAAATCTTGAAGAAGCATTCGACATAGGCATAGAGGACATTCTTGACTGCGGAGCCGTATGTCTGCTCGAATGGCCCGAAAAAATAGCCGATATATTGCCCCACGACACTGTGAATGTGGACATAACGGTGAATCCCGACAATACGCGCACACTAACCGTCAATCTGCCAGAATGATGTCGATAGACACGGCCTCATACATCCTCGCATCCATATTTGCCATCGCCGGACTATTGTCGGTGAGTGCTTCAGCAGCCAATTGGAATTGGTTTTTCGAATCATCAAATGTACGTCTGCTCACATCACGCCTGAGCCGTGGAGCAGCACGCATCTTCTATGCGCTGATAGGCATTGCCATTCTGGCAATGGCCATTGCCGTTTCACCGTTATCGAACTTATGTGATTGAAATATGAATCTGTTTTTGAATATCATCTGGATTGTGTTCGGTGGGCTGATGATTGCCATCGAATATGTGTTTTCAAGCGTGGCTCTTATGATTACCATCATAGGCATACCCTTCGGACTTCAGACTATAAAGCTCGCTCAAGTAGCGTTGATTCCGTTTGGCACACAGGTGGTGAAATCGCCCTCGTCAAACGGATGTCTGAACCTGATAATGAATATAATCTGGTGGATAGTGGGTGGCATACCCATTGCTCTGACTCATATAGGCTTCGGAATCCTATTCTGCATCACGATAATAGGCATACCATTCGGAGTGCAACATTTCAAACTGGCCGGTCTCGCCTTATTTCCTTTCGGAAAGACTGTAATGTAAACTCATTTTCAAAGCATACTGAGAGCCCTGAGATTGTCGATCACTTCGCTGCGCGTGAGCCGGCGTTGACGTTTAAGCGTGTCGGCAAATTTGTGCGCTATCATCTGCACGCCGTTATGATTGAATACACGATGCAGATATCTGTAATTCTTATCGAAAATCCTGTCCACTTCGTCTTCATCGAGCGAACATGACGATACGCCCTCTTCGACTATGCGGGTGTGTAGATATTCTTTTAATTCGTTTGACAATGTGGTTTTGTCGAGCACGTATTTACGACACATCACATTGGCTATAAGCATAGCTACTGACAGATTGTAATTTGTCAGTATGCGATTCCAAACCGATTTGGCCGACAATCCGGGATTGCCTGAAAAGAAATATTCCTCATTCATCTCTATGACTTCATGAGGCTGAGCATCAATTGATATAGCCGACAGCATATCTTCACCGTCGAACACCACTATTCCAATAGCCATCCCTGTGGCTCCGTAACATTTGTCATCTTCACTATGATAACTCAATATATTTTCCATTTCGTATAGATGTTAATATATTTATCAAACCTAATTAAACGCAGTTTAGTTTACTACAAGTATTTTTGTCACCGCTCCTTGTGATGATTCGCCCGACGAAGTGGACACAAACACATAATATACACCTGCTGACACTCGCTGACCGCCGACGGAACATAAATTCCACCTTGCGTCTCCGCCTTCCGAACGTCCTTGCCACACAATGTTGCCTTTGGCATCAGTTATTTTTACAAGAGTATCTGACATTAGTCCGGTTATCGTCACCTCTCCCGAATAATCGGGCTTAACCGGATTGGGATAGGCGTATATGCCGGAATAATCATTAGAAACAGGCGAAGCCGAATCCAAATATTCCATCAGTCCGTAATCAGTGCCTACGTAGACCGACATACTGGTCGGGTCAGCATATACAGCATTGACATATTTGGTTTTCAAAGGTGAATTGTCGGGTGTAAAATTATATATTATTTCGCTTCCCGATTCATTGGTGACATATATTCCTGAATTCTGTGTTGCAATCCACTTTCTATCTGCATTATCAACCGTTATATCCATTATCACATCGTCACCGGCCAAATAATCAGCCAGCCCAGAACCATCATTACGCGGCACTTTAATGCGGTTTATGCGCATATTTCCATCCGTGGCCTTGGTGGGATTGGTTATTTCAAATATGCCTGAAGTAGTTCCCACCCACACTTTGCCTGATTCATCTTCGCACAGAGCAGTGTTTCGGGTAGCCCGGAAGCTGTTTCCGTCGCGATCTGTAAATGTAGTCCACACATAATGCGTGTCGTCGGAAAAATCAGATAGAGTGCCGTGTGTGTCATAAGCCACCAATGACGACGATACATTGCAATCGATTATGAACACCATATCAGATTTGCTACAATGCAATATGCGTATATCTTTATTACTTTTATATCCGGGTATATCGATTTCAATCCAATCAGTCTTTTTTACTTCTGCCGGATTCAACTTGCATTTATCCTCCGGAAGCACCATTATGCCCGATTTTCCGTCAGGTGCATCAGCACCAATCCACATATTGCCTTTTTTATCAAAACATACCTCATATACGCGCCAGCCCCATGGAGCCGACATAGGGGCATTTTCGCCGTTATAGCTACCCTGGAACTTTCCGGATGTCACTTTATATAATCCGTCGTTACCAGTTCCGATGAAATAGGTTGACTGATCAAAAGGAGCTTCTGCCAAACGTGTCGGCGCAAGCGGATAGCTACCTAATTTCGCCTGATTCTCGGCAACTAAAGGAAACACCGCAACGGCATCGGTGCATGAAACATCGCTCATACGACCGTCTTCGATAAGCGTAGATGTTTGACGAGTAGTGATTCCTTCGCTGCTTGTGCCATTATTCCTATACGCCGTCAGTCCAAGATTGGTGAGATATATGCGCGATTTATCAACTCCGGGTAAAATAAAAGACACGTCCAACGTAAAAGTTGCCTCGGGACAGAATCGATTGCTTATCATATTCCATCCATCGGAGTCATAACTATATCCTATCAGTCCGTCAGCATTCAGTCCCCATATGTTCTCACCATCGTATGTTCCTATCACATTATCGGCAAGAGCATCTAAGAGCTTTATGACTTTACGTTCTACCCCGGACTCATCTATCTCAAAAAGATCATAATCTTTAATATATCTCACCTTACCATCTTTCCCCTGCATGAATTCAGATACGCGGTCATAATAAAGCGATTCATTAAGATTGCTGAATCTCAGCAATGAATGATTCTGTAAATCAAGTTCAAGCACACTGAGAAGATAGTTTTTATCGTCATCGCGCCTAACTAACAATTTACTGTCGGATAACGAACATATTTCGACAGGCGCAGTCCAAGAACATATCTTATCGAAATTATCAAGCTTATTGATAGCTTTGTCTTTCTTTATACACCATAACCAGTTGTCAAGGCTTATGACAAGATAATCACCCATGCTCACAACCGAATTCACTTTCTTGTCATAACGTCCTGAACGTCGCACTTCGCCTTTCTGCAAATCATATTCAACCAAACCGAAATCAGTGGCTACCCACATCGAATTATCTGAAAATTCAATGTCGTTTATTGATTTAGGTTCCAATGGAGCATTAAGTATGTCAGGTAAATTTTTTACTTTTCCGTTATCATAGAGCAAATCAATGTTGCCTGATTCATAAGCAATAGCCAAAACTGACCTATCATAACAATAATATATGGACGATATATTTTTGTCACATAAATAATTGTCGGTTGTGTAGCTGATGTTTTCACTTGCATTCAAATCAAACGAAAACATATTTCCACCCGACAGATAATAAATACGTTTACCCGTGTCAACAACCTTTTGCGACGGAGGAACGAACGACGGATATACACGCCACGCTCCGTCGGTGGCATCGACTGACCTGAGTGCTAAGATAAATGACAAAAGCAAAACCAACAGCCTCATTGTGCTACACGTTACTTTCAAGGTATTTCAAAAGTTTTTCAGTAGCTCTGCCACGATGACTTATGGCATTTTTCTCGTCATCCGACATTTCGGCAAATGTGCGGTTGAATCCGTCAGGACGAAACACAGGATCATATCCAAATCCTCCCTGTCCCGTGGGATGTTCGGTTATTACTCCATCGACACGCCCTTCAAAAATAAAAATTTCGCTGCCTTTAATCAGAGCTATCACAGTGGAAAAATGAGCTTTACGATTATTTTTTCCATCCATATTCTTCAATAGCAACTGCATATTGGCCTGTGAATTATGAGCTTCGCCGGCATAACGGGCCGAATATACGCCAGGAGCACCATCCAACGCGTCGACCATAAGACCCGTGTCGTCAGCAAAACAATCGTAGCCATATTTGTCTTTTATATACCTCGCCTTCTGCAATGCGTTGCCTTCAAGCGTATCGGCAGTTTCAGGTATGTCTTCGCAACATCCTATGTCAGCCAATGACAATATTTGCCATCTGATGCCCACAATCTTTCTTATTTCAGAAAGTTTGTGAGCATTATTGGTGGCAAATACTATGGTTCGTGAAGAGTCGGCACTCATATCATCATCCAACTACAATGTTAACTATCTTGCGCGGCACTACGATTATTTTACGTATAGTTTTTCCGCCAATCCATTTTTCGGCCAATTCATGCGAAAGCGCTAAAGCTTCAACTTCATTCTGCGGCATATCGGCGGGAACTTCTATATTATAACGTGCTTTGCCATTGAACGACACGGCATAAGTAACTTTATCTTCCTTAAGATATTCTTCGTTATACGACGGCCATTTGGCATCGCACACCGAACCTTCGTTACCAAGAGCATGCCATAATTCTTCGGCTACATGAGGTGCGAACGGAGCCAGAACCACAACAAGCTGAGTCAGAACGTCTCTATTATGCGACTTCAACTGATTCAGTTCATTCACACATATCATAAATGCACTGATTGACGTATTGAACGAGAAATTTTCAATATCGTATGTCACTTTCTTTATGAGCTTATGGACAGCTTTCAGTTCTTCACGCGACGGAGCTCCATCAGTGACAATCATATCGTCACCCTTGAAGAACAATCCCCATAATTTTTTGATGAAACGATTCACACCGTCTATACCGTTGGTGTCCCATGGCTTGCTCTGTTCAAGCGGGCCAAGGAACATTTCATATAGACGAAGTGTGTCAGCACCATATTTATCTACTATGTCGTCGGGATTCACTACGTTGAACATTGATTTCGACATTTTCTCGACAGCATATCCACAAACATATTTTCCATCCTCAAGAATGAATTCGGCATCATTAAATTCAGGACGCCATTTGCGGAATGCGTCTAAGTCGAGCACGTCGTTGCTCACAATGTTCACATCGACGTGTATAGGAGTTACATCATAATCTTTTTTAAGATTGTAGCTCACAAACGTATTCGTATCCTTTATGCGATAGACGAAATTGCTTCGTCCCTGAATCATACCCTGGTTTATCAACTTCTTGAATGGTTCTTCTTCGCACACCAATCCAAGGTCGTAAAGAAATTTATTCCAGAAACGACTATAAATAAGATGCCCCGTGGCATGTTCGGTGCCACCTATATATAAATCTACATTACGCCAATATTTATCAGCTTCTTCCGACACGAGAGCTTTGTTGTTGCGCGGATCCATATAGCGAAGATAATAAGCCGAACTACCGGCAAATCCGGGCATAGTACATAATTCAAGAGGATATCCGTCTTCAGTTTTCCAGTTCACTGCACGACCCAACGGAGGTTCGCCGGCCTCAGTAGGCAAAAATTTATCAACTTCCGGAAGCAACAGAGGCAGCTTATCATCGTCAAGCATATGGGGAATTCCATCTTTATAATAAACCGGGAACGGCTCGCCCCAGTAACGCTGACGACTGAAAATGGCATCGCGCAAACGATAATTCACTTTCACTTTGCCAATGCCTTTTTCGCTTATGTAGCGTTTAGTGGCAGCAATGGCATCTTTCACTTCCATACCATTCAAATCGAGGTCGCCGCTCTTCGAATTAATCATCTTACCGCTTTTGGCATCGAAACTCTCTTCGCTGACATCAGCACCTTCGATAAGCGGAATTATAGGCAGATTGAAATGACGAGCAAACGCATAGTCGCGGCTGTCATGGGCAGGCACGGCCATAATAGCACCGGTGCCATATCCGGCAAGCACATAATCGCTCACCCACACAGGTATCTTTTCGTTCGTAAGCGGATTTATGGCATAAGCACCGGTAAATACACCGGTAACTTTCTTTTCAATCATCCTTTCACGCTCGGTTTTGTGCTTTATGCTCTTTATATATTCGTCCACCTCTTTTTTATGGTCAGGGGTGGTAATCATACCTACATAGGCACTTTCAGGGGCCAACACCATAAATGTTACGCCGAACACCGTGTCGGCACGTGTCGTGAATATTTCAAGCTCTACATCGCTGTCGGCTATCTTGAATATCATTTCAGCACCTTCCGAACGTCCTATCCAGTTGCGTTGAGTTTCCTTAAGCGAATCGGTCCAGTCGATAGTGTCAAGGCCGTCAAGCAGACGCTGTGCATATGCCGACACACGCAGACACCACTGATACATCAGTTTTTGTTCGACAGGATAGCCGCCACGTATCGACACGCCTTCACTCACCTCATCGTTGGCCAACACAGTGCCAAGCTTAGGACACCAATTGACCATCGTATTTCCAAGATAAGCTATGCGATAGTTCATCAGCACGTCGCTTTTTTCCTTGTCGGTCATCTGCTTCCATTCCTCGGCAGTAAATGACAATTCTTTCGAACATGCTGCATTGACATTTTCAGTGCCATTAGATTCAAATTTCTTTATAAGCTCCGATATAGGCTGTGCTTTATCAAGCGATGTATCATAGTAGCTGTTGAACATACGTATGAACGCCCATTGAGTCCACTTGTAATATTCGGGGTCGCATGTCTTTATTTCACGGTCCCAATCATAGCAAAATCCTATTTTATCAAGCTGGCTTCTATAACGTGCTATATTATTATGTGTAGTTATTTCAGGATGCTGTCCTGTCTGGATGGCATATTGCTCAGCCGGCAGACCATAAGCATCATATCCCATAGGATGAAGCACATTGAATCCCTGAAGTCTTTTAAAACGAGAATATATGTCGGAAGCTATGTAGCCGAGCGGATGGCCTACATGCAAACCTGCTCCCGAAGGATAAGGAAACATATCGAGCACATAGAATTTTGGACGCGATTTGTCTACTTCCGTTTTATATGTTTTATTTTCTTTCCAGTATTTTTGCCAACGGGCTTCAATTTCTCTATGGTTATATTCCATAATACAAAGATATATGTGTAATGCGTTAATTATTATTTCTTAACTATTTTTTCAGACAGTTCAAGCATTCTGACTATCGGTTTGCGGGCACGGTCGATAATGTCAGCATCTACCTCAACTTCTGGACTTTCATTCAACAGACAGTCATACAGCTTGCGGAGAGTGTTGAGTTTCATATATGAGCAATTGTTGCATGAACATTCGCTATCTTCAGCCGGAGCCGGTATGAATGTTTTTGACGGATACTGTTTCTTCATTTCATGGAGTATACCGCTTTCAGTTGCCACAATAAATTCATTGGCATCGCTTTCGCCTGCAAATTTAAGCAGCACTGCCGTAGAACCTATCTTATCGGCCATAAGTTGCAAAGGCTTCTTACATTCGGGATGAACAAGCAATGGCGCACCTGGATGCTGTTTTTTCAATTCAATGATTTTCTCAAGGGAGAATTGTTCGTGCACATGGCACGCACCGTCCCATAGGAGCATTGACCGTCCGGTGACGGAATTGATGTAATTTCCCAGATTACGGTCAGGGCCGAATATTATTTTTTCATCAGCCGGCAAACTCTCCACTATTTCGCGAGCATTGCCTGAAGTTACCACTATATCGGTCAAGGCTTTCACGGCAGCCGAAGTATTGACATAACTTATCACCGTGTAATCAGGATGCGATTTCACGAATGCTTCAAACTCATCGACCGGACAACTATCGGCCAACGAACATCCTGCCGACAGATCAGGAACCAACACTTTTTTATCGGGACAAAGTATCTTAGCCGTTTCACCCATAAAATGGACTCCGCACAGCACTATCACCGGTGCCTCTATTTTTGAGGCAATCTGCGCCAATGCCAAAGAGTCACCTATATAATCGGCCAGGTCCTGAATTTCGTCGCGTTGATAATAGTGCGCCATTATCACCGCACTTTTCTCTTTTTTCAGACGTTTTATATTTTGAATCAACTCTTCGTCAGTCATAATATCGTCCTTGTCGACATTCATATTATATATTTTAAAATTTGAATTTTAAAAAAACTTTTTCTTAAGAATAATAATATTGAGCGTTGATAAAGCACATAACTTTATGACGAAATAGTTGCATAATAAGTTATTAAACTTAGACTTAATAATCTTACAACTTTATCGACATAGAATTAAGTTGTCAATAAGACTGTTATGCACGTTATCAACACTGTGTTTATAAGTTGCAAAGTTAATAACTTTCCACTATTAATGTATTTATAAACTATTAAAAAGTAGTAGATAAACCTTTAAAATTTTAATAACAACTTATTTGTGAAGGAATGTATAGTGGTTATATAAGGAGCTGAATGTTAAATGCAAATAATTGTGTTGAAAATGTTTTGTGCAGTTTTCAACCTTTATCTACGTGTTGTCAACATATAGTTGATAAAGGTTATTCCTTTATTCCGTAGGCTAAATCACCGGCATCGCCAAGTCCAGGCACTATGTAGGAATGTGGATTAATGTCTGGGTCGATGTCTCCCACCCATATAGTTGTGCGGTCATCAGGAAATTTTGATTTCACATATTCGATGGCCTTTTGTGATGCTATGACTGACGCTACATGTATGGTTGAAGGCGTGCCTTTTGTGAGCAATGCACGGTAACTGAGCTCCATAGATGCTCCGGTGGCAAGCATTGGGTCGGCTATTATCACAGTTTTTCCATCAAGTCTGGGCGAAGCCAGATATTCGATGAATACGTCAAAGTTTTCTTTTTCCTTATATTTTCTGTAAGCTGACACAAAAGCATTTTCGGCGTTGTCGAAATAATCGAGAAATCCTTTGTGAAACGGCACTCCGGCTCTGAATATGGTGGCCAAAACCACTTTTTCATCCAATACTTGACATTGGGCGGTAGCAAGCGGAGTTTCTACCCGTTTGGTAGTGTAATGCATAGTTTTGCTTATTTCATAGGCCATTATATTACCTATACGTTCAAGATTACAGCGAAATCTCAACATATCCTTTTGTATGTTGATGTCGCGTAGTTCTGACATATACTGGCTTACAAGCGAATTGGTCTTGGCAAAATTGATTACTTTCATATTTGTGAGGATTGTATATAAATGTAACAACACAAAATTAGTAATCGTTGACTTCAATAGCAATGTTATTCGTAGAATTATCTACATATTAATAAAAATGTTGATAACTCTACGAATAATGTTGCTCACATCATATACGTATGGTTACGTATGGTTTTTATTTTTCGTTCTTGGGTTTTATGGAAAATTTATAGTTGAGTGAAAGCATCATGTAGCGTGGCAAATGGTTTTGCCACTTTTCAAACCTGCCTTGTGAATTGACTGAAAAACTTATATTTTTAACAGAATTCAATATGTCGACTGCTTCAATTCGCATTGTCAAGTTACCTTTCATAATCGATTTTTCCAAAGAGGCATTCCATAACCACTCGTCACTGTTCATTGCCTTGTCAAGATATTTCCGGTGCATCTGCATATTGAGTGATGATTTTAATCGTATATCAAGCGGCAATACGAAATCACCGCGTATTCCTAAGCTATAATCATAACTGTTTATGGTGTTGAATCCATCACGTTCCGACCATGCATTATTGTTATTTATCGACCCTGTTAATCCGAGTGTCGATCCGGAGGTTACGTGATATGATAAACTTGCGTTGGTACTTAATACGAGATTGCGCACCGAACTGCGCAAAGGCGATGAATCGAGTGTGACATAATCTACTGAATTCTGGTACATCACTGACGTATTACCATTTATTTCAAATTTATTGCTATGTCCGAAGAGTGTGTTGAAAAAGCAGCCTGTACCCGTTTTCCAGTTTCCGCTGATATTCATAGCCTGGAATGTACTTACTCCTGTATATTTATTGTATGTGCGGGCTTGTGAGAGTGCATTTTGTATTATCGACCAATATATACTGAATTGAAAGTAGCTATGACGTTCATTACGATTCCATCGGCCCATAGAGAAATTCACGGTGTGAGTAGCTGTCCGTTTAAGATTTTTAGCTCCAATATAGACATTCAGCGGATTAGAGCTTGCGCGGCCATCAAGCTTCATCATGAGATTAGGTGCTGATTGCTGATAGTCATAAAAGATGTTTGCGTTGATATTTCTTTTGTTGTTTGTTGAATTCAGATTGCAGTATATTTTTGATGAAAACAGATTGTAGAGTTGTGATAGCGATTGTTCATCTTGAGAAGGTTTCACATAGTAAAGCTTGGATGACTCGAGTTTGTTGGTAAAATCTATGCCGCTATACCAGGAAAGATTCAGTCCTGAGTCGGTTGGAGCAATCATTTCTGAATTATAATTTAATGATAATATCATTTTTGTTTTATTATTTATGTTTCTTGACAGGTAGCTGCTTAATATGTCGAGTATGGCTCCGGCAGGCTCGATGAGCGATGGCAGAATGTCGCTGTCGGCGACACTGTCAGTTCCGATGTAAGTTGATAGTTTATCATTAGTATATTCATGGGTGAATTCAGGGCCAACCGACATATTCCATGTTTTTGCACGTACATCGTTATATTTTCTGAAATTTTGAGTATAAAAAGCTGTTGCTGTAATTTCTTTTTTCTCATTTTTCCATGGTTGCCATTGGTCTCTGTTTATGGGTGATGATTGACCGATTGACTGTATCGGGCCATATTTCTGCACTATCGTAGTACGTTCATCTTGATGATAGTCATCATATTTTCCATTGAGTTCTAATGTTATGTATCCTTTCCATGTTTTTGGTTTCAGAGTCATATTTAATTTATTTCTTGCAATAATCCACCCCGAATTAAGCCTTGACATCTCGCGCAGGCGCGTTAAAAGATATCGGTTGTATGATGACCTGTTTCCACGATTTGAAAATAATGAATCCACAGCTTCGCCACGATATGTCTCAAAGGGATTTTCATCGAACTGAGCTGAACGGTGATTTTTCCATTGATTGTTTGTGAGCCACTCGAACATAGGAGCGTCTATAAGCGAAAATATAGAGCCATTATAGCGTATGTAATGGTTTGTCATCAGGTGTTTTTTATCCTCGTGTTGTTTTGTTATGCTACGGCTATATATGTCGCCCGATGGATAAAAATTGGTATTTGCCGATATCTTGTTGTCGTCGATTTTTTCGTGTGTGACTTTAAGATTGCCACTTATGCGCCATTTTTGCGAATCATCGTATGAATAATCGAGCCCGCCCATCAATATGTCGAGAACTCCTGACTGACCCCATCCACCATTCCAATTGCCTTCGGCGTTGGCTGAACTTGTGTTCCCTACGTTGTTACCGTTGATGAATGTGGCAAGTCGGAATTTATCGGTGTAGCCTATGCCGAATGCACGCCCTTGATAACGGTCGGCTGTTCCATAACCGGCTGTAGCGTTTGCCATCCATCCGGTGTTATATTCTTTTTTCAACACAACGTCCATCACCATGTTCTGGTCTTGTTCGCGCGTGTTGAATTTTGCATCGCTGTTGGTGAGATATGCATTATCAGCAGCTTTGTCATATACTTTTATGTTTTTCACAGTATAGCTTGGGAGATTCTGAAGAGCCACATTAGGGTCGCCTTTGAAGAAATCTTTACCGTTCAGCAACAGTTCAGTTATTTTTTTGCCGTTCACTGTTATCAGACCATTGGCATCGACTTTGGTGTTGGGAAGCTGTCGAACAAGTTCTTCGAGCATCGATCCTTCGCTGAGATTGAATGCTGCTGCATCGAACACCAGTGTGTCGCCCTTCATCACCATTTTTATGCGTGTACTTTCAACTGTCACTTCGTCAAGATTTTTATGAAGCGACTCTTCTTTTTTCATTGTCAATATATGGAGATATTTCAAATCTTCACTCATTGAATTTATTTCAAATTCTTTCACCAATAATTCGTAGCCTTCCTTGTAGAGCAACAGTTTATATTTTCCTAAACCGGAATAAACCATAGCTCTTAGTTCGCCTTTTGATATGAGTTTTTTGTTATTGTCGCCTTTCAGTAATTTTGTGTTTACGGATATCGTGTCATCCTTCATCACATTCACCGTCACGCTATCGATTATAGAGTTGTTATCGTCGTAGACATAAGCACGTAGCATGAATTGCTTCAAATCTTTTGCCGACAAATCGGCTGGCACCATAAATAGTGTAAGTGCGGCAAACATCCATATAGTTAAACTACGGATATCGCAAAAACCGGTTTTTTTCATCTTCAACAAGTGGGTTAATTATGATTAGTTTATAATCACAAAATTATTTCCGAAGATGCGAATAATGAAAAAAACGGTCATTTTAATGTGGGTCAAATATTAAATTAAATAATTGTGGTTCAATAGATTATGCAGCAGTATTGAAGTGAAATTTTGGTCAATAATTAATTGTATGATTATCAATATATTAAATGTTATCAATTGATATTTAATTGATTATTTTAAATGCTTTATTATCACGTCGCGGTTAGGCGAATTTGAATCTGAAATTTTTGATATCAGTCGCTTGCGTCTGTTATAATAATTGTCTTTCGAATTTCCGGTAAGCAGACATATGGCACGTGGTGAAAAGCCGGCATATATGAGAGTGAGCAACGTGATGTCTGTTTCTTTTATTTTAGGAAAATCGCTGCGCAGTTTTGCCACCACGTTGTCTTTATATTCGTTCACAAGTTTTTCTATTTCGAGTATGGATTTCGGTGAACCTATCTGGCTCAACTGTTTTTCAAATTCATTATAGAATATGGATTTCGCTATTTTTGAATCGTGATGGTTGAAATAATTGTCGCACAAATTATTTAGCTGTGTGAAACGTCCGATTAACAGTTCATTTATGCGATTTGACATCTTTGTGACTTCAGATTGATGTGCGCATCGTTCCTTGTTTAGCTCGTCGTTGAGCAAACGGAGTTCGGATATACGTTCAGTAATCTCTGCATCCTTGCGTCGCAGGCTCCGACGATGCCAAATACAACCTAAAATGGTGATTATTATCACCATTATTATTGATGATATTATGATTACCCAACGTAAATTCGAAAGTCGGGCCGAATTTATTTTATTCGAAATTTTATCATTGTAATATTTTTCAACCCTGGCGATATTCAGATTTAGTTCTGAAGCTATTTTATGGTTGTAATACTGGTATGGGAGTAGAATGTCCTTTAGTGAATTGATTAGTGCTGTACTATCCACGCCATTTGGTCGATTGATGTCTGGTATGATATTCTTTACATATGAACTAATGATGTGTGTTGAGCTATCCGTAAGCTCTGGATTCAATAATGGCCATATAGAATCGTAAATGTCGAAAGTCAGATAATATTTGAGCTTATTAAATTGAAGGATGGATGTCAGATAATTTGACATTTCGTTTTTGGCCGCGAAAAGCAAGATGTTGTCAAGTATTTTAGCTGAGTTCAACGAATCTTTGGCATTCAAATAGTTAATTAAAGCAGTATTCAGAAAAATGAAGTGATTGGTCGAGGTGTCGGCACATTCGTTGCTTGCTAAAATTTTGAAATGTGCTGCTTCGTCATATTTTCGGGCTTCACCGCTCACATTTCCTCTAAGGTCGTAATAGCAACACAAAAGGAAATGATCATCGAAATTTTCGGCATAAGGCTTGAATTCAAGGGCATATTTCACTGCATCAGTATAATTGCCGCGGTCATAGTAATAACATGCCGCATAATAATTTGCCCACATGGCATGTCTGGGGTCGATGTCGTCGGAATAGAAATCTGTGACGTATGTAACAGCTGAGTCGAGATATATGTTATATATATTTAGCATTTTGTATATGCGTATCTTCATATAATAGGCTAAGGCCGAATCGTGCTTAGTGATTATTTTACTCTCGATGCTGTCCATTAATCCAAGTGCCGAATCGGGGTCGGAATACATTAGCTGTTCCGCAGACAGGAGCTCGGGCATATATTCATATTGCCGTTTATAACATCCGACAAGCGGCAGGCAGCATAAAATTATGGATAGAATGACTATATGAGGCAGTCTGTTCATAAGAGATAAACTACGGAGCAATGAAATTGGTGCAGTAAAATAACTAAATTTTCGTGATATATGCAAAATGTCACTCTAACTGTTACTATATTTGTAAACTGAACTTAATCAAAAATAGAAAAGTATGAAAAAAATAATGTTAGGAGCATTGATGCTCGTTGGCCTTGCTGCTTGCAATGGCGGAAAAGATGCCGGTTGCTGTGCCGGTGAGACAAGTAGTGTGGCAGCTGTTGATGAGGTGATAAGACTTAATGTATTTTACACAGCCAATGACACTGCCGACCATCAGAAGATAATGGAAATAGCAAGCAAACTGGTAGAGGCATCGCGCAACGATGCAGGTTGCATCAGCTATGACATATATAAGAGCGGCACCGTGCCGGGAGAATACATAATAATAGAAACCTGGGAAAATGATTCGGTGCTTGATATACATAGCAATGCACCTCATTTCACCGAATATGTGCCTCAGTTGAGGAGTCTGGGAACAATGCGCGCCGAACGTTGCCAGATAGAAAAGTAAAAGAACTACACATTATATAATATAGGTTGCCCGGCATAATACGTATTACGCCGGGCAACTTTTATTAATGAGATAAGGTTATTGTACTTTTGACAAATTGTCATATACTATTACGTCGGTGAATCTTATAGTGGTGTTTTCAGCCGGATTCAGCCATTTGAACGAAAAAGTGTGTTCGTTTTTGTCAAGACCATATTTCCAGAATAAATCGACGCGTCGGGTGCGATAGAGTGCGGGAAGTTTGGCAGTTTCGACAAGTTGTCCGTCGACATACATTTCAACTTCAGCCACATATCCGGCGTCGTTAGAGCGTACATACCCGGCAAAAGCTGCTCCGGTGCAGTCGATTGTCACTTCGCCCACATTTTCAATGTTTTTGTTAAGCTGCAGTTTGTTGACAGGATATATGTTTTCGAAGCTTTTTTCTAAAGATACAGGCTGAGGTTTCTGGCATTTTATGATAACATTGTCTCCTTCGATTGCACCGCCGTTGCGCTCCACCATCTGCAATGCATGCTTTAAGCTCAGATTGTATGTGTCGTTGAGCGAAAGGCTTGTGTAGGAAAAGTCGATGTCTTCTGCTTCGGGGAGAGTGCGGCGGAATTTGTCGGGTATATTGTCATATCCGAGCATAGTGCCCAGTATGCCGCCCGCCGTTGCCGGATTGCAGTCGGAGTCTTGTCCGCAGCGGGTGGAAATCTCGAGCGTTTTTTCAAAATCGCCGTTTCCGTAAAGCAGACCGATTAAAACGTAGGCACAGTTTATCGATGCATCGATGTTGAGCGGCATGAACACACCTTCGGGACACCCGATGTCCGAACTCCATCTGCGTTCGCATTCAAACCATGTCTGTTTCCAGTCGTCGGGATATTGGCGATGCCATTTTATGACGTCAGCCATGCACTGATGGAATTCGCTTTCTTCAGGGATGGTTTTCAGTGCTTCGTTGACTATGAAATCGATATCGTCGGAGATGAAAGCCAGTGAATACATCGCACCAACATATACTCCTCCATACCATCCGTCGCCGTAATTCATTATGTGGCCGATCTTATCAGATATTTCCGAAGCAGAATTAGGCATTCCGGGCGACATAAGTCCGGCATAGTCGGCTTCTATTTGATAGTCGATGTCGTTGGCATGCGGATTATTCATCCAATGTCCCGACGCCGGGGGCATTATACCGTTGAGAATATTGTAGCGGGCCGCCTGGTTAGCGTGCCACAGATGATAGCCGGCGTTGGCAAACGCTAATGCAAATGAATCGACCGGTGCATCAAGCCCGAGACGTTCGAACACTTCGACGAATGTGAGATCCATATAAATGTCGTCGTACAGCGAAGGCCACGATTCGAAAAGTTGCTTGGTATAGCCATCCTCCCACTTTATCGGGATGTAGTCCTGCATCATGGTTCCGCGGTAGATGAATTCGGTCACTCCCCCGTAAGTGCATCCGAGAGCCTGTCCGGCCCAACCGCCTTTGATTTTGTCGAGAAGTTGATTTTTAGTGATCGTGTATTGATCGGGGATGCTTTCGTTATTCCGGTCGACAGAGCATCCAGCAATGGCAGTAAGTCCGACAGCTGCTATTGCGATGTTTCGCAGAATTGAAAATTTTAGATTCATAGTGTATGGTATTGGAAAAAGTTAAAATTCGATTTTCATCGATTGGGTTAGATGACGATGTAAACGCGCTTACAAAGATATTCTTATTTGTCAATCTTTACAAATTGCGATTAATAAAAGATAAATTTTAATGGTTTTAGACCGTAATGTTTCAATTAATCGGTTATTCACTGATTAATTATGATTTTTTATACAATAGATAGTGTTTTGTATGAAATTTATTAAGTAACTTTACAAGCTAATAATACTAACCTACTATCTGATAACCAATAGTCTGATGAATTCTTGTAAAATTTTTCTTGGCTGTGCAGTTGCAGCCATGGCAGCGGGATGCTCTTCGACCCCCGCTAACAACACTTTAACTTCGGAGGAAATAGCTGACGGTTGGGAATTGCTTTTCGATGGCGAAACCCTGTCGGGCTGGAAAGATTACAACGGTGACTCACTGACACAGCCCTGGCATGTTGTGGACGGCTGCATACAGGCCAATGGCGACGGCAGCGACCTTTCGGGCTACATCGTCACAGAAAAACAGTATGACAACTTCATTCTCGATTGGGACTGGAAGCTGTCGCATGGCGGAAACAGCGGGATGCTCTACCATGTGGTTGAAAATCCGTATTTCAGTGTGCCTTACATCACCGGCCCTGAATATCAGCTCATCGACAATGACGGCTGGGAGGAAACCAATGCCCCCACAAAGCTTGAGCCATGGCAGCGTCTGGGTGTGGACTATGCGATGCATCTGCCCGACCCCGACTCAATGTTCGTGAATCCGCAGGGCGAATGGAACAACTCACGCATCGTGTTCGACAACGGCCATGTTGAACATTGGCTCAACGGACACAAGATACTTGAATTCGAAGCATGGACCGACGATTGGTTTGAACGCAAGAACAGCGGCAAATGGGAAATGGCTCCTGAATACGGCTTGGCCGAAAGCGGTGTTATCTGTCTGCAAGACCATGGCTATCCGGCATCGTTCCGCAACATAATAATCAAACCCCTGCCCAAGAAAGAATCTGAAACCCGTTCGTTGTTCAACGGCAAAGACTTGACAGGTTGGGACGTTTATGGCACGGAAAAATGGTATGTCGACGCTGATGGCAATCTCGTTTGCGAGAGTGGGCCCGACAAACAATACGGTTATCTCGGCACCCGCGAATATTTCAAGGATTTCGATTTGACTCTGCAGTTCAAGCAGCTTGCCAACGGCAATTCTGGGGTGTTCTTCAGAACCTTCGTCGAACCGCCGGTGAAAGTTCACGGATGGCAGTGCGAGGTTGCTCCGAAAGGTTGTGACACAGCAGGTATTTACGAATCATATGGCCGCGGCTGGCTTCAGCTAATCCCTGATGAAAAAGAAGACATACTTAAGCCGGGCGAATGGAACACTTTGCGCTTGCGCGTTGAAGGCGACCATGTGCAGACATGGCTTAACGACGAGCCTATGGTGGACTTTAACGACGAGGAAATCGGAAAAGCACAGGGCCGCATAGCTTTGCAGATACATGACGGCGGCGGCATCAAGGTGCTCTGGAAGGACATCAACGTGACCAAACTCTAAGAGAAATTACACAATATTTATTAACTAGCATAAATCACATTAATAAAACAATGGAAAACAAAAGTAGCAGACGTACGTTTTTGAAAGCTCTCGGAGCAACGGCGCTATTTACAATAGTTCCGCGAAAAGTGCTTGGAGGGCCCAATCACATAGCCCCGAGCGACCAATTGACCAAGGGTATAATAGGCGTTGGCGGCATAGGTCGAAGCAGCTATCACTTCACGAGCAATGATGCATGCCGTCTGGTATCGGTGTGTGACGTAGACGCCAACCACCTTAAAAGTGGCGTAGACCTTGCGAAGCAGAAGTTCAATGAAACTGTGCAGCCTTACCATGACTACCGCGACCTTATCCACGACTCGAATGTTGACGTGGTGCACATCGCCACTCCCCCACACTGGCATGCCATCATGGCAATCGAAGCTGCCAATGCCGGCAAAGACATCTGGTGCGAAAAACCGATGACCCGCACCATAGGCGAAGGCAAACGCGTGATGGAGGCCGTGAAACGCAACAACCGCATATTCCGTCTGAACACGTGGTTCCGCTTCACTGACAACTTCTATGGACTCGGGACGACCGTTGAACCATTGAAAAAACTTGTCGACAGCGGCATTCTCGGATGGCCTCTTAAGGTGACGATTTCAGGTGCCACCGGCTTTACCTGGAAATTCTTCTGGGTAGGCAAGGAAAATCTGGTTCCTGAGAAAGTTCCTGCCGAACTCGACTATGATATGTGGCTCGGCCCGGCTCCCTATAAGCCCTACAATGTACACCGCACTCATCAGACTTTCCGCGGTTATTGGGATTATGACGGTGGCGGTCTCGGCGATATGGGCCAGCATTACATTGACCCGGTGCAGTACATTCTGTCGAAGGACAACACTTCTCCCGTGAAGGTGGAAGTCGACGCTCCGCAGCAGCACCACGACGCAATAGGCATCTGGCGTAAGATTACATATACTTATGACGACGGATGTCAGATTGTTCTTGAAGGCGAAGGATTTGAAAGTGGAAACAAGGTGCCCTACATCGAAGGCCCCAACGGAAAAGTGTTCAAAGGCTTTGAATGCGAACTCAACGGTCAGCCGGCACCCGACATTATGAATATAATAGCCGAACTCCCCGACCCCGAACCGCAGAACACCGACTTCATCAAGTGCATAAAGAACCGCGAGCTCTTTGCTCTTAATGAAAAGAATGGTTACCGCAGTTCGACGATAGTGAACATGGGCTTGTGCGCATTGCGACTCAACCGCACTCTGGAATTTGATCCGGTGGAACAGAAATTCATCAACGATGAAGCTGCCAACCGCTTGATTGACCAGCCTATGCGAGGCTCGTGGAAGTTGTCGTAAAAATTCAAAACTATTCTCACTTTTCAACATCAATAAGTTTTCGAAAGAATGAAAAAATTATTCATAATATTGGCTCTTGCACTGCTTTTGCCGTGCACGGGCTATTCGCAGGATGCGCGCAACCGTACGTCGCAGACTATCGTGGTTGATGCACTGGCTCAATTGCCGGTTGCCAGCCAGAACACCTATAACCAAGTGATGGCTGAACTTGCAAGCACGGGAGCCGACGGCATCAAACAGCTTGCAGGTATGCTTGTTCCTGCCGACAAGGGCCAGAATGCTACGGTAGAACACGCGCTTAACGGCGTTGTGTCATACGTTACGGAAACCGGTCGCGAATCGGAATGCGCAGCCGTACGCCAGGGTCTTATCGAGGCTCTCAAGACGGTTACCGACAATCCTAACCGTGCGTTTCTGCTCACATTGCTCCAGCGTTGCGCCACCGGCGACGACGTAGCTGTGTTTGAATCGTATGTTTCTGACCCATATCTTCAGGAATGGGCCATCGCCGGTCTTACCACATTGCCCGGGGGCGAAGACGCTATCATGCGTCTGATTGAGAGCGAGGGCGCTCCCCGCGATGTGCTGGCCAATGCGGCAGGCGCAAAAGGCGTGGCAGCGGCCGAACCCACCATCATAAAGTGGGCCAAGGAGTCTGCTCCGGGTCGCGATGCATCTCCCTACTACCGTGCGCTTGGCCGTATCGGCAGCAGCAAGTCAGTGCCGGTGCTTTCAAAAGCAGCCAAATCGCAAAATTACAGCTGGGAGCCCAATGCAGCTACTGAATCGTATGTTGCGTTGCTTAACAATATGGTTGCCAACGGTCAGGTGAAGGAAGGCGTGGCAGCTGCCAAACAGCTTATGAAGGCCACCGACAAAACTCACGTGCGCGGCGCAGCCCTTCAGCTCATCACAGCACAGGAAGGAAAGAAGTCACTTCCCACCATCGTCAAGGCAATGAGCGATCCTAACCGCGAATATCGTGTGAATGCTCTGCGTCTGTCAGAGTCGTTTGCCGATGAAGACCTTTACAAAGCCCTGAACAAGATACTTGCTTCAAAGAATGAAACCGAAGTTAAGGCTGATATCTTGAACTGGTATGGTGCGAATCATATGGAATCGCAGATTGATGCCGTTACTTCCTGCTTCAATTCATCGAACAAGGAAGTGGCTGATGCTGCGATAGCCGCTGCCGGCCGAATCGGCGGCGAAAAGGCTTTGGATGCGTTGATTGGCCAGCTTGGCGGTGCCAATTCGGCTGAAGCTACGGCTGCCCTTATGGCATTTAACGGCAAGGTTAATCCCGGCATTATGAAAGCCTTGAATGGCAATCAGGCCACTCAGCTCGCAGCATTGAAGATTGCATCGGCCCGTCGTATGACCGAAGCCGCAAACGCCATCTTTATGATGCTTGATTCTGACAACAAAACCATTAGCGCGGCTGCTTATGAAGCACTGCCGGGCGTGGTGAACCAGAGCGACTTCCCCCGTCTTTGCGCATTGGTTGAAAAGGATGGCGGCGTACATATCAAGACATTGCAGACAGCCATCAAGTCGGCTCTTCGCAACTTGTCGCCAGCTGACCAGTATGCGGCTGTCGCTCCGTTCATAAAGAAGTCGAAGACACCTTCGGTGTTCTATCCGCTGCTGGCTCAGTCGGCAACCCCCGAAGCCATCAACACTTTGCTCGAAAGCTACAAGTCGCCCAACAGCAAGTCTGCTTTTGAAGCTTTGCTCACGGTGAACAATCCCGCAATGATAGGAGTGCTTTATGACATTGCCATAGGCAACAAGGCCGACGCTCAGCCTGCCTTGCTGCGTTACGCACAGCTCGTGTCGCAGGGCAATATGACTCCCGAGCGTAAATATCAGCTCTATCGCAAGGCCCTTGAAGCAACAGATAATGCCGAAGTGCAGAATCGTCTGATTAGCGGTTTGGGTAATGTTGCCACTTATCCTTCGTTCCTTACGGTTGAGAAATACCTCTCTAATCCGGCCACTGCCAACACGGCAGCTGAATCGTTGCGTTCGATTGCGTCAAAGACCGCAGGGTCTCTCGGCGGCGCATATATGAAGTCGGCTCTTGAAAAGGCAATGGCACAGTTCCGCTCGCAGACCAACAATCCCGACGCCGGTTATGCCGTAGACGACCTCAACGGCATAATAGCCAAGTTGCCCGCTGCCGGATTTGAACCGCTGCGTCCGTCGATTAAGGATGTGAAATTCTTGCCGATGAGCACTGTTACCGGTCTTCCGATAGCTCCCGGACGTCTGAAAGGCATAGCACTCAAAAAGGCTGAAAAGGCTGCTATGGAAGCATCGACCGACTGGGCCGTAAACAGCGTCGGCATCTCATATACTGGCACCGGCAAGTCTGCCATAGCACTTGCAGGCGACTATGAGAACTTCGAGCTTATTTTTGAATGGAAAGGCAGCTGCGTTCTTGGCGTTCGTTCGATTCCGGCCATAGTGCTTGGCGGAAATGATTCGGGCAAAGTAATAGCCAATGCCGAGGCAAATGCAGTGCCTGAGGGAATCAACAATGCCGACAACGAATGGAACACTGCCTACGTGAAGATGGTGAACGACCGCATCACAGTGGTGATAAACGGTAAGACCGTTGCCGACAATATAGTGCTTGAAAATCCGAACAACGACCAGAGCTATGTTTATTCTACCGGTGCGATAGAATTCATCTCTGATGGCAACAAGTTGGATGTGCGCGACCTCTACATCCATGAACTTCCTTCGACTCCGGTCTACAACGTGTCGGCTGAAGAGGCTGCCGAAGGCTTCAAGGCTCTGTTTGACGGCCGCTCGATGCATAATTTCGTAGGCAACAAGGTTAATTACATACCTGTTGACGGAAACATCGTGGTGTCGGCTCAATATGGTTCGGGCGGCAACCTTTATACGGCTGACGAATACAGCGACTTCATCCTCCGTTTCGAATTCTGCTTCGATCGTGAAGGCGTTAATAACGGTATAGGCATCCGCACTCCGATGGGTGTTGACGCCGCTTACCACGGTATGGAAATACAGGTTCTTGACCACGACGCTCCGATATATGCCGACTTGCGCGAATATCAGCAGCACGGATCGGTTTACGGCATCATCCCGGCCAAACGCGTGAAATTCCCGGCGCGCGGCACCTGGAACGTAGAGGAAATACGTGCGGTGGGCGACCACATCACCGTTACGGTGAACGGCGAGGTGATACTCGACGGCAACATCCGCGAAGCCACACAGGGGCATAACGTAGACCCCGACGGCGGCGACCGCAACCCCTACACTGTCGACCATCTCAACCACCCGGGCTTGTTCAACAAGAGTGGCCACGTTGGCTTCCTCGGTCATGGCACGGGCATCAAATTCCGCAATATCCGCATCAAAGACCTCTCATCGGAATCGAAATAAATATGACCGGTACGAATACTAAATCCGATAATCAGGCCCCGGTGAAAATCGTGGCCATCGGAGCCGGCAACCGCACGGCCAAGTATTTGCATTACATACTCAACAACCCCGATAAAGCACAACTTGTCGGGGTTGTGGAGCTTAATGACTTGCGCCGGCACAACGTAGCCAAGCAGGCTGGCCTGAGCGAAGAGCAGTGCTTCAAGACGTGGGAGGATTTTTTCAAGAATCCCATAGAGGCTGACGCTGTGATGATATGCACTCCTGAAAATATGCATTTCAAGCCTTGTATGCTTGCGCTTGAGAATGGCTATCACATCATGCTCGAAAAGCCGATAGCGCAGACGCTCGAAGAGTGTAGGCTCATTGCCAACGAAGCGCGCCGACGCAATAAGATAGTGTCTGTGTGCCATGTGCTCCGCTATCATCCCTACTTCGTGAAGATGAAGGAACTCGTAAGTTCGGGGCGTCTCGGCAAGGTGATTACGATATCGCACCGTGCATCGGTGGGCATAGACCGCGCGGGCCACAGCTATGTGCGCGGCATCTGGAGCAAGGTTGCCGACACTAATCCGATGTTGCTGTCGAAATGTTGCCATGACGTTGATTTCCTTGTATGGCTGACCGACTCGAAGTGCCGCCGGCTGGCGTCGTTCGGTTCGCTCCGCTGGTTCAGGAAGGAGAACGCTCCCGAGGGTTCCGCTCCCCGCTGCATCGACTGTAAAGTTGAGAGCAAATGCGCTTTTTCGGCTGTGAATCTTTATCGTGTACGCCATGAGTGGATTGCCAATTTCGACGTTCCGGAAGGTCAGACGATTGACGACGTGATAGAGCGCGAACTTCGTGAAGGAAAATACGGACGGTGTGTATATCACTGCGACAATGATGTAGTTGACCATCAGGTGCTTGCCATGGAGCTTGAAAATGACGTGACTGTGAATCTGTCGATGGACTTGTTTACGCTCGACGACAGGCGCAATACCCATATATCGCTCACCGAGGCTGAGATTGAGGGTGACGAACGCGTGATAACCGTGACTCACTTTCGTACGGGAGAGAAGGAAGTGTATGATTTCACCGACATCGAGGGCGAACCGTTCCATGCCGGAGCCGACCTCAAGATGGTGGAATATTTCGTGAATGCTATCCGCAAGGACGACCTCAACGATCCTAAGGTCTTGACCCATATAGATGACTCGATAGAGAGTCACAGAATATGCTATCGTGCTGAGCTTAGCCGACAGGGGCTTCTTTAAGTTCTGACAGATAGATTGTACCGTAATATGCCGCGTCCGGCACCGCTAATTTGTGGTGTCGGACGCAGTGTTTTTATTATCAAAAATTACTACCTTTGCAATGTGAGGCCAAGAGTGGCTTCCGACTAAAATTGTATCTAATAGCATTTAATGCTATTGTGCTCGATTCAGAAAACTGCCAATTTTCAACACAACGAGTGCGATACACTAAATGCCCATCGATTCGTCGTATCCCTACGGATACGGTTGCTTGGTGGGCTTGGTGTTTTGTATGTTGTGTGGGTATGGCAGTGCCTCTGGATCGTACAGAATACTAAGACCCACCGCTATTTTGTGGTGGTATGAATCAAGGCAATATTGCACAAAAACAAATAAACCACTACAATGAAAAAGTTATTTCTTTTTGCGGCGTTTTTATTTTTGGCCGTTGTTTCAGTTTCGGGTGCCACTTTTCGTGTTAACAACACTGATGGATCTGGTGCGCAATTCACTAATTTCGATGACGCTCAAAAAGCTGCGTCAGATGGCGATGTGATAGTTTTTGACGGTTCGCCTACTTCCTATGGTAAAATATCAGTTACAAAAAAAATTACCTTGCAAGGTCCCGGTTACTTCCTGGATATTAACGATCCAACTAAAGAGGGTTACTCTCCCGCAAAATTTGATGAAGTTAATTTGGAATGTGATGGAGCAAGAGTGATAGGTCTGTATGTGGATGGTTATGTTAATATGGAAGCCAATAATCTTGTTGTAACAAGGTGTTATATAAAGAGAGTAAGTCTTTGTCCGGAATATTCATACACAAATGATCATATAACTAATGGGGTGATTCACCAAAATTACATTTTGTATGGGATAATGGGAGATTCTTATAGTGAATCCGCTACCTATATGCAGGTGACAAATAATATTATAGCGGAGGGAGCTAATGCTATGTTATGTAATATGGATAATTCTGTGATTTCAAGAAATACAGCTCTGAGTGGTGAGGCCGGTGTAAGGAAGTTAACTAACTGTGTAATCGAAAATAATATCAGTTGCGATATCGAAAGTGATTCCTATGCAAACAAGGATAATACCTACTCTAATAATTACTCCTTTGGCAACTACGAAGACAATAAATTGTATGGCACTAAAAGAAATGATGCAAGTATCAAGGAAGTGGATGAAAGTATAGCTCCAGGTAAAGGTGCATTCTCAGGCGAAGATCCGTATGTGTTGAGCGGATTGCCGTCAGGTGTCAGAATCGAGGATATAGAGATGCCAGAATCGGTTGTTCAAGGCGAAGACATGAAAGTAACGGTGAAAATTGGTGTTTCAAAATGAGGTGGAACGCGATAAACGGCCAATTGTGTCGAAGTATTGCCATAGTTTTGAGTTTACTTGGCTGTGGAGCGCTTTACGCCGATGTGAAAGTGGAGATTTTTATTGACTCTGACAAAGGTTATGACGCCGGTATGGTGTTTGTCGGCCAGGTGGGGGAAAATGAATTTGTTTTGCCGCTTGAGGACATTTCGGCAGGTGCGCACATAATCTCGTTCCGTACGAGTGACGAATCGGGTTGGAGCAGTACGGTCACCCGGACGTTTTGCGTGTTTGAGGCTGAAGGCGCAGACGGTGCGGAATATTTCATCGATGCCGACCCAGGAAATGGTATGGGTAAGCAATTAACGATTACCGAAAATGGAAGTATATCGTTCGTAGTGCCAACTCAATCATTGAGCGTTGGAGCCCACACACTCACTGTGCGACTTCGCTCAGGGGGAACCTGGACAGCATCGATGACCCGAACTTTTGTCGTTACGCCTAATTCGTTTGTTTTTGAATGGTTCTTTGATGAAGACCCTGGCGTCGGAATGGCCAATCAGGAGGAAGCATCGGAGGGAGATAATGTGTTCATGCTTTCGACTGCCGAGCTGACACCGGGGGCGCATTTATTCTCATCGCGGACATGCGATGCTGCCAAACGATGGTCGACTACTGATGTCAAGCCACTTTATGTTACTGAAAAAATCGATGGTCTTGCCGGAGCCGAGTATTTTGTCGACGAGGATCCTGGAGAAGGTTATGGTGAGGAAGTCGCATTGTCGGATGGTGGTGAAGGAGCTTTCGTCATTAATACGGAAAATCTGTCAGAAGGCGTGCATCAGCTCACGCTTCGTGGAGTGGACTTTTCGGGAAAATGGCATATCGTGTTTTCCGCACCATTTGAAGTGAGGGTGGAAAGCGGTGTGTCAGTCATTGAATGGAAGAACGCATTTAAGGTATATCGCGAAGGAGAGCTGATTAGGTTGTCTTCAGAAAATCCGGAGGATGGCAGCGAGGTGAAAGTTGTTAATCTGAAGGGAATAGTGCTTCATACATCTTTATGGCGTGATGGCGAATCGACTAAGACCATTCAGGTGAATTCAGGTGAGCGTCAGGTCATCGTTATGGTGACATCGCCCGATGGATATCGCTTTACAAAGCTCGTGCAGTAGGATTTTTATCATCGAATATTGCATATGAAATTCGTTAACAAACGGCCACCCCGTCAAAGGGAATGGCCGTTTGTTGCTTATGGAGGAGAATGACAAGTATTATGACATAAAATGGAATTTTTTGACTGAAAAATTGAAAAATATAACAAAATGCCATTGTTTTCAGAGGAATTGTTGTAACTTTGCCGCGGATTTATGAAAAGTCATAACAATTAGTGTAAATCAAAAACGTGTTTTAGTTATGAAAGCAACTGAAGTAATCGACGATTTGAAGCGCCGGTTCCCTAATGAGCCTGAATATATCCAGGCCGTAGAAGAAGTATTAACGTCAATTGAAGAAACGTACAATCAGTATCCGGAATTCGAACGATACAACCTCATAGAGCGTCTTTGCATTCCCGACCGCATATTTTCCTTCAGAGTGTCGTGGGTTGATGACCAGGGCAAGGTGAGAAATAATATGGGTTATCGTATACAGCATAATAACGCAATAGGCCCGTACAAAGGAGGTATTCGTTTCCACTCGTCGGTCAATCAGTCAATTTTGAAGTTCTTGGCTTTCGAACAGACATTTAAAAATTCACTCACTACGCTTGCAATGGGCGGTGCGAAGGGTGGTAGCGATTTTTCGCCACGCGGCAAGAGCGATATGGAAGTGATGCGCTTCTGCCAGGCTTTCGTCACCGAACTTTGGCGCCAGATAGGGCCTGACACTGACGTTCCGGCTGGCGACATAGGCGTTGGCGGTCGTGAGGTAGGCTATATGTACGGCTGGTACAAGAAGATGGCGCGTGAGTTCACGGGTACTTTCACCGGTAAAGGCATAGAATTCGGCGGTTCGCTTATACGTCCTGAAGCAACGGGCTACGGCAATGTTTACTTTTTGCTGAACATGCTTGCTACTAAAGGCATAGAGCTTGCCGGAAAGCGTGTGGCCATTTCGGGTTCGGGTAATGTGGCAACCTATACGGCTGAAAAACTGTTGCAGCTCGGGGCAAAGGTTGTGTCGCTCAGCGACAGCGACGGCACGGTAAGCATCCCCGACGGCATCACTCAGGAGCAGCTTGACTATGTGTTCAAGCTCAAGAACATCTACCGTGGCCGCATCAGGGAGTTTGCAGAGGAGTATGACCTCCCCTACTTCCCCGGCGAACGTCCGTGGATGAACGTGAAGTGTGACATAGCTATGCCTTCGGCCACTCAGAATGAAATAGACGGAGACGATGCACGCGCGCTGTTGGCTCAGGGATGTATCGCAGTGAGCGAGGGTGCGAATATGCCTTCAACTCCTGACGCAATCAAGGAATTCCTCGCAGCGAAGATTCTCTACGCTCCGGGTAAGGCTGCAAATGCCGGTGGTGTGTCGGTTTCGGGTCTGGAAATGGCTCAGAATTCGCAGAAACTTTCGTGGAGTGCAGCCGAAGTTGATGAAAAACTCAAAGGCATTATGGCTGAAATACACCATCAGTGCGAACTCTTCGGTAAGGAACCCGACGGTTACATCAATTACGTGAAGGGTGCAAATGTCGCCGGCTTTATGAAGGTGGCACGTGCTATGATGGCCCAAGGCGTGATGTAATATAGAATAGACACACATAGTACACAACCCAATATTTGAGAGGCGTCCTCTTGCTGCCAATAGGCAGCAGGGGGACTTTTGTTTGGTGGATAAAACAAAAAGTCCGCATCTGAGAACAGGTGCGGGCTTTTTGTACCATTTTTTAACCTTAAATCTTTACCTAAACTAATCTGTATTTGAGTTCCAAATCTCATTCCCTATCTTTGTCTTTATAACGCGGGTGTTTGAGTTTTTGTTCGTTTCGTTTGTTATTTTTTTTTGTTTTTACTTGAATTTTTGTTTTGGGGGTGGTTATGAGGGAGAGTTGTACTTTCTTTCTTCAACTTTTCAACTATGGTGATGGGGGGAGAGTTAACGATAGTCGGAGAAGCGTTCCTGGAGCTGCTGGCGTGCGACGAATATGCG